>JAEZKE010000002.1 GCA_023436175.1 Methanobacteriota archaeon
CAATTAAGCTGTTTCCAGAATTATGAATTGTTTTAAAACAGTACTACTATAAATTTAGGAGGAAACCCTTCCTCAAAACTATTTTTTTTAATTTAATTCATTTTGCAGCTGCTTTTTTATTTTTTTAAATTAGATAATTTCTACTGGAATTTTTGCTTTTTTAGCTACTTTTTGGGTAATGCTCCCAATAACATACTTTTCTATAGTTGATTTATTAGATTTACTCACTATTATCTTATCAATGTTTTCGTCTTCAATAGTTTTCAGTATAACTTCTTCTGGTTTGCCTTCTTTGATTAAAGGGATGAGATTGACATGTTTACAGTGTCCTTGGCATTTAGCATCTTCAATTTGTTTTTTAAAATCGTTAATGATTCCTTTTCCCATTTTTATTAATCTTTTTTGTAAATTTTCCCTTAAATCTGCATGGCTTAATTCACCCAAATAATCAGTATCAATTACGTACAATAATATGATATCTGAGCTTATTTCAGCAGTGGTGATAGCATATTCTCCTGCTTTCTGTGTGTTTTCTGAGCCATTTGTAGGCACTAATATTCTTGTCATATTTTAACCTTTTGACTATAATAGATGCCTAATCTTCGAATGTAACGCTGATTTCAGGACCTCTAAAAGTGTTAATTACTTTTATTTTAGCTTTGTTTAAATCTTTATGACTAATCTCTGCATCTAACTTTATACTTTTAATGATATCTTGAAGATCTTCTTCTATCGTTGGTGAATGTTGTTTTTTATATTGTTTTAAGATGTTTATTAGTTTTTGATACTCTAATTCTGGAAGTGACATCTATTATTACCTCCTTTTGATTTTAATAATTTAGAATGTCAAATGATCTCAATGATATAAAAGAAACTTCTTATAATGCTTTATTTATTATGTTGGTGTTCATATTGTCTCCATATATCAGCAATTTGCCGATCATCTTGTTCTAAATCATTTAATATAACATCTCTTATTTGTTTTGTTTCAATTCTATTCGTATTTTGTGCCATTTGTATGGCATCTCTTGAAGCACGTTCTATAACATCTATTTTTTGCTGTGGTTTAAAACCAGCGTCTTTAACTGCATTTTCAATTGAATTTATAATTTTTTCAGGCTGGAATGGTTCTTTTTTTCCAGTACTTTTTATAACATCCGTCATAAAATCAGTTCTCCATATAAATGAAACCTTTACAACTATATTTTATTCAAAGTTTCATCATATTAATTTATAATTAATTATTAAGTAGTAATTGATTTAAAAGTATCCTATACAAAAAAAGTTTAGATCAAATTAGGTTAATCCATCTGTGTAAAATTTAATGATATGAAATCGCAAAATATTGACAATCTTCTATTTTTTTTAATTAATATTTCACATTTTATCTTAAATTAGTATTTACTTATGTGAATATAAACATAAGACAATATTAAAGGGGAGATATATTTCATGAAGGGGACAAATACAGTTGATATTTTAGTTATAGAAGATAATCCTGATGAAACAAGTTTAATAGCTAAAGTAATTGATATTAATCAATGGAATATTAATTTTAATAGTGTAAAAGATGGTATTGAAGCCATGAAATATTTACATAAAGATGGTAAATATAAAAGTTGTTCAACACCTTCTTTAATTTTATTAGATTTGAATTTACCTAAGAAAAACGGTCTTGAAGTTCTTAAAGAAATTAAAAGTAATGATATATTAAAATGCATTCCAGTAATTGTTTTGACAAATTCTAACGATGATATGGACATTATTAGATCATATGAACTTCATGCAAATGCATATATATCCAAACCTTTTGATTTTGATGAGTTTGAATCATATATATACACTTTTAAAGATTTTTGGTTTAATAGCGTGCAATTACCCCAAAATATTGATTATCCTAATTTAACTGATTAAAAAAAATAATAATCGATATTGTCCTGAACATCAAAAAAGGGGATGAATGATGTCCAGGGATTAAATGTTAATAATCCAATTATATATATTACTTTTTGACTTATTTATAATTTCATTTTTGTGATTGTGTGCAAAAGCATATTTGTGACTTATTTTCTTTCAAACAATTTTAATACATTTAATCCAATTATTATATCAAAAATAAGCTTTAAAACGCATATTCCATATAAGGAATAACTTTTATTTTATCTCACTTTGGAATATATTTGCCTTAAACTGTAAAAATGAAAGATGTAGTAATAGAGAATAGGAAAAGAGCTTTAGAAATTTTGGAATATAATGTAGTCTATTATGTGCACTATGAATATGCACTGTCTATTTTTTTCAATAAATACAACACTTTAATAACTATAAGACTATATATCCTGTTTAATGGTTGCTAATATTCTTATTGTGGAAGATGAATTCATTGTAGCGTTTGATATTAAATTAATGCTTGAATCTATGAATTATAATGTTATTGACATAGTTTCTTCAGGTGAGGATGCATTAAAAATAATAGAAACCAATAAAATTGATTTAATTTTAATGGATATGGTTTTAGAAGGGGAAATGAATGGTATTGAAACGGCAGTACAAATTAGAGACAATTTTAATACTCCTATTATTTATAGCACCGCTTATCCTGACTCAATAACCCACGAAAGAATTAAAAAAACTGAACCTTATGACTATTTAATAAAGCCGTTTGATTATATTAAATTGAAGAATGTAATTAATAAGAGCCTAAAATGTTAAATAGTTCTAATTACAGATACAACGATTATAAAGTGTTATATCTTGAATTAAAGGTATATTAATACGATTCATGAAATTAATATGCACTAGAAGGATGATTCAATTGTCAAATGTTCTAATTGTGGAAGATGAAGGTATTGTGGCTTTAGATCTAGAACAAAAACTGAAATCAATGGATTACACGGTTAATATAGCACGATCCGGAGAAGCAGCATTAAATATAATAGAGACTAATAAATTTGATTTAATTCTTATGGATGTATACTTAAATGAGGGACTAAATGGTATTGACACTGCAATACAAATTAGAAACAATTTTAATACTCCAATAATCTATATTACAGGTAGTCATGATCCAAGAAAACATGAAGAGATTAGTAAAACTGAACCTTATGCTTTTATAAAAAAACCCTTTGATGACATTCAATTAAAAGAAACCATTAAAAATTACATTTAATTAAATGTCTTTAATTTATTTAAAAAGTAAGTTATCTCGTATAAATTATAACTTCTTCAATGTTATCAGTGTAATAATACTAATTTTTAATTTATTTTCAATTTCTTTTTATAAAAAAAACAAAGTCGTAGATATGTGAGTTAATATCTAATTTAAACTGGATTAACTATAATTTTTAAAAGATTATGTTCTTCTATCTTACTTAAGTATTTATAACGAAAGTTAATGCGTTGAAGTGATTTGTTTAAATTAATTAAAAAATTATCCATCGATTTATTTTAATAATATTAATTATATAATTATTACTACTAAATCGGAATTACACTTTTAAAATACTGTAAATGATTAGGTGATCAAATGAGTAAAATAGGAGTTTTAATTGGACCAAAATTTGAGGATGTAGAATACATTAAACCTTCAAAAGCATTTAAAGAAGCTGGACATGAACTTACCCATATAGGAACTGAAAGAGGGCAAACAGTAGAAGGAAAAGAAGAAAAAACAAAGGTTACAGTTGAAAAATCTGCAGGAGATGTGTCAGTAAATGATTTTGATGCCATCTTTATTCCGGGCGGATGTTCTCCTGATAAATTAAGGGAAGACCAGAATGTAGTACAGTTTGTAAAAGAATTTGTTGAAAATGATAAGCCAGTTTTTGCAATCTGTCATGCCCCTCAACTTTTAATTACAGCTCAAGTTATTAATGGGCGCAGAGTAGCAGGATGGAAATCTATTATTCAGGATATTAAAAATGCTGGAGCGGAATACGTAAACGAAGAAGTTGTTGAAGACGGCAACATAATATCAAGTCGTGGGCCTGATGATATCCCTGCATTTACTGAAGCATCTCTCAAAAGATTATGATAAAAGAAATAATTTAGACCATTATATTTAAAGTGAGTATATTTTTATAGATGTCTAAATTATTTCTTCCAGTTTTAAGAATTAAAATAGTAATATCATACTTTAAATTAAAAAAGTAGTAATTATTTAATATATTGGATTACTTAAATTAAATGGGATATCTAGATATACTTGACTAATTTTGGAAATATCAGCCATAGAGTTTCTAAATTTTCAAGGTCTGGATATCCTGCTATCTAAAATAAGATATAAGTTAAGTTTAATCAGTCACCATCTGAGAAAATAGAGATTCCCATAACTATGTGGCCGTTGTTGTCCCGTATAGGGGTGGAGCTATTAGTTATAACACTTTTGGTGCCGTCTTCTTTTGAAATAATAATCTTTTCGTCTTCAATTTCTTCGCCGCTTGTAATAGAGCGTGTTAATGGCCAGTCTTCAAGCTCATAGGGTCTTCCATCAGGGTGAGAACCATTGTAATAACAGTATTCTGCAAGTTCACCTATTTCTAAATCGCCCCAGATGTCGTCTAACTTTTTGTTTTTAATTATAGGTTTACCTGATGATGCTTCTACAACTAAAATTCCAACAGGTAACTTGTTTATTAAAATATTTAACTTTGATTTTTCGGATTCTACATTTTTAAGTGCATCAACCAATTTATTCTCTAATATCTCACGTTCTGTCATTTCTTCTTGCAGTTTTTTTTCTGTTTCTAAGAGTTCTTTTTCATGCCATTCAATTAATTCTCTTAGATCTTTTTGGCTTTTCATTAACTCTTTCTCAGTTTCTTTACGTTCAATAGCATAAGAAATTGAACGAGCCAATAATCGCCCGTCGATCTGTCCTTTAATCAGATAATCCTGAGCACCCTCACGAACTGCCTTAACTGCAATATCTTCATCATCAAAACCACTCATAATCACGATAGGTAATTCTGGTACCTGATCATAGGTTCTAATAAATGTATCAAAACCCCAACTGTCAGGTAAATTTAGATCAAGTAGCAGTACATCAAATGAATCATTAAAAAGACTTTCAAAACCATTTTTAAGTCTATCAACATGCTTCAATTCAAACGAGGTACTTGAAGTTTCTTTTAACATCTCCCGTATGATGATAGCATCTTCTTTGTTATCTTCTATTAATAAAATCTTGATAGGTTTACTATTCATACTCCGCCTCCGTAAATGGATCAGCACGTGATATAAATGCATTTAGCATTTTTTTTGTTTTATAATTTTAATATTGTTTTATTTATATGTGGATATATTTCCAATCTTTAAATGTCTTAAATTTTAAACTTTAGATCAATATAATGAATATTCATCATGTAATTTAGAAAAGATCAGTGCCAAAGTGATTATATCCTGCCTGTTATGCTCAATTATTGGAACTAAAGGCCCAATGTTTTGGGTTTTAAGGTATGTCTTATAAAATGCAGGTACTAATCCGCTTGGTACATCGTCTTCTCTTTCTATACCAAATAAGTGATTTTCAATTGTTGTTAACTGGCAGTTTGGTAGTTCATCACTCCATGTTCGCCGTGAAAAGTGAAGCAGATCAAAGTGGGGCATGCTTAAATTTTTTTTTATACCGAAATGTTTCATTCTGTTTCGAATGTAAGGAATATCAAATGTCTGCCCATTGAAAGTTACAAATACGCTTTCAGATTCAATATGGGATAAGAATGCTTCTAACACTGCGCTTTCTTCAGCTACACTCCTTGATAAATACTGGTTTACACATATCTGATTTCCATGAACCTTGGCAACCCCTAAAAGGATTATAGGAACGTTGCTAAATCCCAGAGTTTCTATATCTAAAAAGATGAAATCTTCATCTTTAGAAAAACTGGAGGAAAATAAAGACATGGGGTGAGATTTTGGGTAACATTCTGAAATTCTATCAGATATATAGCAGTTGTTGCAGCTGTCAATGATCTTTAATAAATTAGAGGCTTCCTTACCAAACCTTTCATGTTCTACAAGGTCTTCAATAGTTTTGTACCCTTCACTTTGTAATTTTAGTTCCCTTGATGCTCCAATTCCGTTTAATAATTTTAAATCTGATAAAATTTTGTCTCTTGCCTTTTCCTGATTTAATGTATTAAATTTAAGCGTGGATTTATTTTCTATATCGTAACAGGTACCATTGCCCGTAACAATTTCGTTACCATCTATTAAATCCTCAAGGGCAATCCCCTCATGATCATCTAAAAGTTTTTCCTTTAATTTTTGGGCATTTTCGTATTCCATGTATTCATTTCCAAAGTTTATTTCCTATTAATTTATGCTCTTATTGGAATTTTACGCTTTTATACTTTTACATGTATCATAGTTCAAACTTTATAAGTATATTGATTTTTAATATTTTTGGAGCATATCATATGCTTAAACATGATTTACATCTAAAACAATATCATATAATTCATTTAATTATTGTAATTATTAGTAGATATGATTGCCCGCGGGCTAAAATATTAATAGAATAATGTAACGCTTGAAATTTCATAAAATACTTTATTGAATTTTTAATAAGTATTTTAAAGAAGAATTTCTGGAAATAAATATAAATGTTTTATTATGATGTTTTTTTTACTCGTATGGCAATTATTTAACTCTATTAATTCAATTTATATAATATACAATTATGAGTTCTACATAAATTATTAAATTGGGAATTCAGTAATTTAGATGGACTTAAATACATATTAAACTCAATAGGGGGGAAACTATATGGAAATCAGACCATATCTTATCTTTAAAGGAGAATGCCAGGAGGCAATCGAGCTCTATAAAAAAGCATTTGAGAGTGAAGTATCTGAAATTATGCAGTTTTCGGATTTACCTCAAGATCCAGGTAATCCTGTACAAATCCCAGAAAATCAAAAAGAGTGGGTCGTGATGGCAACTTTACCATTTGGCGACAATTTTATGCGCTTATCTGATTGGAGAATTGAACGATGCAACAACTGAAAGAATATCTATTGTGGTTGAAACCAGTGTAGATGAGGTAAAGCATGCTTTTGATATTCTATCTGAAGAAGGAAATGTGAATGCACCTTTGCATCAAACATTTTTCAGCCCATGTCATGGAATAGTTCGTGATAAATTTGGTGTAATGTGGGTTTTTGTAGGATTAGCAGAGGATTAATCTATATTTCTTCTATTTTGATGTACTCAATGCTTATTAATTAATTTAAAGTAGCATATATTTTCGAATTTAGAGTATATTTTTAAATAAATGTTCATTAATTTTGTTTTGAAGATGAAAATCGCTTAAAATAGTAGAATTTTACGTAAAATTTAAATATGGATTGTAGGATATAAATCTTTGAATATGAATTGTATGATAAGTATTATTAATGTGAAATGATGGAGGAAGGTATTATGGGAAATTATAAAGATAACCATTTTTTTGGCAGCGTTAAGGTGGGTGAACGTGGACAGATCGTTATTCCTAAAGAAGCCAGGGATAGATTTGATATTAAGCCTGGAGACAGCTTAGTAGTGTTTGGAAGAGATAAAAACCAAAAACTCATAATCTTAAAAGAAGATGTAATGAGAGATTTTGCACTAAAAATATTAGAAGACTTGGATAGTCAAGATTAATGATAAGATTTGTTTTTAAATATTCTTTTTAATTTTAAAACTGTTTTTTGTTCATTAAAGATATTCTTATTTTTTTTATATTCACTAATTTTATGAATTCTTTGTTTCGTAAACTTTAAATATGATATGTATGATCTATATTTTAAATATGAATTGTATGATAAGTACGATTTATATGGAATAGAATTATATGACAATATTCAGAAATCATAAGAATAACTCTTTTTTGGCACGGTTAATGAAATTAACGCTGAAAATTGTTATTTAAAGATACTAACTGAACATTTGATAAATAATTTTTGGATTTAGTACTTTAACAAAGAATTAAAGGAGGATAAAATGACATCAGTCAGCATATCAAAGTGTAATTCTTACAATATAAAAGAAGTGCAGAGTGCAGTTAACAATTGTTTAGATAGTTTAGGTGGTATTTCATCATTGATTAAACAAGGTGACCGAGTTTTAATTAAACCGAATATACTCCTTGCTAAGGCACCTGAGGAAGCCATTACAACCCATCCATCATTAATTGAAGCTATTATTAATGTTGTTAAAGAGGTAGGTGCTGTTCCTTTAGTTGGTGATAGCCCTGGAGGTCTTGTAGGTAATGTGGGAAAACACTGGGAAATTACAGGTATTGAAGAAGTATGTAACAGGTTAGGTGCAAAAATTTTAAATTTTGAAGCGGGAGGAGTCTATGAAAAGGAAATTAATGGGAACCAGTATCACATAGCAAAACCAGTTTTAGATGCAGATTTTATAATTAACGTGCCCAAAATCAAAACCCA
The DNA here is from genome assembly GCA_023436175.1 of Methanobacteriota archaeon. Taxonomy (GTDB): domain Archaea; phylum Methanobacteriota; class Methanobacteria; order Methanobacteriales; family Methanobacteriaceae; genus Methanobacterium_D. Next base: position 8,433 of record JAEZKE010000002.1, read on the forward strand.
TAGTCACACCATGTTAACGTGTGCCATTAAAAATATGTATGGCACTGTTCCAGGGCTTACAAAAGTTGATTATCATAGAAGAGCTCCCAAACCATTGGACTTTGCAAAGGTAGTTGTTGATTTGTTTGCCCTGACCAAACCTAACTTAAACATTGTTGATGGAGTCATAGGAATGGAAGGCAGCGGAGCATCTTCTGGAGATCCCCGAAAACTGGGAATGATCTTAGCCTCCACTGATGCTGTTGCAGTTGATAGTTTAATCTGTTATATTTTAGGAGAGGATCACTTAACACCTGTAAATAAAAATGCGTGCGAACGCGGGCTTGGAGAAGCAGATATAACTAAAATTGAGATTAAAGGTTATCAACCAGAATTAGTAACTGATTTTAAATGGCCTTCCATCCGGATATTTCCACTAGATAAAATTCCATCATTGAAACCTGCAATTGATCCCAAGATTTGCACTAAATGTGGGAGATGCGTTGAAAACTGCCCGATGGGAGCTTTAAGCGTTAATGCGGGTGTACCTGAATTTAATTATCCGGAATGCATAACCTGTATGTGCTGCAGTGAAATGTGTCCGGAAAAAGCGATTAAACTGGAAAATTCACCGTCTAAACTGTTGTTAAATGATTAATTGTTACATTGGCGAAATTTTAGATCCATAAAATTTAAATATGTATAGTATGAAATACATGCTCAAACATGTATTATATGATAAATATGATCATGTTAAACCATGGAGGTATACTTATGGGGACATATAAAGATAAACATTTTTTTGGCACTGTTAAAGTGGGAGAAAGAGGACAGATTGTCATCCCCAAAGAAGCCAGAGACAGATTTGATATAAAAGCTGGAGACAGCATGGTAGTTCTTGGAATAGATAAAAATCAAAAGCTTGTAATCTTTAAAGAAAATATTATCAGAGATTACGCGCTTAAAATATTAGAAGACTTAGATAATCAAGAGTAACCCCCAATGATACCCAAAACCCGAAAATTAAAGAGTTAATCTAAGAGGTTAAATATTGTTTCATATTATTTTTAAATAAAGTATTGACTGACATACAGTCAAAAATTGGAATAGGGGTTTAAATTTTGAAGATAGAAGAAAATGTATACGCGTTAGAATCAACAAAAGGTAATTATGCATACTTAGTTAAGGATGAAGAAACGATTCTAATAGATACTGGGGTGCCTGGAAAGGGTGAGAATATTTTAAAGGAAATTAAATCCCTAAATATTGAACCAGAAAATATTAAGCATATTCTATTAACACATCATGACGTGGATCATATTGGAAACGCCGCATTACTCCAGAAGAAAACAGGGGCCACTTTATGGGCATCACAGGAGGATATACCATACATTTTAGGCGATAAAAGCCGTCCTGGACTTAAAAAAATAGTATCATTAATAATGAGAGTAAAAAAACCTGAAAAATTACAAGCTTATAATAACCATCGATTCGATGACTTTGAAGTAATACAAACACCAGATCATACCCCTGGACATGTGTGCTTACTTTATAAGGATGTTTTATTTGCAGGTGATCTAGTAAGAAACTCAAAGGGACAGTTAAAACCAACTCCAGCATTTATGACATGGGATCAAACTACATTAAATGAATCTATAACTAAAATAAGTGAATACTCCTTTAACTGGGTTTGTCCTGCTCACTGCGAACCTATCGAAGTAAAAGATGAATGGCAACAATTGAAAACTAAAAAATAAAATTTATAATGGATGATTTAGAGGGAGGGTATCAAAGAAACCTGAAATAAGAAGAAAAGAATTGAAACTGCTGGATAAATTAATCCCAATAAAATGATTTTGATCAAACATCCCTAAAATATTACAAAGAATAATGGTCTTCCATGGATCATTTATTCTATTAATCCTTCTAGCGCTTAAAATACTTGAAGGCCCGGTAATTAAGATTAACACTGAAACTTACTTTTAAAAATAAGGAGTGATACAATGGAGATAGCTGATGGAATAGAGATGATAGAAATACCTATGAACATGATGGGAAGAGAGAGCACAATTTACCCAACTCTAATATGGGACGAAGATACGGTTATTTTAGTTGATGCAGGAATGGCAGGTAATTTACCCGTTATTAAAAAGGCAATGAAAGATGCCAGTGTGCCCTTTGAAAGATTGGATAAAATTATAGTCACACATCAAGATATCGACCATATTGGTGGTATTGAATATATTCTTAATGAATTAGACAATGTTAAAGTGCTTGCACATGAAGAGGATAAACCCTATATCAAAGGTGAAAAAAAGCTGGTAAGAGTGAATTCAAACTTTATGGAACGTATAAACGCTTTACCCGAGGAAGAACAGAAAGAAGTTTTATACATATTTGAAAATACCCATGCACCAGTTGATATAACTTTGGCTGACGGTGAAGAACTGACAGATTGCGGAGGAATTGTAGTAATTCATACTCCAGGCCATACACCAGGGCACATATGCCTGTACCATAAAGTAACTAAAACTCTCATAGTTGGAGACGCAATGAACACCTTTGAAGGACAGCTTGTTGGGCCAAATGAACTTCTTTTAACTGAAGAAGATGCGAAAAAAGCCATAAATTCGCTTAAAAAATTTGAAGAATACGATGTTGAGAATGTGATAACCTACCATGGAGGCCTGTTCAATGATAACCCAAACCAGAGAATTAAAGAGTTTAATGAGTATGAGGCGTAATTTGAATGTTTGATTTTAGCTTTATTTTTATTCCTTTATTTGGATTTTTAATAGGCCTTTTTGTGTCCACTTTAGGTGGAGGCGGCGGCGGGTTATATGTACCTGTTTTGACACTAATTTTTGGTGTAACCCCCCAGGTAGCTGTTGCTACATCTTTAGCATCCGTTTTACCCACTACAGCTGCAGGGGCCTTCAGCCACCATCGTGAAGGTAATGTGAATATTCGCATTGGATTGATTTTAGGGATTGGTGGAATAGTGGGTACAGTAATAGGGGCATATGTTGCCAACATGATTCCTCCAGTTCTTTTAGAAAAGCTTTTGGGTGCTTTTATGTTAATAATGCTGATTCCAACAGTAAGAAGTCTACTTAAAAGGCGTAGAAACAAAAATGAAGTTAAAAAAGAATCTTCAAAACTTACTGGACCTAAAAGAATCACAGCCTCTCTTTTCGGAGTGGCAGGTGGAATACTGGCAGGAGTTTTTGGACTAAGTGGAACACCACCAGTTACAGCAGGCCTGTACAGTTTAGGCCTGCCCGCTATGATGGTTGTAGGTACAACAGTATTTGTACTTATCTTCAACTCAATTACGGGCATAGGAACTTATTTCATGTTAGGAAGGCTTGATATACCACTGATACTCCTTCTTGGTAGTGGAGCAGTTGTAGGTGCCTTTTTAGGGCCTAAACTGCTTAAAAAAATTAACCCAAAGACCTTTGAAAAAATTTATGGGCCTTTAAATATAGGTATAATGCTTATTTTTGGCCTAGCACTACTACTAACATGAATTGGATAAATCTACCCTTGAAATTTATCAATAAGCTTAATCAAAGAATAAACGAGCTACTTTAGAGAGATAATTGAATGTTTGATTTTAGTTTAATCATGCTTCCATTATTTGGATTTGTTATAGGTCTACTTGTAAATACCCTTGGTGGGGGGTGATCCTTACATGTACCTACCTTAACTCTCTTTGGTGTAACTCCGCAGGTTGCTGTGGCTACATCCTTGGCAACTGTGCTACTACCACTGCTGCAGGTGCCTACAGTCACCACCGTATGGGAAATATAGACGTCCGTATATGATTAATTTGGGGGATGGTGGAATAGCAGGTACATTAATAGGAGCATATATTGCAAATTTAATCCCGCCTTTTGTCCTTAAAAAAGCTTTAGGTGTTCTTTTACTAGTACTGCAATTCCATTGATAAGGAGGTTCTTAAAAGAACATAAAGAATTGAAAGAAAATAAAGGGACAGTTGATAAAAAACAGAAAAATAAAAAAAATTGAAACACTTACTGGGCCTAAAAGAATTATAGCCTCTCTTTTCGGAGTGGCCGGTGGGATACTGGCAGGAATATTTGGACTAAGTGGAACAGGGCCTGTTACAGCAGGACTTTATAGTTTAGGCCTGCTACACTGATGGTTGTGGGTACAACAATATTTGTACTTGTATTCAACTCAGTTGCATGTATAGGAGGTTACTTCCTGCTGGGAAGATTTGATCTTACTTTAACACTTCTTCCTGGTGGTGGGCAATTGTAGGTGCACTTCTAGGGCCCAAATTACTTGATAAAATTGATCGAGTAATTATAGAGAGGTATATACCTCCAATACTCATACTAATTTCTATAATTTTTAGTGTATCGTTGATACTTTAGTTAAAAGGCAGGCTAAATTTTCTATCATGCTTAAAATTACTTTTTTTGTAGTTTTATGCATATTCGCCGGCTATTTTTAATAAAAATTTTTATTATACCTGTAAAAATGAATGGTTAATGTATTGGTTAAACTCAATTTATTCAGTTAATGCAGATGCTTTTACTTAAATAAGATGAGTAAGTCTATATTTTTGTCAAAGTGCTCCAAAAAGAATAGTTTTATACACACCATAATTCTAAATAGATTAATATTCAATTATTTTTTGGAGAAAGAAAATGGATAGAGATAAATTTAAAAAATATCTATTTATAATGAACAGCGATAAGATCAGTAAATATTTAATGAATAGACTTAATGGATATGCTGTAATTTTAATTTTAGGTGCAGTAATACTAAATTTAGTAATCTTTTTTTATTTTAACAGTTTAACTTTCCTTTCTAGTGTAGAAAACAGACTAGATTTCATGGTTTTTATTTTAACTGTTATATTAGTTGATGCTACTCTA
>JAEZKE010000008.1 GCA_023436175.1 Methanobacteriota archaeon
TTTATACACCATTTTAGTAAATCTTTTCACATTTTTCACCACTAGTTATTCATATAATAATTCTTCATAATTATATAACGTTCAAATTGTTTATATTTTTGGAATTGGATAAAGAAATTAAAATTTAAAGAATTAGTCCAATAGTTAATGCATTATGGGGATATGGAAAAAATGGTAGTCGAAAATGCAATTAAAATGATAAAAAAGTTAAAAGGAACCCTGGACGTGCAAGAGCTTTCAAAGGAAGATAAAAAAGCTCTGCTTGAAATTGAATCTAATAGAAAAGGAGATATGATACCAGTAGTCAACACGGGGCTAGAAGAATGCATGAAAAAGGATATCTATTTAGTAGTGCTTAAAAATGAAGAATTTCGAAGTCCACCTATACCAACTGTACTCCTTGTAACTGATAAAGGCAGGGTATTAGGACAGGAGCTGATTTCTCCCGAAGAAAAGGAAAAGTATCAGAATCGAAAAGATGCATATTTTTTAAGCCCTGAATTCGTTATTTTTAAACCTGATGAAACCACAAGGAGCATGCAAAGAGAAAAAGAATTCTTTCTTTTACCTTCTGTGCCGTTTCCAGAATTAGAAGATATAGAAGGAATTGTAGACGTAGTATCATGCAGCCCTTCAACTATGGGTGACTCTTACCTCAAGGATAAATATGGATATCCCCAAGATCCTCACATTGCCACGATATTAGTTGGATTTTCAATAAAAGATAAGAAAAAGTAAAATATTTTTTCAGGATTTAAACCAATAATTAATTAAATACCGCGGAATTCGTTACGTGCTTCAATCATGGCTTTAATGTTCTCAATAGGAGATCCAGGAGCTAAACCACAACTTGGAGCTATTATGTCCACTCCAGCTTCTAACACTTTTTTAACTTCTTCTTTAACCTGATCAGGTGAGCCTCTAAAGAGGGTTTCGCTTGAAGAAATGTTTCCTATGATTTTTGGGACTTTGTCTCCTCCTCCCATGCTCATAGTTCTTCCCCCAACTCTTATGGTTTTTCCTCCGCCTTTAATCTCTTCTTTTGCCTTTGCTATATCTACCTTTTCTTCAATGCTAAGTCCATCAAAACCTGTGGCAGCCATGTCTTTTATAATTGGTTCTGTGGATCCACATATGTGAAGGACTTTACTTGTGTTTATCTGCATTGATAAATCTTCTAATCTTGGTTTAACCATAGTTTTAAATTGGAGAGGATCAATAAGCTCAGGGGCAGATGTTGGATCAGCAACGCAGATTATATCTGGGCCTGCTTCTGAAATAGCATTTGCATATTCAATAGACACATCAAGTGCCTCATCTAAAGCTGATTCAACTTCATTTGGCCTGGTTCTCATGTATCTTACCAGTTTCTCAACACCGAGTAAATGTCCTGTGAGTGTGAAAGGACCTGTGATTCCAACGATAATTGGAAGGGTATCTCCATATTTGTCCTTCAATATTTTAATAGCTTCCAATACAACTGGAATTCTTCCTTTACTGAGGAAATCATCAGGCATGGATATATCGCCGCTGCTTTCAAATGGGCTTTCCATAACTTGGGGAGTTTTATCTTTGTTACCAAGATCTACTTTACAACCCATAGCTTCAGCTTCTACAGTAAGACAGAATGGAATTCTTGCGCATTCTAATCCCGCGAGTTCGTAGAGTGAACTTCCAAGTGTTGCCATTTTTTCCGCGTCACTGTGTGCTTCAGGCCAAAATGCATCTGTTTTTTCCATAGCTTCAATTATGCCGAGTTGAGTAACACTGATTACTGGCGTAACATCGGTTTCTTCATCCCTAAGTACTGCAAGTAAATTTTCTTTTAGATTCATAAAAATCACTGTACTTAATATATAGTTTAAATTGTTTAAATTTTTGGGATAGTCTCATTCACATAAAATATTGGTATGCACCTATTAAAACTTCTTAAAAATAAAAATCAAGATATTTACGTGATTAAGAAAAGTTAATTATGGATTATTGCATTTATTTTTATATTTAACTTTGTTAATTCGGTATGTGTGTTTTAGTTTAGGTTAATAAGTTGTTTTTAGATTATGAATCGTTAAAATTATATAATATTAAATATAGATATGTTAGTAAGCAGTTAACAACTTCGAAGAAATATTTTAGAGCATATGGTTAAAAGGGAGGTAATTTGAATGAAAATATATCTAACCTTATTGATATCTCTTCTATCCTTGAGTTTTTTGGTTTCAGGTGCATATGCAGCACAAAATCAGAACGTTGCAGCGTATCCGGCACTAACAACAAAAATAGTCAAGGTAAACAAAGAATTCCAGGTAGTATTGAAAAGTAATCCAACCACTGGCTATTCATGGATGGCTAAATATGATTCAAATTATGTAAAGCTTATAAATTCAAGGTATATTCCTTATAAAACTAAACCCGGCATCGTAGGATCTGGAGGAATCCAAATATTCACATTTAAAGCAATTAAACCAGGTAAAACAGTAATCATGATGCAGTATCAGAGGCCATGGGCAGAAACTGTTCCTCCTCTAAAAGAAGTAAGATATAATTTAATTATCTTAAGGTAGAGCATATCCAAAGCATATGGATTTGAGATGGTTTAAAGCATTCATTTAGAACTTATTCATTTCTAACTCTTTGGATATTTTTTTGTTTTTAAATTAAAGATATTCTGTTCTATTTTTAATTAAATTAAATAATGTATCTGTAAAATTGTCAGTATAAATCCAAGCAATAGCCCTGTTATAACCTGTGCTATAGTATGTCTTTTCAAGTAGACTCTACTCCACATTACTACTGGAATAATTGCAGCAAATAAAGTTCCAATAGGGCCAAAAACATAAATTAAGGCTACTGTAGGTCCTGCAACGCCCATTGCGTGGATACTGATTTTCCAGTATAAGTTTATAAAAAACACTATTAATGTGTTTGAAAAGTAACTGAACATTAAAATTGTAGTTATAAGAGGTGCATTTAGGGCATATAAAACAATCGCCCCTATAAGATAGGATAAAATCACCATAATAAGAGGATAATTCCTATCTTTCCTTTCAGGAATATCCATATCTATTTTTTGGCCATGATGACGTCTATCTTCCATCCATCTAAATACAAGTAGAACTGGAAGTGCGCATGCAAAAAAAGTACATACTAAGGTTATCACTACAAAATCATAGGAGTCTAAAAGAAAATAGTTTAGCACTGCAAATGCAGGAATTGAAATTATAGGGGCATATGCGATATATGAAATGAACTCTGCAAATTGCTTTTTAATGTTGTCTGTTATTAGGTGATGCGCCATGTTAATTCACCGATATTGAACATTCAAGAAGTATAGTTTGATTTAAATTTAGCAAAAATTATAATTAAACTTATTAATAGTTATTCTTTTTCCATTTTAATCATAAATAGTCCAAGGTGCTTTGTATAGTATCAATTATTTGTATCCCATATAAAATTATTGTAATATCTGGGATGATTACAGCTATGTTTTGAGAGAACTGACTCAAACTTTTAGTGTTTAACTAAAAATAGAACTACTAAAATAAAGTTGGGATCTTATATCTCTATTTAACAGGGGATATGTATAATCTAATTTCTTGCCCTGGTTTTTTAACTTATTGAATCCTTCAACGGCTTCTGGAGTTGGAAGATCCACTGATTTAACATTTTTTTGTGTATAACAGTTCAGCAGTGTCTTTTCCAATTTTAAGCATACCAGACTGTCCATGACCCACTATGAGTAGGATTCTCGTCCAAAAGAGCTGTAATCTCTTCTGCGCTTAAAATATGGGAAGTGTCGTACTTTCTCCTTGAAAGATCTTTATTTCTTTTCTCCATGTAGCCATCTGTATGAATGACAATATTGTGTGAATAATCTTTTCCATCAAATCTAACCATTCCAAATTTATTTTCCTGGAACATAGAAACAACCTGGCACAGTTAATTTACTTTAAACTCTCAGAAATTCATCAGGAGTAAGGCTTGTAGCTAGCATCACCATGTTAATATCTTGATGATCGGTCCAGCTGTGTGGTTTTCTATTTTTGCCATTCATCCAGAAGTGGTCTATAGATTCTCCAATTGATTTATATTTTAGAAGAGATTTAACCTGCTGTTTTAGAGAATTTTTATCAAAAAATTCTGGATATTCTTTCATCAGTTCAAATAGCTTTTCAACACCTTTTAAACCAATAGATAATCCAAGCTCACGAAAAGCTAAGCGGTAATCTGCCTCAAGATCCAGAGAATTACCTGCTACAAAAGATCCAAGGCCTGGCAGGGATGAATCAACGATTATTTCAAGCAAGTCCATATAAGAGAAACCATGAATAATCAGTTGGCTTGTTCTTGAGGCGTCAGATAGGAGTCCTCCAATGCCTAAAGGATCAGCTGTAACCAGACTCTGGCCCCTGCAAATAGCAGACATATCATTTATCTCAGCACTTAAATCAAACTCAGATAACTGTTTGAAATTTCGTGCTGCAGCTTGCAGCTCACTGTAGGTTATGAAACCATCAAGGGGGTCGTGCTGTCCCATTGAAAAAACAAGAGGATATGTAAGGTCAATGCTCATTTTCCAGTGCATTCGTTTTCGGTCGCTTGAAGATGGGGCATAAGTGAATTTTGAATGAACAACTTGTGCTAGTTCAATTGCCCATCGTAGATATGATGGATTTCCAGAAACTTGACTAACACGGTTAAGGGCATGCATCCACTTTGTCAGGTAATGGTAGTACTGTCCGTCCTGATCCCATTCTAAACGCTCGTCAAACTGTTCATCCGGCATGCGTTCAGGTAGTAGTTTTCCTATTCGGAGCCCTCCTTTAGTTGGGTGTAATTCACCATCTCCTTCATCAAAGCCACTGATCCATCCTGAACGTGTATCATCTTCACGATGCTTACCTAAAGTGTGGTGTACCTGGTTAACTAATTGAAATGCGAGATTCAGATAGGTCTTATCATCTGTTTGACGAAAAATTTCAAGAAAATTACAAACTGCGAATGCGTCTGTCCATAGATAACGTCTGGGGTTTGATCTAACTGGCTCAAGGCCAGTTACACTTGCAAAATCAAGCATGATTTCTTTAACCGAATCAAGATCCGTTTTTTGCATATTTTTCACCAAAATTTTATCATATTTATTTATCAATTTTGGCATATTTATAATTTGTCGTGGTTTAGGTGAGTTATTTTTGTTTTATGGGCTTTATTAGATGGTATTTTTTAGTTATGTGGTCTAAAAATAGTTTTTTAGAATTTTGGTTGTAACTATTTTAAAAACCAAAAATGGTCGTATTTCCTTGAAACAATGCTGTGACTTATTAAAGAAGTAAAAATTATTTCAGATATTAACTGTACAAGTAAAATTTATAGTACTAATGCTATTACTTTTTATATATTATTATATGTGAAAATATTGTGCACAATATTGCTAGTTATTAAATTAGGTGTTTTTTATGATTAATAAAATTAAAATTGGAGATAAAATTGGTAAAAGTTTACAAGTATTAGAAATTTTAGGCGGAGAAGGTGAAAGTAAAATGGGTATAGTTTATATCTGTTTAGAACTTGAAACCAATTTTGCAATCGCGCTGAAAACGTTCCAAGATCGTTTTATTAATCATGAAGATGCCCAAAATAGCTTTAAAGAAGAGGCAGAAGCATGGATTCGCTTAGATAGACATCCTAACATAGTAAATGCAGGTACTTTTGATATTATTGATGATAGGCCATTTGTAATCATGGAACCTATTTTTCCGGATGATGAAGGTAGAAACACTTTAGAGCACTATATTAATGAAAATTTAAAAGAATCACAAATATTGGAGTGGAGTATACAGTTCTGTTATGGTATGGAACATGCTCAATCGAAAGGAGTATCGCCACATAGAGATATAAAACCTGCAAACATAATGATTAGAAGAGATAAAGTACTCAAAATTACCGATTTTGGATTGGCAAAGTTATGGGATAAAAAAAGCATTACTCCAAAAGATAAAACTCAAATAATTGATGAAGAGCATCGATTATCAATTTTTAAAAGTACATATGGTGGAACTATAGCTGGAACTCCTTGGTATATGGCTCCTGAACAATTCGACGGCAATGCCGATTTTAGAAGTGATATATACGGTTTTGGAATGATAATGTACCAAATGTTAAATAAAGGAAAACTTCCTTTTGAAGCTGAAACATTTTTAAAATTGGAGGAAGCCCATAAAATAGAAAAAATTCCTGTTATCAAGTCAAAAGTTTTCCCTATTATTAAAAAATGTTTAGAAAAAAAGCCTGAGAATCGATATAAAAGCTTTAAAGAGCTGAGAAAAGATTTAGAAGGATTATATAGAAAAGAAGTAGGTAAAGAACCATATTCTCCAGAAAATCTAAAACTTGAAGTAGATACGCACCTTACAAAAGGTTATGGATTTGAAAAACTTGGTTTAATTGATGAAGCACTTAAAGAATATGAAGAAGCAAGAAATGCAGATCAAAAATCTTTTCTAGATTGTATTAACCTAGGTGCCGCTTTTAATAGGCTTAATAAATCAAAAGATGCAATTGAAGAATTTAAAAAAGCTATTGAATTAAAGCCAAATAGTTCTGTTGCTCATTATAATTTAGGAAATGCGTTTAATTATGATGGACAAATTGAGAAGTCTATTAATGAGTATAAAGAAGCAATTAGGCTAAATAAGGGATGTATACAAGCTTATGTTAACTATGGTAATTTATTAAGAAATCTAGGGGAAGTAGATGATGCTATTGAACTTTTTGAAAAAGCTTTAGATATTAATTCAGATTTTTTCAAGGCTAAGATAAATTTGGGGCTTGCTTTCTCAATTAAAGGGGAATATGATAAGGCAATTAAACAATATAAAGAAGCAGAGGTGATTAATGAAAAGAGTCCAGAGTTATATGATTATTGGGGAAATGTTCTTGAAGTTAAAGGTGATACTAAAAATGCAATTTTAAAGTATATTAAATCAATTACTTTAAACCCTGAATTCTATGATGCCCATAACGATCTTGGAATGTCATTTTTAAAGATAAATAAAGCAGATAATGCTATTGATAAGTTTAAAGATGCTACAAAAATAGATCCTAAAAATTATAAGGCATATTATAATTTAGGAACTGCATTTATAAAAAAAGGGGATTACAATGAATCAATAAAGTATTTCGATAAATGCTTAAATTTAAATCCAAATTATGCTGATTCATGGACGGATAAAGGTGTAGCTTTGGGACAATTAGGAAAGCATAAAGAAGCATTAAACTGTTTTAATAAGTCTTTAGAAATTGATTTTAATAAGGATATTACATGGTTTTTAAAAGCAAGTGCTTTAGAAATGCTTGAGAAATACGATGAAGCAATAGAATGTTTAGACAATGGTTTAAAAATAAATCCAGATAATGATGGTGCTTGGTATCACAAAAACATATTATTAGGGGAAATTGGGAGAATAGATGATGCAGGGGAATGTTTAAATAAAGCTTTGGAAATAAATCCCAGAAATGAAGACGCGTTATACTTCAAATCACAATTATTAATCATAGAAGCTAAGCAATTAGCTAATCAAAATGATTATGAGGGGGCAATGGCCCGTTTGGATAAAGCTTTGGAAATAAATCAAAATGATATTGATGCATTAGGACTTAAAGGTTTTTATTTAAATATTCAGGGAAATTATGATGAAGGAACAAAGTATTTTGATAAAATTTTAGAAATAGATCCAAAAAATGTGCATATATTAACTAGTAAAGGCTACTTTTTAAATATTCAAGGAAAAATTGATGAAGCAGAGAAATATTTAAGAAAAGCTTTAAAAATTGATCCTGAAAATGAATTATTAATAACTGCTCTAAATGAGATAGAAAAGAGAGAATATTCATGTTAAATTATAAGATCTAGGAGTGATCTGATTTTTAGGTATGCAGTTATTCTTATTTAAAGTTAATTTAAGCTCAAATCTCAATCCCAAATAGAAAGCCTAAAAATATAACTATCACAGCTTTCAACGCCAACTGCAACATCACTCGCTTCTTTCATATCTGCATTGGTCGCAATTGTAATATTAAGCTGAGCTTCTGTGAGATTGTATTTAGTGCTGTTAAGTGTCTGGTTTAAATAGACACCTGCTACTTGCCCTGCTTCTTTAATTCCGCTTTGGTCATTATTGCTGGTAGACAGTATATTGGCAACATTTTGAAGGACTGAAGGTTCTTCAGGCCCTTTTTTATAAGCCGCCATGGTTTCCAGGACATCTTGTGCATTATGAGAAAGACGAATTTGTGAGGATGAAGATAATGAGGATTCATTTACACTAGTTACTGCAGCTATTGCAATAAAAATGATTATTAAAGCTATTGCTGCATCTATAGTAAATATGAATCCTTTATCATCCATAAACTCATCCATCTTAATTAGTTATGTCTTGCCAACATTCCTAATTTGTTTATGGACTATTTATATGTCATTATGTTCCAATTATTGAACTATAAAATAAGATAACTGTAAAAGAGTTGTTTATTTTTCTTCAAAAATCAAAGCCCTCAAAATCTCTGATTTTGGGGCGTCAAAATTCATAGAATTTTAGGAAATGCGAAGCATTTCCTAACTCCCAAAAAACTTCGTTTTTTGAGGATTTTGACAGATTTTTGATGTTTGAGGAACATAGTTCCTCAACCGTGAAAATTGTAAATTTTCACATGCCCAAAAAATCCCTCAAATTCTTTGAATTTGGGGCCTACAAATCAAAGATTTGTGGCCGAGAAAACGTAGTTTTCCACGGCATCGAAAAACGAAGCTTACAAACCTTTGGTTTGTGCATTCAAAAACCAAAGGTTTTTGAAAGTTTTTCGAATGCTACGATTTTTTGACGGCTCTTACAGCTTTTACAACATCATCTTTTTTCTTTATGGCAGCTAAAGCCGCTTTTTGAACTTTTTCTTTCATGACTTCAAAGTCTTCAGGGGTTGTATCCCCAACTACTTTTTTAATTTTAGTATAAGCGGCTTCCCTAAACAGCGGTGTTAATGCTTCTTCAGCGCCGTTTCTTATGAGCTTAGCTTTTCCAGTGTCATCAACATAACCAATCTCAGCTATATCTACATTAACTCCAGAAACTGCTTTTTTAACTTCTTCAGCAACATCTTCTGGTGCTATTATCATTAAAGAATCTACTGAAACTCCAAGGGGGTCTATATCCAGCTTTTCAAGCATTTCCAGTACCTTTGGATTTATCAGTTCCCTTATCTTGTCATCGAAAACTGTTAATCCAACTCCGGTAGTACTTGCAATCTCATGTGCATCCCCTCTAAGTCCCCCGTTTGTAACGTCAGTCATTGCATGAACTTCTGGGAGCAAGCCTGCACCTGAAATAGCTTCAGAAGCTTTTATGAAACTAACGTCCATTGTTTCATCTACAACATCGAACATTCCGTGGTATATCGCGGTTGTGGTTATGGTTCCTCCTCCAGAACCTTCTGTCATCAAAATAACGTCTCCATCTTCAGCACGTTTCCTTGCAGTTGGTGGATACTCAGATACTCCGACTGCACCTACAGCACTTACAAGTCTGTCACCTAAAACCATATCTCCTCCAACTCTGAGGGTACTTCCTGCTACAAGAGGCACATTTACAAGTTCTGAAACTGCACAAACTCCTGCAGTAAAATCAAAGAGTTTTCCAACATCTCCATCATCTGCAAGGTGTAAATCGCTTAATATTGCAACAGGATCCGCTCCCATAACGCACACATCTCTTAGGGAAGCTCTGGCAACATGGAATCCACCTAAAAATGGATATTCACTTAAACGAGAGTGTATCCCATCAACAGCTGTTGTTACATAAATGTCGTTGGATCCAACGCTTTTTTTAACTACTCCACCGTCATCCTGTGCCTCAGGAGTTATAAATGCATCGGAATGGGTGCTTGACACAATATCTGCAATCCTCCTGTGAACGAAGAAGTCTCCTTCTCCCCTGGAGCCAACACCAATCTCTCCCATTTTAACATCTGCTTTTGGGTAACTTATTAAATCTCTCAGGAAATCATCTGGATGAGATTCAATTGTCAGGGTATGTTTCACCTCTTCAATTACAGCAGATGCCATTTTAGAAGCTTGGTCAGGATTTATACTTTTATATTCCAGTATTTTATCCCTTAAATCATTTTCAACGGATTTTTCATCATTTTGCTTTATTGCCTGTCTTACGAAGCCTTCTATGTCCACGTGATATCTCCTTGAATGTTTTAAATGAATTTTATGATTTATAACAGATTTATTTCTATATCTCAATTGATCTTTATTGTAACTCTATTACACTTAAATATATAATTATAATATTTAGAAAAATCATATTATAATATAACTAGCTAGATTATACTTGATTTACTATGCTTTTTACTCATTAATGCTGTTTGATATGGTAAAAGCGAAAACAGCAGATATTGAGGTTTTAATCTGGCTTAAATATAGATAATCTCTAAATTCAATTAACTTATGTGGTGGAGAATACTCATGAAAAGAGATGTTATCAAGATTAATGAAGAAAAATGTATTGGCTGCGGCGAGTGCATTCCAGGATGTCCTGAAGGCGCTTTACAGGTAATTGAAGGAAAGGCAAGACTGATAAGTGATTTATTCTGTGATGGTTTGGGGGCATGTATTGGGACCTGCCCTCAGGGCGCTATAGAAATTGAACAAAGAGAAGCTGAGCCTTATGATGAAAATAAAGTTATGGAAAATATAATAAGAGGAGGGCCCAGTGTCATAATGGCCCATTTGAAGCATCTTTCTGATCACGGCCAGAAAGACCTTCTTAACCAGGCAGTTGATTTTCTAAAAGAAAGGAATATTGATATCCCTGACTATGAAAAGGGAGAATCATTTGCATGTGCATGTCCTGGTTCAATGGCAGTAGATTTAAGTCAAAAACCTGAAACTGAAGATGAGCCTCAGATAAGGGTTAGCCCTGAACTTAGAAACTGGCCGGTACAATTACAGCTTTTGAACCCAAATGCACCTTATTTTAAAAATGCAAATCTGTTAATATCTGCAGACTGTGCTCCATTTGCCTATGCCAATTTCCACCAGGAGTTTTTAAAAGATAAAGTCTTAATAATCCTCTGCCCGAAATTAGATAAGACCATAGACATATACGTAGATAAATTAACTGAAATTTTCCAAAAACAGGATGTAAACTCAATCTCGATAGTACATATGGAAGTTCCATGCTGTTCCGGAATTGAAGTTATAGTCAGAAGGGCATTAGAGAAAGCTCAAAAAGACATACCTATTAAAGATTACACAGTTTCTATAGCTGGTGAAATAATACAGACAAAATAAAAAAATTAGAAGTTAATTAAGGATTAAATCCTTTAGATTTCATTTTTTTTCAAAATATTGAAAGTTATTTTCTATTTATTGGGAATGGTCTTTACAAAATTCCTCAAAATATTTAATCCCACTTCACCACTTTTTTCTGGGTGAAATTGAGTGGCAAAGACGTTATCTCTGCATACTGCTGCAGTTATATCGATTCCATAGTTGGTAGTTGCAGCTACTATGTCTTCTTCATCTGGTTTTACATAGTACGAGTGGACAAAGTACATGTAGTCGTTGCCAATTCCATCAAGTATTGGACATTTTTTTACAATTTTTAAGTCATTCCAGCCCATGTGGGGTATTTTAAGGCCTTCTTCTGGAATTTTCACCACTTCGCCCTTAAATACGTCGAGCCCTTTTACTCCCTTATTTTCCTGGCTTTTTGTAAATAATACCTGTAACCCTAAACAAACTCCTAAAAAAGGTTTTTCATTATTTATATGTTCGTGGATTATATTTTTGTAGTTTT
The DNA here is from genome assembly GCA_023436175.1 of Methanobacteriota archaeon. Classification (GTDB taxonomy): domain Archaea; phylum Methanobacteriota; class Methanobacteria; order Methanobacteriales; family Methanobacteriaceae; genus Methanobacterium_D. The sequence goes on from JAEZKE010000008.1 coordinate 11,862, forward strand.
CAAGGTGTTCCATAGCTGTTCCGAATGCCCCAACTCCAGGTAAGACAAGTGCATCTGCTTTTTCCATTTCATGGATATCCTGAGATACTACTGTTTTCTCACCTATCTTTGTAAATCCATTTTTAATGCTTTTGAGATTTCCGGAACCGTAATCAATTATAACTATCATTTTTACCCATTTTTTTTCAATCATTTAAAAAATATTTAAGGGGATATAGATTTATCCTGCGCTGCTCTAACATAAAAATCGTTTACACGTATGGTGTCATTTAAATGTGGTGTTGAAACTTCGTGTAAAATTGTATTTTCCATTGCAACTATTGAATGAGGTCTTCCTGGTTCTATTCTTACTGTGTCATTCTTTCCAAAGTACTCTTTTCTATCTTCAAATTCTATGTAACCAGAACCACTTACTATGTACATGGTTTCGTCTTTTTCAGCGTGGTAGTGGAAAGATGTTTGATAGCCTTCTCTTATAAACAATTCTTTTGTCAGGTATTTTTCTGTGTAAATAAGGACCTTTTCATAGCCCCATGGCTTATCTTCCCTGTTTTTATATTCTTTTCTAATTTGTTCCAGTTCTTTTGAAGTATCAATTGCCATCCAGAAAAGCCCATCTTCTTTGTAGTAACCAAGCTGGTTTTCGCTGGCCATCATTGGAAATACTGTTTTTTCGATATCTCCAATTTCGAAATCGCCAAAATTCATTTCTCCATTTGAGAAATAAACTCCTCCATTAATATAATAATCTAGAACAGGTTTTTCCTTGAATGATACTAATTTATCTCCGCTGACTTCAACTATTCCATATGGAGAAACCATTTTGGTTATAAACATTGAAAGTGGATAGTCAGATTTTTCTCCTTGATGAATCATTTTCTTAAGATTTAAATCAGCAACAACGTCTCCATTCCTTATTACACATTGTTCTTTGTCTTTGATGTGTTCCATACCTAACCTTATAGCATTTAAGGTTCCAAGTGGTTCGTCTTCTATTACATATTCAATTCCCATTCCATGGAAATTATCCCCGTATCTTTCTTCGATTTTTTCACTTAAAAATCCAGTTAATAAAAGTACACGGTCAACACCGGCATTTTTAAAGTCGAATAACTGCTTATCAAGAATTGTATATGTATCATGCCCTTCTAGAATTGAATAATCATATTTAATTTCAACTAATGGCTTTGGAACTCTCTCTGTAAGTGGTCTTAATCTTTTACCAAAGCCCCCGCAAAGTATCATACCTGCTGTTTTGCTCATTTTATCACCATTTACTTAGTAGTATACTATTTTGTCTTTACAAGATATTAATACTTTATCTTGATTTATTAAGAATACATTAACTTATTTTTGACTATCTAAATTTTCTCAATTTGATTATGTCAATTATAACTTTAAATTTAACTTAAAATCTCCCTTAAAACTTCTCCGAAGTCAGATTTTACTATTTTGCTTGTACCTAATGTTTTGGCATGTGCATCGAGTTCTGTAACAACATATTTATATCCTATTTTTTTTAAGGGCTCTACCAGTCTGGGGCCATCTGTTATTGCTAATGTATCTGCACTAATGGTTTCTATGGGTACGGCATGGGGTACCCCTGCAACAATTACAAAGTCAATATCTTTGTCTTTTAAAGCTTTTGCAGCTTTTTCTCCAGTTACGGGATATTCATCAAGTCCTCCAGTTATTATATCTATATTTAAACCATTTTTCTGGAGTTCGCATTTAATATTGGCTGCATGTTGCCTTATCCGTGGAAGCCCAATATTTTCGTCAAGATTTGCAATTATTAAGGGTTTATTTTCTTTATTTATTTTGTCAAATGGGATCTTCAAGAGATCAGCAAAAAGGTAGGAAGTTTCTTTTTTTGCATTAATGATAATAGCAGTTTTTTCACCATTTTTAAGCTTTTCTATGAGAATATTTGCTATTTTGTCCTTGTCATCACCATAGGATGGAGCTATATAGCCTCCCTGTGCCATTCCTCGTGTTTTTTCAATTTCTGTTGCTAATTTGAGCATTTTAGACTGTCTCTCACATTCTTCAACAGGTATTATGCCGTCTTTACTTGCAGCTTCGAGTACTGCTATGGCTCCTTCTGTATTATCTCCTTCACTTAATCCTCCATGAGATTCTACAGCAAGTACTGTTGCATTTATATTTGCACTTTGAATTGCTTCTTTCAAGTCTTCTCCGATTATCATACTTGCACAGGTTCCAACTATCCCAACAAGTTTTGGGGAAAACATGGTGTCCACTTTTTTTAATGTTTCTTCTAATTTGGCAGAAGCTCCAAAAATAAAATCGTTTTCAGACATGGCAGTAGTTACAACTCTTACTCCGTCGTTTTCAAGGAGCCTTCCTGTTCTAAAGCAGCAGCCATGGGGGCCGTGAAGTATGATAACGTCCGCATTCATGTCTCTTAATGTGTATAATGATGCAGCAATTGGGCTTGGTCTTGGATGCAATTTTTCACCTCTAAAGTAACTGGTTTCGTTGAATATGTATTTTAGCCGCTTTATTAGTTTAAATAAGCTTAATATGTTTTTGTTTTGTACTGAAATATTAAATCGGCTAATATTTTTCACACAATGTTTTTTCTTTTAAGCCTATATTGACTCTGGTAAATATAAGATTTAAGGTAATGATGTATAATAATTATATATATTTAATTAATATTTTAATAAATTGAGACCTTGAATTGAAATTTAGATGAAATATAATGCTGTGGAGGCATGGTTAGTATAAGCTATAGATTATTGTTAATGGTTATAATAGCAGCGCTATTATGCTCAATGATAGTTAATCAGCAATATGCTCAGGATAATAAGCAGAATATACAAATTAAAATTCCTCAAGTTTTAGAAACTCAAACTTTAGGTAGCACGAGTAAAGGAACGGTAACTAAAAGCGGTCCCTATGGAAACCCTAATTCAACCCACAAGATTGCAATTATAGTAGGAGTGCATCCCCTTGAAGCAAATTCCCATAGAGCTATGGTAGAATCTATTTTAAATCGTTCTAATTCTCTTAACAGTTCATATTATATTTACAGTATTGATGTTACTGAAGACAGCGATGATTATAATACTGGAAGAATAAATGGTCAGTTGCTGGCCAGTAGATATGCTGTTCCGGATATAAAGAAAAATCATTTTCAATTAGTAATAGATGTACATTCCAATAGGGGTAAAAATACAGGCTACAAGGAAAATAGATTTTTATCAGTGCCGGTAAAGTCATATAAATCCAGATTAATTGCATCTGAAATTATAGCTGAGGTTCCATGGCTTGTTTATTATGTCCCTCCCAGTGAAAAAGGTCCAAAAAGCCCTAAGTACATAACAATTCCTTTAATTAATTCGAAAATACCCTCAATTGTATATGAAACATATATGTATGAACCCTATGAAACTACATTGAAACATGCAAATGAATTTATTATGACTGTAGATAATATAAAACTGAACTGACATGTTCAAAGTGGATTTATCTAAAAGCTTTTTTTACTTTAAAATACATTTATCATAAGACATAGTTACTAACTAAAACATGATCTATGGTAAAAGAATGATAATCAAGAATATAATCACTGGAAAATTCGTAGACAGGCCAAACAGGTTCACTGTGACATTTCAAAGCGGTGGTAAATTGGAAAATGCTCATTTAAGGGATCCTGGAAGACTTAAGGAACTTTTAACTCCTGACGCTGATTTACTTTTAAGACATGCATTGAAATTAGGAAATAGAAAGACAAAATATGATGTGATAGGTGTCTTAAAAGGTGATCTATGGATATTGATAAATTCTGGTTTTCACAGTGATATTGCAGCTGATTTAATAGATTCTCAAATAATAGATGAATTTAAGGGATACGCTGTCTTAAAAAGAGAATATACATATGGTAAAAGTAGAATTGATTTTCTTCTGGCAAATAGAAATGAAGAAAAGATGCTTGTTGAAGTTAAAGGATGCACACTGGTTGAAGATGGAATGGCATTATTTCCTGATGCGCCAACTTCAAGGGGCAAAAGACATGTTGAAGAGCTTATTTCCGCTAAAAATGAAGGTTTAGACGCGTCAATTCTTTTCCTTATATTGTGTGAAGATGCGGTAGAATTCTCGCCAAACTTTAAGATGGATCCAGGTTTTTCATCATCATTAGAAACTGCTTATCAAAATGGAGTTAATGTAGTTGCTTATTCATTTAAAAATAATTTAAAAAAAGAAAGTTTGGAAATAACTCCCTTTAAAAGAGTTAAATTAAGTCTCAGAATTTAAATAAAACCATTTTTTTCAAGTTTTTCAAATTCTTCTGGCTTTCCAATCCCGAGTATAATATCTCCTGCTCTTATCACGTAATCTCTAGGAGGATCTATCGTTAAATTACCTTCTTTTCCTACACCAACCAGTACAACTCCTGTTTTATGGTGTATATCTGCTTCTTCTATAGATTTACCTTCAAAGTAACTGTTCGGAGATATTTTAACCTCTTTTATTTCCCTGTTTTTGTGTTCTGCCAGGACTTCCTGGACAAACATGGCTTCATACCCATCATCAATACTCTTCTGCATAAGCCTTCCAGAGATCACGAAAGGAGATATAACTTGAGTTGCACCTGCAAGCTGTATCTGTTCTATGTTTTCGTAGCGCTGAGCCTCTGCAATTATTCTAACATCTTTATCTAATTTGCGGATGCTTAATATGCAGTGGATTGTTTGGGAATCAGATTCCATGTCTACAATTATGGCCTTAGCTCCAACAACATTGGCTTTTTCAAGGTCTTGAACTCTTGTAGGGTCTCCATGTACAAAAGTAGCTCCGTTTTTAAGCGCTTTTTTCCTTATATCTTCATTTTCGTCAACTACAAAAACTGCATTGTCTTTTCCAATTTCTCTGATACATTCTGCTGTACTTTCAGTCCACCCGCATATTACGACATGCTGTGATCTCTTCACTTTAATCAGCCCCATTAACTTCAGCTGCTGCCTTTCAACTAAAAATTCAACAACTTCCCCAACTGCAATTGCAAAACTTCCGATACCTAATACTATGAGTGAAATGGCGAAATACATCCCAAGAGGAGTTTTAGGGCTGAAATCACCATAACCAACAGTCCCTATGGTAACAAAAGTCCAGTAGATAGATACGGTCCATGGTTGATTTTCTATCAGGTGAAATCCGATTACTCCATATGCAATCACCACAAAGATCCATATTAAAATACGGGTCATACGCAGTTTAATCAAAGTAGGGAAGTGTTTCTTTAATATTTCTATTATCACTACCATTTAAATTACCTTAAAACCATTACATTTAATTTAAGTCACTTCCTGAGGAAAAAGTACCATACTGCAAGAACTATAATTGCAATTACGATGATCACTATGATAATTGCAATCCACCATCCAGATCCATCATCAGTTGAATTATCGCCGGTATCTGAAGTGTCGTCGTCATCATCATGAATTTTTTTGGAAACATGGCTGCTACGACTGCCACCTTTAAGCAATGGAATATAACTGCTGGTTAGAAAAGATGAATCACTGTGCTGTAAAACAGTATTAGACCCTGTAAGGCTTGAATCCTGTGCAAAAGCACCACCTGGAACTCCAAGAAGTCCAAAAATCAAAAATATTGCTGTTACATATGTTAATATCTTCATTTTAAATCCCCTTTAATTTGTATTAACTGATATGATTAATAATTATAAAAATGTTTGCATATTAAAGGTGAGTCTCTTATGGTTCTATAACATATTAACGCTTTAAAATAATATTTTATCAAGATCTAAGATATTTTATTGGTTTAAAGTATAATAAAATAGAAAAATAGAAAATAAATTAAACTTTGAATTAATGCCTTTTAGATAGTCCCATTCCAGCAAAGATCATTAAAGTCGCTGTTAGCATCCCTGCAATTGGAAATCCTGTTTTTTGCAGTGGAATAGTTTTTTTTGTTGTGTTAGTTACTTCCGGTGGTTCTGTATAGGGTTCAACTGTTACATTTGCTTGATTGTTATCAAGATTTGGATCAGTGTTTGGATTATCATCTGCTGCAGACACTCCTGGAAGGACTAAAAGTCCTAAAAATAGAAGTATGGTTAATATTCCTGTAATTGTCTTCATTTTAAACCTCCATTTTACTCTTTTATTACCTACTATAAATAATAGGTATAAAAGTGTTCATATGTTTTTAAACAATTAAATTATTTAATAATGATTTTTAAGGGCCTATTATACCTTAAAATAAATTATTATCTATATTTAAAGCATAATACCTGAATTTAAAAATGAAAATAAGGATAAATTCCTTATTTTCATTTGGATTGGGCAATAGTTGATATAGACATTATATATTAACTTTATCACTGCCCATATTGTGCATTTTACTCACATCATGATTGCAGTCCCTTTTATAGTAGCAGTACTGGTTAATTTAACATTTGAAACTACAGCCTGTTCTACAATATGCAGTACAATCTTACCTCCGTTTTTTAGATTGCCAATTGTCCATACTCCTGTTTTAGGGTTATATTGCACACTGCGATCATTTGACACGTATTTAAACCCTGCAGGCATTTTAAGAGTTACAGTAACGTTTTTAGCATTCATAGGTCCGTAGTTGTATGCTGTTATGGTAAATGTAACTTTCTGCAGATATTTTGGATTTGCATTGTTTACACTCATAGTTACAGCTAGATCAGCTGCCGGACCTATGGTTACAGTTGCATTTCCTTTGTTATTACTGGACTTTTGGTCGTAATGTGTTCCATTTATTGTGGCTATGTTGGTCACGGTAATGTTTGGGGTAACTGTTTGTGCTACAATTTTGAGCACGGCATTTGATCCGTTTGCCAGGTTTCCGATGGTCCATACCCCGCTTGTGGAATTGTATATACCGTTACCATTAGCTGATATAAATTTTAACCCGCTTGGTAGTTTATCGGTGACTTTAACCCCTGTGGCAGTGTTTGGTCCGTAGTTATGGGCTGTTAACGTGAAAGTAACATTCTGTAGATATTTTGGGCGTGCGTTGTTTACAGTTTTTGTAATTCCTAAATCGGATGCTGCACCTATATTCATGGTTACATTTGCTTTGTTATTGGCTGAATTTAGATCAATTTCACATCCAGTTATACTGGCAGTGTTGGTCAGTTTGGTACCGGAAGTAACGACCTGTGCTATAATGTTTAATATTGCGTCTGCCCCTTTTGATAGGTTTCTGATGGTCCATATTCCGCTTGTGGAATTATATGTGCCGTCACCATTGGCTGATATAAATTTTAACCCGCGTGGTAGTTTATCTATAACTTTAACCATTGTAGCTTTGTTTGGTCCGTTATTATGCGCTACTAATGTGAATGTAACGTTTTGCAGGTAATTTGGACGTAAATTGTTCACTGTTTTAGTTATACTCAAGTCAGTAACGGGATCTACATTTAAGGTTACACTTGCCTGATCATTGCTCTGATTTGGATCATAGAAATCTGTGGCACCAACAGGATCGGGATCAGTAATACTGGCAACATCAGTTAATGTAACGTTTGAAGCCGTAGCCTGTGCTACTATATGTAACATGGCAGTTGCACCATTGGCCATATAACCAATAGTCCATAGTCCTGTTGTAGAATTAAATACAGGATTGAATGCGCCGTTAGAATCATCTGACACATATCTAAGCTTAGCTGGCAGTGTGTTGTACACTTTAACATATGCTGCGTTACTTGGACCGTAGTTGTGTGCTGTTAATGTAAAAGTAACATAATCCAAATATTTAGGGTGCGCATTATTTACGGTTATAGTTATGCCTAGATCAGATGCTGGCCCTATGTTTACTGTGGCATTGCTTTGATCATTAGTGGAATTCTGGTCGTAATTGGTTCCATTTATAACAGCAATATTGGTCACTTGAGTATTAGCAGTAATAGCTTGTGTTATGATTTTTAGTATGGCATTTGCTCCGTTTGCAAGGTTTCTGATGGTCCATGCTCCAGTTGAGGAATTGTATGTACCATTGCCACTGACTGATATAAATTTTAATCCTGCAGGTAATTTATCTGTAACTTTAACTCCTGTTGCATTGTTTGGACCGTAATTGTGTGCTGTTAATGTAAAAGTAACTTTTTGCAGATATTTTGGATGTGAATTATCTACTGTTTTTGTTATTTTGAGATCTGATGCAGGGTTTACGGTTACTGTTGTGTTGCTTTTGTTGTTTGTGGAGTTTTGATCGTAGTTAGTTCCATTTATTTCTGCAATGTTGGTTATTTGAGTGTTTGATGCAATAACTTGAGCTATGATTTCTAATATTGCTTCTTTACCATTTGCCAGGTTTCCGATGGTCCATACTCCTGTTTTGGGATTGTAATTACCGTTTGATGATATGAATTTTAATCCAGTTGGCAGTTTGTCTGTTACTGTAACTCCGGTTGCTGTGTCTGGCCCGTAGTTGTGTGCTGCTAATGTGAATTTAACATTTTGTAAGTAGTGGGGATGCTTGTTGTCAACTGTTTTTGTGATGTTAATATCAGAAGCGGCTTTTACCGTGGTTGTGGTCTGGTCCTGATTGTTTGTGGAATTCTGATCATATGTGTTGTTGTTTACAGTTGCAATGTTGGTTATAATTGTGTTAGATTTTACAATCTGAGCTAAAATATTTAATGTAATTGATTTTCCATTTAACAGAGTATTTATGGTCCATATGCCTGTTACGTGATTATATGCACTGTTACTATTATCTGATATCCATTGAATACTATCTGGTAAATTATCATTTACGGTAATGTTATTCACTTGGTTGGGGCCATGATTAGTTACAGTTAAGGTATAATGTATTTTATCGAGATAATTTGCTGCTGTTTTATCCACAGTTTTTGTTATTTCCAGATCTGAGGCGGGATCTATGGTTACTGTTGAGTTACTTTTGTTGTTTGTGGAGTTTTGATCGTAGTTGATCCCGTTTATTTCTGCAATGTTGGTTATTTGAGTGTTTGATGCAATAACTTGAGCTATAATGTTTAATATTGATTCTTTACCATTTGCTAAGTTTCCGATGGTCCATATTCCGCTTGTGGAATTGTATATGCCGTTACCATTAGCTGATATAAATTTTAATCCTGCGGGTAATTTATCTGCTACGGTGACCCCTGTTGCGGTGTCTGGCCCGTAATTATGTGCAGTTAGTGTGAATGTAACGTTTTGCAAGTAGTTTGGGTGTGTGTTGTCAACAGTTTTTGTTATTCCGAGGTCTGATGCAGGGTTTACAGTTATTGTTGCATTGGATTGATTGTTGGTTGAATTTTGATCGTAGTTGGTACCATTTATTGTCGCAATATTTGTTATTTGAGTATTTGAAGCGATAACTTGCGCTATGATCTCTAATACTACATTTGATCCTTTTGTAAGGCTTCCAATGGTCCAAATTCCAGTTACAGGATTGTATGTGCCGTTCCCTTTGGTTGATATAAATTTTAATCCAGTTGGTAGTTTATCTGTTACAGTTATTCCTGTTGTGGTGTCTGGTCCGTAATTGTGTGCTGTTATTGTGAAAGTCACTTTGTCCAGATAGTTGGGGTGTGAATTATTTACAGTTTTTGTTATTTCCAGGTCTGATGCGGGATCTATGGTTACTGTTGAGTTGCTTTCGTTGTTTGTGGAGTTTTGATCGTAGTTGGTACCATTTATTCCTGCTATGTTCGTTATTTGGGTGTTTGAAGAGATTATTTGTGCTATAATGTTTAATATTGATTCTTTACCATTTGCTAAGTTTCCGATGCTCCATATTCCGCTTGTAGAATTATATATGCCGTTGCCGTTGGCTGATATGAATTTTAACCCGGAGGGTAACTTATCGGTTACTTTTACGCTCGTAGCAGTATCTGGTCCGTAATTATGTGCAGTTAGTGTAAATGTGACGTTCTGCAGGTAATTTGGATGTGAATTGTTCACTGTTTTTGTTATGCCTACATCAGATGCGGGGTTTACAGTTACTGTTGCACTGGACTCATCATTACCCGGCTCTGGATCGTAACTATTTCCTGTTATACTTGCAAGGTTGGTTATTTGAGTATTTGATGCAATAACTTGAGCTATGATTTTTAATACTGCTTCCTGTCCATTTGCCAGGTTTCCGATGGTCCATACTCCAGTTGAGGAATTGTAATTACCGTTTGATGATATGAATTTTAACCCGGTTGGTAATTTATCTGTTACAATGATTCCTGTTGCGGTGTTTGGCCCGTAATTATGTGCAGTTAGTGTAAATGTGACGTTTTGCAGGTAATTTGGATGTTTGTTGTTTGCTGTTTTAATTATTCCTATATCTGCTGTATTTACATGTAATCCTCCTGAAGGAACCTGTGCTTCGGCTTCAGCGTGTCCAATTATTAGATTAATAAGGCCACCGCCAAGGATCCCGAGAACCTGCAGTCTTAAAGCATCACCAGATGCCTTAGCATAAGTACCGTCAGCAGAAGTGGTATCTTCAACACTACCTAATGAAAGGGTCAGTATGTTAAGACCTAAAAGGCCAATATTAACATGACCATTTAAGGTTAAATCGTTTAATATGCTTATTCCAAACGATTTGATGTCTGCTACTTTCCAGGTGAACTTTGCAGTAGCACCTCCCGGTTTTCCATTGACTGAAGCTATTGCATTTGATTGCAATGCTTCAATTTCAAGTAAAGGAATGCCCAAAAGGGTTAAAGCTATATCTGCTACTCCTGCATGTGAAGAGCTTACTAATATGCCTGTATTAAAATTAGGCAATACACTACTATCCGAAGTTATGACATCTGCATTTAATGAGAGTAAACTAAGTAAAAGTTGTATACCTACATTAAGTGATGCTACTTCACTTGTTCCACTTGCTGCTGGAGGATTAGCACTTGAATTGGATGTAGCATTTAAAAGACCCACGTCAATTCCTAAACCATGCAGAAGTGAGTTTAGAGTCGCGTTATTTGCAGGAAGTAGTCCCCCAATTTTAGCACCGTTATCGCCTGTTGAATACACATCCAAAAGTCCTGCCAGCAAACTACCTGTAAGGAGTTTGACTTCTAAAGGAGTACCTCCTCCAGTAGTATTATTTGGAGCTGTACTATTTACCCAGGCACTTGATTTTCCTGCATAAACATCTAATAAAATTTGTGGAAGCGCACCTACATTTAATACATAACTTGAAGCACTACCTCTGTATTTGAGCAGGGTATATAGTCTGAAGTTTGCAGTACCGTAAAGATTTGTATCATTTGGGTTAGAACTGTGTGTAACTGTAATTGTTTTAGAAAATGGCATATAGCCTAATTTACTTGCTATTATTATGAAATTCGTGTTAGAATTAGTGAAATTCACTGAATATGTACCATCACTACGTGTTTTAGTTTCAGCTACTTGTACGTTGTTTTGAATAACTTTTATTGTTACGTTTGTAAGACCTTTATTGGTAGAATTATCCTTAACCACTCCCGATATAATGGGATCCGGTGCTTGACTGTTGTTAATGTTTATACTTGTTGATGACTGCAAATGAGCGCTGTAATTGGTGTTATTAGTCGTTTCTGCTGCTGAAACCGTGCTACAAAGAGCTAATGTGAGAATACAAGCTAATACTAACATTATTTTTTTGATATTCATATGAAGAATCACCTCCTGTTTTTTTTAAAAGAATTCAAATCCTTGAATAAGGTACAATTGATATATGGGCGATTTTTGTGAATTCACTGGATCTAAAAAGATGTAAAGTATAGTAAAACATTTGTACTAATGATAAAACTGTTTGTGAGTACTATCACACGTTTATTAAAGAATTTGAATAGTTATGTGATTTGACTAATAATTCGATAGTTTCATTTCTAATACTTCATACTATAAAAGTTATTACGATATTCACAAACCGAAAAGGAGTATATCTACTTGTATTTTGTAATATAATTACATATTATGTTATTAAAAAGTAGTTAGTTTTTTATAAGTTTTATAATATTATATATTAATAATTTTAAGCATTGAATTAATGTTAAATTTGATTTTAATTAATTAAAATATATTAAACATGTAATTAAATTATATAATAAGTAATTATAATTATTAATAAGTTTAAAGCGCTTTAAATTCCATATACTGGTTGTATATATTAAACAGAATTTATAGTACTATTGTCATGTTAAAAGGAATGCATATTAAAACATAATACTTTGTTAAACACATCTTCCGCTTTTAAGAGTGTCATATATTTGTATATTAGTTATAAATTAATAACCTAAATTTACTTAATAAAAATTAAGTTAAATTAAGGGATCTTAAGACATTTTTAATTTCTTCTGTAAAATGTATTCTATTTAAAATAAGACGATTAAAATTTTTAATTTTTTTATTTTTACACTTGAAATTGACCTCTGGACTAAACAAAAAACCGTATTATTTTTTTATAGTTTGAAACATAAATAATAAAGGGATAACCATGGACTGTGACGTTGTGATAATTGGTGCCGGACCTGCAGGGCTGCTTGCGGCAGCTAAGCTAGCTGATCACCTTAAAGTTATTTTAGTGGATAAAGGAAGGGGAATGGAAGGAAGGGCATGTATTGCCCTTAAGAATCATACCTGTAGAAAATGTTCTCCATGTAATATAACAGGTGGACTCGGCGGAGCGGGTGGACTTTCAGATGGAAAGCTCAATTTAAGGCCAGATATAGGAGGCAACCTTGAAGAGTTTGTAAGTAATGAAGAAGCATGGGATATTATACACGAGATAGATGACTTTTTCTTAAGGCACGGCGCGCCAGATGAACTTTATTCGCCCTCTAAAGAAGACATATCTGAAGTTTTAAAGAAATCTGCAGCTTCTGGGATTAAGTTTATTCCAATAGTCCAGAGGCACATTGGATCAGATAAAACACCTGCTGTCATAAACTCCGTAAGGAAAGAACTTGAAAGTAAAGGAGTTACTTTTTTACTTGAAACTGAAGTTTTGAATATACTCGCTGATAATGAAATAAATGGAGTAGTTGCGCGGGATAAATCTGGAAATGAATTTGAAATTAACTGCGACTATGTAATAGCGGCGCCTGGAAGGGTTGGTGCATACTGGCTCTCAGATCAGCTTAAAAAGCTTAAAATTCCTATAAAATATAATCCTGTTGATATTGGAGTTAGAGTTGAAGTCCCACAGATTGTGATGGACTCTATAACTGAAATAGAATGGGATCCGAAATTTCATATAACAACTAAAACATATGACGACTTTGTAAGAACTTTCTGTGTATGTCCTAAAGGTTTTGTTGTTGAAGAAGTATATGATAGTTTTGTTGGTGTAAATGGACATTCTATGCGCGAAAAATTATCTGAAAATACTAATTTTGCTTTTTTAGTTAGAGTAGAATTAACAGAACCTGTTGAAAACACCTCTGCTTATGCATTTTCGGTTGCAAGCATCGCTAACATTCTTGGGGGTGGAAAGCCTATCATTCAAAGATTGGGGGATCTTAAAAGAGGCCGGAGATCAACGTGGAAACGAATTGAAAAAAGCAATGTTACTCCAACATTTAATAATGTAGTTCCGGGGGATATTGCAATGGCTTTACCAAATAGACTTGTTATAGATATTATAGAGGGCCTTGATGCATTAAATGAAGTTATTCCGGGAGTTGCATCTGATTCAACGCTTCTCTATGCTCCAGAAATTAAACTGTATGCCATGAGAACTGAAGTGAATCAGGGGCTGAAAACTCGTATTGAGGGTCTTTACGTGGCAGGAGATGGTGCAGGAGTTTCAAGAGGAATTGTTGGGGCTGCTGCAACTGGTATTATAGCTTCAAATGATATTTTAAGGAGGATTAGACTTATTTAAATAATTATTTTAATATAAATCCATAAAAAGTCTAATAACGAATTTTAAATATAATAAGGTTAGTATAATGCCTATTTTCATACTATAAACTCTATTTTTAACTATTTTTGAATAAAAAGCATAAATTTATATCATATGTTATTAAAAGTATATGTATCAAATTTAGGGACTCTGAAATAACTATTAGGAGGATTAATATGAGAAGTCTGTTTGCGGGGATACTGGCCATAATTCTTGGTCTTATAGTTATTGCGTTTCCGTTTTTAACAGCGGTAACGGTCAGCATATTTGCAGGTGTTATAGTACTTTTAATAGCCATATGGCTACTTATACTGGGAATATCTGAATTAGAAATAAGCAGAACGACAGGTATATTGAATTTGATATTAGGTATTATAGCCCTGATAATAGCAATTGGTTTGATTCTAAATCCTGCATTACTCAGCTTTATAACCGGGTTGACACTTTCTATAGCTGGTATATTCTTGATAATAGCAGGTTTAATATCGTTAGTAGATGGAATGCACCGAAAAGTGGCATGGGCAGGAGTTTTAGGTATAGTCCTGGGTATTATATACCTGATACTTGGAACATTTGCATTTAATCCAGTTAACTTAGGATTCTTAATAGGTATCTGGTTAGTTATAACAGGTATATTTAAATTAGTTGAATAAACTTTAAAAGCAGCGGTAATTTATTACCGTATAACTTTCTTTTTAAATCATAACCCGTTTTTCAAACTTTTTAAGTTATTTAAGGGATATTTCGAAATAATTAATATTTTAAACAATTTAAAATAAGAACTCATTAAAAGGATTTAAAAATAATTTAAAGAAATTTAAAATGCTGTATCTACTTTTTACGAACAATTACTGCAGTCCCATAGGCTAAGATTTCCTGCATCACATTTGAAACTTCATTTGAATCGTAGCGAACACTTATTACTGCATTAGCACCCATCTGCTGCGCATGATCTATCATTCGGTACACAGCTTCGTCCCTTGATTCTTCCATCATTTTGACGTATTCTTTTATTTCTCCACCAAATACAGAACGTATTCCTGCGCCTATCTGTCCGCCTACGCCCCTGCTACGGACGGTCAGCCCGTAACAAAAACCTTTGGTTTCAACAACTTCATATCCTGGAACATGATTTGAGCTTACCACGATAAAACTCTGCTGTAACCCTTCCAGTTCATTAGCTACAGCTTTTTTCTCTTTTGGGAGAGATACCTTTTTCCTTGTTGTTTCAAGATTTTTTTGCATTTCCTCATTTGAGACCATGGGAACCAACTCATTTACAAACTAAAGTTATATTTATCTCTTTGATTTAAGTTTTTTATATTATGAGTAACTATCCTTTAAAAATTATTTAATGATTAAGATATTCATTAAATTCCTTTAAGTTATCTTATCTACAAATAATACTTATAATATCTCCTCTTTTAAGCTCATAATCACTGCTCACCCTCATACAGCTCCTTGCATCCATAGCATGCATGAAACTCTCACCAATATCAGTATGAATTACATAAGCTAAATCTCTTGGTTTTGAACCAGTCCTAATTAAAATGGCATCTGGAAGCACGTTTCCTTTACCGTCGCACATTTTATGTTCGTCTTCAACAGGGAAAACAACGATCATTTTTAAAAGATCAAAAATTACTGCATTTAATGCTTCCTGCACTCCAGTACTTCCGTATTTATCGAGTACATGTTCTTTAATATAATTCAGGGCTTTTTTCTGTGCATCACTTAATTTTTCCGGCTCTAATATTTCAAAATCTGAGTCGCCAGAAGTATATTTTATTAAACCTGCTTCAGAAGCTTTTACAAGAGCTAGTTCTGATTCAGCAGATGCTGGAATTACGTTTTCATATTTTTCTTGCAATCTCTTCACGTTTTCTTCTGCAGTTGGAAGATCTGCCTTGTTGGCAACTATGAGCATTGGTTTAGCTATACGCAGCAGAATACCTAAAAATTCCTGCATATCTCCATCTTCCCAGGCATGATATTCAGCAGGAACCGCTCTTTTTGCTTCAAGGATATCTTCTAAAGATATTCCGATCCCACTGAGCTGATCATGTATAATTCTAGCAAAATCAACCTTTTCTGCCTGGGCTTTTCTTATCAATCTGCTCCAGTTTTTCTTTAATATCCCAAAAAGCCACATTGTTATCTCATGCTCTAAAAAGTCCACATCCTCAAGTGGGTCATGAGATCCAGCATCAACAGGCCGTCCTTCTTCATCAGTTGAGCCTGAAGCGTCTATGATATGTATAAATGCTCCTGACTGTCTTAAATCGTCTAAAAATTTGTTTCCAAGCCCACGTCCTTCATGAGCTCCTGGAACCAATCCTGCAACGTCTATAAGTTCTACAGGTATCATCCTGGTTCCTTCAACGCATTTTGAGTTCCGGGGATTACATGTAATTTCTAGTTCAGTACATGGACAATTTGTTGTGACATAGGCAACTGCTTTATTTGCATCTATGGTTGTGAATGGATAACTTGCAACTTCAACCTGACTTAAAGTTGCTGAATTAAAAAATGATGATTTTCCAACGTTTGGTTTTCCTGTTACTCCAATTTGTAGCATTTTATCACGTTCTATTTATTCTTTTTATCAGTTTAATATTAAGGAGAAGTAGCAGATAACATTTGTGGAAATTAATTAAGTTGATTTAAATACATTTAATGGAAATAGTGTGTATTTCAGATAGATAAAATAATGCCTGTTAATTGTAAATATCTTAACTGGTGTTATTTCAGATAATTAGAGAAATAATCTACAATAAATGCGCATAATTGAACAATAAGGCAAGATACTTGAGCTATGTATCTTTATGTAGGGACATATCTTATGCCGTATCGTGTTTCGTACTTGTAATACAATTTGTAGGCCCATTTATATTTCCAGGTATAAGTCCAGTAATAATGCCATCTTCCATGGCGTTTATACCAGTGTTTGTGCCAGTATTTATGCCACTTTTTGTACCATTTTTTGTAGGAAACCTTTACTTTATAGCTGTATTTCACGGTCTGATAAATTTTGTATGTAGTTGAATAAACCCCTGAAAGTGTTCCAGAAGTGTCAACAGCCCTGAATCTAATGGTCTGGCTGGTCTTAATAGAGATAGGACCAGTATAAATTAAGCTATTTCTTGTGGGAGTGCTTCCATTCAATGTATAATAAATAGTTGCTGGTTCATTTGTTGTTAATCTCACATTCAATGGAGTATAGTATGAACCACCCTTGAGATTAACGCTCACGCTTGGAGCTGCAGAATCTGTTATTATATTTGTCAATGATTTAAGCGCGTTAATTCTGCCTCCAGTTAAAATTTTCCCTGCTAACGAGCCTATGTAATCTACATTATTTAAAATGGTATATTTTATTTGGAGGGCAGTTAAATTCGGTCGCACTGACTTAATAAGTCCTGCAAGTCCAGATACATAAGGTACGGCCATTGAAGTCCCCTGCATATATCCATAATGTGATCCCGGCAGTGTACTGCATATGTAGGTTCCTGGAGCAGCTACATCCACTGAGTTTACTCCATAATCTGAAAAAGAGGCGAGTTTATCATTTTCATCGGTTGCAGCAACTGATATTATGTTTTTGCTTGTAAAACATGCAGGATAAATTGGCGAAACATCATTATTTTCACCTACATCTCCATTCCCTGCTGCACAGACTACAAGGGCAGAAGAAGCGTCAATTACATCTTTAAGGGCTTGAGAATATTCATTTCCTCCCCACGAGCAACTTATTATGCTGGCCCCCATTTTGGTCGCATAACGTATTGCAGATACTGCATCATTTATGTATCCATTCCCATCTTTATCAAGGAATTTTAGGGACATAATGGTGGCACTCCACATAACTCCGGTAACGCCTTTTGAGTTGTTACCAACACTTCCAATAATTCCTGCTACATGAGTTCCATGCCCATCATCATCTGTGACATTATTATTGTTTCCAACAAAATTCCATCCATAAACATCATCTATATATCCATTGTGGTCATCATCAATTTTATTTCCAGGTATTTCTCCTGTATTAATCCATATATTGGCTTTGAGATCTAGATGTGTTAGATCAATCCCCGAATCAATTACTGCAATTATAACTTTATGGGATCCAGTTGTAATATTCCATGCTGCAGATGCGTTAATCTGAGAAAGTCCCCATTGATTGTTATAGTAGGTGTCATCAGGAATAGAATCTTTTATATACGCATAATCTGGTTCAGCATAAAGTACGTTAGAATTTTTCTTATATTTTGCGAGTGCACCTTGTAAAGACGTATTTTCAGGTATTTTAACTAGCTGTAATCCTTTTACTTCATTATACTCCTTCAAGACAATGGTACCAATTTGAGAATTAATTTTTTTGGATATTTTTTCATAACTGGCTTTATTAGTGTATTTGAATCTAACAAAAATCTCATTTTTTCTATAATTTGTAGAATTAGCATTATTTAATGTAGCATGAGTTGTTATATCTGATGAATTAGTGGTTGAAGATAGATTAATATTACCGTTTTCAGTAGAAACATTCGAAGCACTAACTGCACTAAAAAACGAGAATAAAGATATTAATATCAATATTGATAATATTATGTGCTTTTGCAACGGTTTCCCCTTTATTTTAATTATAATAAACAATTTTTATTATGTATAATGCAGTATATAATAATTTCTAATGGTTAAATTCTCTAATGAATAAATTAAATATCTTTTAAATTCTAAATAATAAAATATGGAATTATAAGTATTACAAATTATATTTTATACTTTAAAATGTCTTTAATTTAGATCATTTTACAGTTAAAAAATAAGTTTTTAAAAGTTGGGGTATCTATTAAAGTATAACATTTTTTATAGTGAATAACCAAATATTTTTGACTGGTTATTTATAAGAAATTTGTTTATGTGCTTTGAATTTAAAGATGTAAATTTAATCAATATCTAAAATTTAAGTTTAAAAATCCGTTATTTACTATAAATGGGGTTTAAATGTCAAAGTTATATATTGTAGGAATAGGACCAGGATCTAAGAATTATTTAACATTAGCTTCAAAAAGAGCAGTTGAATCTTCGGATATAGTAATTGGAAGTAGAAGAGCTCTTGATCTTTTTGAAATCTTTGATCATAGTAAGATAGAACTCAATGCTCAAAATATGAAAGAGAATCTGAAATTGGCTGTTTCTGAAGTTAAAACTGGTAAAATTGTTTCACTGCTTTCAACTGGCGATCCTGGATTTTCAGGAATTTTAAAACCAATTTTAAAGTTAAAAGAAGATATAAACATTGAAGTTGTTCCGGGAATAAGTTCAGTTCAGTTATGTGCTGCAAAACTTAAGATTCCGTGGGATGAAGCTGATTTAATTACCATGCACGGAAAAGGAATTTCAGAGGGTATTTTAGATATCATTAACAACGGAAAACCTACAATAATACTTCCAAACTTTAAACCTGCTGAACTGGCAAATTTTTTAATTGAAAAAGGTGTGGATTCAGAAAGAAATGCAGCAATTTGCGAGAAACTCAGCTATGATGATGAAAAAATAATAGAAACGTCTTTAAAAAATATTTCAGAAATGGAATCCAGCTATATGTGTGTTATGGTTGTTTATTAGGGTTGTTTTTTGATCAACCGCTCGAAAATCCACAGGATTTTCGGCGTTGAAGGAAATTTTCAATTTCCTGAACCGCGAAATCTTTGATTTCGCAGGCCCCGAACATGAAACGTTCGAGGGCTTTGTTAAAGGTTGAGTCTGTATGTGTGTTATGGTTGTTTATTGAGTTTTTCTGGTTTAAATTAATTCTTCATCTTCTTCATGCCACATGGGGTAAACCATGGCTAAAAATTTAAGCTCATTATCGCCGGTGTTTTCAATGTACTGCTTTGAATTTGCAGGGATGTAAATGACTTGACCTGGTTGAACTTCTTCAGATTCGCCATCAATATGCATAATGCCCTTACCTTCAAGGATGTAGTATATCTCAATGGAAGTTTTTAATCTATGGGGCAGTGAAGATTCACTCCCCTTTAAAATTGCATGGGCAATGCTGTAATCTATATTTAAGTCTCCATTCTCCTTTTTTGGATGCAGTAATTCACAGAGAATGGTATTATCAAGGGCTTTAAAATAATCACAGTTTTTTATGTCTCTTATTAACATATAACCATCTCATCAGGGATATAATTAATACTATTATATAATCAGTTGAATATAAATGGGATACTGACACTATAAATGTTTTTTTATAGTAAAAACATGTTATAATAAATTTATTGAAGTTAAGTTAGTCTAATACTGGTTGTGATTACTTTTTTTACGGTTATAGGGTTTATTAGGTTAATAAAGAAATTTTAATAAGAAAATTTATTGTATTTATAAAAATAGCATGCATAATCTGATAAATACTTAAAAGGAGTTAAATTTTGGATTTTATACTCATAAAATAAAAGTTAATTACTTAGTTTCTATCTAAAAAAATAATGATTTAGAAATCAATCATGCATTTTTAGAATTATTTAACTGTAAAAGAAGATCTATAGCATCATCCACAGTTACAATACCTTTAAGATGATTTTTATCATCAATAACAGGGACTGCAAGTAAGTTGTACTTTGCAATGGTTTCTATTACATCAAGCTGTTTTTTGCTAACATCAACGGATATGACATCTTTAGACATGAATTCTTTTATTGGTTTATCAGGATCTGCAAATAACACCCGTTTTAAAGATGTAACACCTGTTAAATCATCCTGTTTAGATAATGCATAAATGTAATAAATGCTTTCTGCCTCTTTATCCATTTCTTTGAGCTTATCTATAATTTTACCTGCTTTCAACTCTTCAGAGACGGCAGCAAATTCGGTTGTCATGATCCCTCCAGCAGTGTCTTCGGGGTACTGTAAAAGTTTCTTCAGGTCCTTTGATTCTTCGGGATCCATTAATCCCAGCAGGTCATCTGTTTTAGAATCGGAAAGACAGCCGAGCAAATCAGTTGCATCATCTGGCGACATTTTATTTAGAATACTTGCGGCCTTCTTAGAATCAATTTCATCTAACAAACACATCTGGTTTTCCTGCGAAATTTCTTCCAAAATATCAGCAGCGACTTCGTCGTCAAATGAATTAAGAATGGTAATGGAATCTTTAACGCTTAGTTTCTCCACGATATCTGCTATATCTGCAGGGTGAAGCTTCTTGAGATCATACTCATGGACCTTTAATTTTAAATTGAATATGTTGTCCTTGCTTGATGAGATATCGATATCTTTCCAATCGACATAATCCTCTGAAAGGTTTATTTTAAGACTGCTAGCGACTTTTTCAAGTCCAAGTCTTCTAAGTGCTCCTTTTAAGCTAATGTCGACACCAATAAGTCTATAGTGGCCGTCAACGGGAGATACCTGAAGATCATTTATCCTTCTTATTTTTTTACCTTCTACATCAACTAGCTGTTTATCAAAAACATCTTCTACAAGTTTAATATCCTTTTCGTCCATAGAATATTCTTCAACGTTTTCAAAATTAGTATTAAGCGATATATTTCTCCCCGAATTATTTATATATTCCCAGGGTATCTTAATATCCTTTTTATGAGGGCTGCGAAGAACTATTGCATTTATTACAGGGTATGATCTCTTGGCAGAGATAATGCAGTCTTTACATTTTCCAATTATTTTCCCGTTTGAATCAAAGACGGGTTTCTCGATAATTTCACTTATAAATTGTAAAAAATCACTCCCCTCTAAATTTACTTTAAAATTCCAGTTATAACTACAATCTCTTCAAAGAAACATTTTTCACGGGCTGTGATGCTGGCCTCAAATCCCATTTCCTCTAATTTCTGAATGGTTTTTTCATTATCAGATAAAGAGGACTGTACAAGCTGGACCCGACCACCTTCATTTAAATGGTCCTTTACCTCATCAAGGAACTGGTCTATAGTTGCCCTGCCGTCTGCTCCACCGTCCCAGGCGGCATTAATTTCCTCGTCGAATTTTTCATCTTCTGCAGTTGGGAGGTATGGTGTATTGAATAAGATTAAATCAAATTTTTCATCCTTAACAGGTTCAAATAGGTTTCCTGTTTTTAATTCAACATTATAAGTTCGATTAGTAATGGTATTTTTAAGGGCGCATTTAATTGCATCTTCATTTATATCTGTAGCGGTCACGTTTTTTGATTTTTGTGCAGCTACAACTGTTACAAGCCCTGTCCCTGTCCCTATTTCAAGTACTTCATCCCTTCTTTGGATATCTAAATTTTCTGCAAGTAAGAACGTGTCTTCTGCAGGTTCATAGACATTTGGATGGGTGTAAATTATGATTCCGTTGTATTCTATCATTTAAATCATTCCTTATTATTTGATTAAGTATAAAGAGACCATAAAATGAGAATTTGTAATATCCTCAAAATCGTTTATTTGATTATAATTTTAAAACTTAGTTAAACATTTTATTTTGCACCGGTGCATATTATAATATATGCAGTCTTCAGGATATGATCTACATATCTCCATGTACTTATTTGAAACTTTTGCTAAGATCAAGGGATTTTTAGGATATTTTTGCAGAGTTTTTATAGCATCTTCTTTTTCAGCATATCTTGCTTTACCTGCTTTAACCATCCCTTCGGCAAGTTCATCTAAAAATACTGACTCTGTAAGCTTTGAATCTTTGTTTATCGCCCTGCAAACGCGTTCACCAGTTGCACATTTCTTTGATTCATTAATTAGAGCTGATGCCATGTCTATATCGATGAGTTTTGGTTCTGATACTATTATTTTCTCCAATAATTCTTTTCCGATGCGTTGGCCCAAAACTGGAATTTTTACAAGTTTAAGGGAATAAAACGTTAATTTAACGTTTTTTAGAACTTTTCCAGAGGTATAATCATCAATAGTAGGCATTTTTAACCCATCTTAATTTTGTAGTCCCTTTAAGAATTAATGTTAACAATAACTAATTTGAACTGGAATGATCAATCTGTAAATTATATTTATTTTCGGAGTTTTTAGTGATTTCAACTTTATCTCCAGTTTTTAATCCTTCCCAACGAATAAAGTAATGTTCATGGGGCCGATCAGGCCCTCTGCAGGTGCATGGGTAGGATTCTACTTTGACTTCTTTGGATAATTCATCAATTACCAGTTTGAAAGTATTTCCAATTGGTGGAAAGAATGATAATTTGTTTTTTAGGACAAAAATGAAATCTTCTTTGGCTTCTGCCCGAGATATTTTTCTTGAATAAATGCTTTTAGCACTCATATTTATCCTCTTAATTTTAGAGTTTACCTTCAAAACCTTCAATGGCAGCTGGAAGGCATTTAAGCACTGATGCAAACCCTGAATGATGTAAATTCAGCACTACAGCACCTACTACTTCTTCACGGGCAGCACCTTCATTTTTGGCCATCATTGCATGCATCTGCACTCCTTTTACATTTCGATTTGCTGTTTGAATAGCTATATTGATTAACTGTTTGGTTTTAGCATCCAGTCCCTGCAACGATTTTTGGGCTTCAATAAGATCATTAAAACGGGCTGCAACTTCAGGACATTCCTTCTGAAATATTTCATATGGGTTTTGATTCATAATTTCACTTCAATTTTATTATTTTTCAATTTATTTTCTTGAAAATAGGTATAAAATTCCATATTATAGTTTACTCGCAAATGTGCCATATATAATCAATATCATACCAATAAAAAATGGTAGCAATGCTATAAATGTTGGATTTGACATATAATATAGTACTGAACCAATCAACGCACCCAAACCTACAATTATGAAAATTACATTTAGAAGATTAGGCTTCATTTCATACCTTCAGCATTAATAGCTTTGTACAGATGTTATAAACAATCCTATTTAAAATTAATATTTAGTATACAAGTATCAAGGCATTAAATGTTTCAATTCCCCAGAAATCTCCATAACTTTATCAGGCTCAAGTTTTACAACCCTTGCACTTAAGAGGTTTTCATCCAGTTTTGAAACTATCTCTTTAGCACTTTGTTTATCTATATTTGCGATTTCATGGAATGAATTAAGCAGTGCATTCTTCACTTTTTTCTTTTTGTGCTGAAAAAGTGCCCTTGAAGTTTTTATAAAAAATTCGTCAATTTCTGCTTTTCTATTTGGAATTAATTTGATTACCGCAGAAGATATTTTTGGATTTGGGAAGAATGCGTGTTTTGAAACGTTAAAAAGCATTTCAACATCCCCATAAAAATGCATCATCAATGATAATCTTGAATAGTTAGATTCCCCAGGTTTTGCAACCATTCTTTCTGCAAATTCAAGTTGATACATAAGCACTGCAAAATCGAAATCATATTCAAGCATTTTAAATGTGATAGGTGATGAAATTTTGTATGGGAGATTTGATACAACTTTATTGAAAGAAGGAAAATCAGTTTTTACAGCATCTGCAACCATAATCTCCACATTTGAAATATTAAGCTCTTGCAGCCGCCGACTTAAAACAGCAGCAATTTTGGGGTCCTGTTCAACTGCAATTACTTTCTTGGCATGTTCAGCTAATGGAATTGTTAATGTTCCTATACCTGCCCCAATTTCGAGTACAGTATCTTCAGAGGATAGATCTGCATAATCAATAATTTTGTTTAGTATATTTGAATCTATCAGGTAATTCTGGCCTTTTCGTCTATCTAGTCTTATATCATTCTCTTTTAGTATCTTTAGAGTTTCTTTAACTAACATTAGATATACCTGAGTTAAGTTGTAAGTTTGAAAAAAAATTAGAAAAAATATTTAATTTAAAATAGTATTAGTTTCGTTTTGTAGTGGATCTTGTGAAAAGTACATATTTTCGCTTTCCTTTTCTATCTCCTGTAGCTTCAAGTTCCATGAGAACTCTTTTTGAAAGAAGTTTTACAGGGTCTGAAAGCATTGTAACCCTTTTTTTGAGATCATCAAAGTTTTCAAACGGCTTTTCTTGCCTTGCCCTGATGATATCCCACATATGTTTTTTTCCAATTCCAGGTAATAGTTCGAGTTGATGGAGTCTGGTTGATATTGGACCTGCATTGTTGAAAAATCCAATGAATCTATCTTCTTTTGATTTGATGATTTCTTCTATAACATAGTTCAATTCAACTTTAGCAGTGGCAGTGAGGTCATCATATCTAAGTCGTCGATTTACACGAGAGATTTGATCACGTTTTCCTGAGCCTATGTAAACTTCCTGGTGTATATCCAAGGAGGTGTTTTCTTTTGGAATAAGCTCAAGTAGAGTAAATTCCTCTTTACCTATAGCCTGAACTACAGGTTTTCTTTTGTATGATGGTATACCTTCTTTAACATAACCTAAAGGAAGATAATCCAAAATAATTGCATATTCTTCCATTTAATCACATCGTCGATGCTATTTTGAATTTGAGAATCAAAATTTCCCTGTATATGGAGCGATTCTCAATTTTAATTAATATCTTAAGATATTATCTGGATTAAGATTCAATTAATCCTATTGAAATTATTTATATTATTATTGGCTTTAATATCCCTTATATTTATCTGTACTTATTCACTATTTCCAATATCTTCTCCATGTCCTCTTGTTTAAATGAACCCCTTTCTTTAGCAAATATTAACCTTAAATCTGCTAGATCTTCAGGCATAATATCTGCTACTTTAATAGCTTGAGTTTTTTTGATTAATTCTGAGAGTTCTTCAACTAATTTTTTAGCAGATTCTTCATCCAACTTTGAAAATTTTGTTACATGGTCCAGAGCAAGATTTTGCTCATATGTAAGCTCATAACGCTCTGAAAGCTCTCCGAGCATCTCTTTAACTTCTGCAATTGTGATAGGGTCAGTATCGATAACTTTTTTCCCAATCATCAATATCACTCTTGCATTTTAAGGTGTTCTGGTCTTATTATTAATTTTTTAGCCTTATTACCGTCATTTATTTCTACTATGTATGCCCTACCTCTCTTATCAGCTATTCTGCCGGTTTTTCCGTGGAAACGAGGGTGTGGCTGGCCTTTTTGAACACTAGGATCAATTATTATGTGGACTAAATCACTTTCATCGAAAGTCTGTATTTTTTTAGTTATTAAATTTGCCCTACTTACTCTTAAGTCCTTTTTAAGTTTATAACGTGTTTTGCTTCTAAAACCTCTAGATCTTGTTACCATTCTTAAACCTCCGTGATTATTAAAGTTATTAAATTGAAATTTAGAATATACTTAGTGTCATATTATCAATTCAGCTGATTTAAAGAATTCTTTAGAAAAATTCGTAAGTGAAATCAGATTTTGAATATGTAGATCATAATTGGCATATTCGCTACTTATGTAATATTGTTAAAACACTATTTATACTAAACTTGTCTATTTAAAATTTTATTAAATTTAAACCTTATGAATATATTTGTCAGTACACTTTTAAATAGTAACCCTTAAAATTCAGTTCTATAATATTTATTATGCTGAATTTATTAAATATTTACTTCTAATACATCTAACTGGATACAGAGGGCATCAATTCCTAAAATTTCAGATACACTGGGCTTTGACCTACCTTCATCGCCAGATATAAGTTCTTTGATGTATAAACCGCCCTCACATTCTACGATCATTTCAAATTTATGGGTATCTATTGGTTTGGTGGTTATCTTTCTTATTCTTCTGGTTCTTATCTTATCAGCACGCCGATGAGATACTCTTATTGGAGTACGTTGGTTTATAATCTCCATTGTGCTTAATAAATTTAGTTTATCCTCATTAACATCGCTTTCAAGCTCTACAATTGCTCTATAAACTTTATAAGTATCTGTAGATGAGCATTTTATACTGCCTTTTCTATCTTTTCCTACAAACTTAAAATCCTGAACTTCAACTTTTCCGCCTGCAAATGTGTTGATTTTTTTTTCCAGAATTTCAAGATCTAAATTTCTTGTCTTTGGTTCTTTAATTTCAAGTACAAATGGCCTTCCACTTCCAAGCATTTTAACGTCAATATCTTCTCTTCCTGCACCGTGGAATTTGGATTCACTTCCTCTAGCTAATTCAACCGCTTCAGGTGAAATTAACTCTTCAACGGTTTCGGGGTATTGTTTTCCTGTGTAATTACAGCTTGGGCATCCTTTACCTCTGCATTTTCCACAGGGCCATTTAGTTTGGGGAATTCCTCTTACAAGCTTTCGGTAGCGCCCTTCTATAAAGATTGGATTTATCTGGATATCTATGTCGTCTTTTACAAAATCTACCATTATAACTATATTGGGGTTATCGAATTCTACCTCTTTGTTGAGGGTGAAATATAATTTTTTACCAATTTCTCTGTTAATCTCTTTTTTAATGTTTTCAACGTCAAGTTCCAGATTTTCATGGATTTCTTCTTCTTTACTGAGAATCTCTGGTGAGACACGACAGCCAACAAGGAATGTTGAAAATTCAATGTTCTCATGGTTTATTTTATTTATTATTTTATCAATAAGCCCGTTTTCAACATTATCAAATATATTGCCGCATATATAACAAGAATCATCAGTTAAGACATTGTTATTTGTTTCATTTAGGATCTGCCTTACGTATTCTCCCCTATATTTATTGTCTGGTCCTTCTACAATCTTGGAGAATTTTCTGCCTAAACAATGATCGCATAAATTTCCCCCTGCTATTTCCATGATTTTAAGTGCATATTCAGTAATTTGTGATTCCATTGTCTCATCCAAATAAATTAATTAAAATAAGTTAAAATATTAATTAAAGCATTCAATTAAAAAATAGAATGGGTTTAGCGCATCATCTGTCTCATCATCTGCCCTAAAGGTCCGCCCATTTTTCGTTTTCCAAAGCCTTTCATTGCTTTTTTGGTAACATTATAATATTTAAGAAGTTCTTTAACATCTTCATTTTTCATACCTGAACCCCTTGCTATTCTTTTTACACGGGACTGTTTTATAACTTCAGGATGGGTAAGTTCGTGTTCGGTCATGGAGTCCATCATGATTTTATATTTGGTTAATTTTTCTTCTGTTACCTGAGAAGCATTTTTTGGAAGTTTATTTCCCATTCCTGGGATCATATTCATAACCTGCTGCATTGGCCCCATTTTATTCATCATTTCAAATTGTGAATACATATCCTTAAGGGTGAATTTACCACTTAACATGGCATCCATTGTATCCACATCTATGTCTTCTTCAGCAATTTCTTCTGCTTTTTCAAGGAGTGTTCTAATATCTCCCATTCCAAGAAGCCGTGATATGAATCTCTCAGGGTCAAATGCTTCAAAGTCGTCGATTCGCTCTCCAGTTCCAATGAATTTTATAGGTGCACCAATCTCTGATACTGCAGACAGTGCTCCACCACCTTTTGCAGAACCGTCTAATTTTGTGATGACTATGGAACCCACATCTGTAGCTTTATTAAACGCAAGAGCTTGTTCTCGTGCCTGCTGACCTATTGTCCCATCGATAACAAGCATAACTTCGTTTGGGTTCACAATCGCTGATAATTGTTCCATTTCATTAAGAAGGTCCTGTTCCTCTTTATGACGTCCTGCAGTATCTATAATTACAATGTCGTTCTTTTTGAATTGTTCAATACCTTTTTGTGCAAGGTCAAGAGCATCTTTATTTTCTGGATCTCCATACAGTGGAACATCCATGTTTTCAGTCAGCTGGCGAAGCTGTTCATAAGCTGCAGGTCTCCATGTATCGGTACTTACAATTGCAGGACGGAAACCTTTTTTCTGTAGATACCTTGTAAGTTTTCCAATGGTGGTTGTTTTACCACTTCCCTGAAGCCCTACAAACATTATTTTATAAGGTTTAGCGTTAACTTCAACTTCTTCTGCTTTGCTGCCTACCAAGTTCACAAGTTCTTCATAAACAATAGTTATAACATATTCTCTTGGTGTAATTCCTTTAGGAGGCTCTTCTTTGAGTGCCCTATCTTCTATAGTTTTTGAAAGTTTGAATACAAGTTTAATATTAACGTCTGATTGAATAAGTGCCCTTTGAATGTCTTTTATAACTTCTTTTACCACTTCTTCATCGATTATGGGCATACCTGCTAATTTCTTCATTGTTTTGGTCAAGTTTTTACCTAAATTACCTAACATGATCTGCCTCGTATGATTTTTATAAATTTATTTTATACGTTGAATTTATTATAATGGTCTGTCTGAATTATTGATTTCTTATTTATAAGCAATAAAATTTGCTTATTATTTTAATTATGAGTTATTTAAAGTAATGTAAAATAGTAAAATACATTATTAAATATACATTATGTTATAAAAATAGATTTGTATATATTAAAATTTTTAGATAGAATTTTCCTGTATCTTTAATAATAATATGCTCGGTGATAATATGCTTAATAAACTTAAAAAAACTCTTGAAGAATCACCTATAATAAAAAAAGGTGAGTATAATTATTTTATACATCCAATAACTGATGGCATAACGCTTGTTGAACCTGATCTTTTAAAGGAAGTTTCACATGCAATTACAGAAGTTGCAGATTTAAAAGTTGATAAAATCGTGTGCATGGAAGCCATGGGAATTCATATTGCAACTGCACTTTCCCTTGAAACAAACATTCCCTTTGTGGTCGTTAGAAAACGATGCTACAATTTAGAAAATGAAGTTGCAGTCCATCAGGTCACAGGTTACAGCGAATGTGAACTTTACATAAATGGACTTAGAGAAGGAGATAGAATATTAGTTGTAGATGATGTTGTAAGCACAGGCGGAACTATGATTGCAGTTTTAAATGCTCTTAAAAGTGCAGGAGTGGAAATTGCAGATATAGTTGCTGTTGTGGAAAAAGGAAATGGAAAAGAAAGGGTTAAAAAAGAAACAGGTTATGATGTTAAAACTCTTGTTAAGGTGGATGTTGATAACGGAAAAGTTGTAATAGAGGATAGTATACTTTAAACTGAGTAGATACCATGCTTAATTATGATTTCAGACTGGATGAAGTTATCCAAAAAATAAAAGAGATGGATGCAAAGGCAGTTGGCCTGCAGTTTCCAGAAGGTCTTAAGATTCATGCAGTCCGTGTTGCAGAGAAAATAGAAAATGAAACTGATGCAGTGGTTATAATCTCTGGTGATCCATGTTACGGTGCATGTGATGTCTCAGATACTCATATGGCAGGTTTAGTAGACCTAATTGTGCATTTTGGCCATATAGAATTTCCAATTGAATATAAAGTACCGGTCCTATTTATTGAGGCATATTCTAAGATAGATGTAGATGATGTACTTAAGAAAAGTCTTCCATTCCTTGAAAACTACGAAAAAATAGGTGTTGTAACCACTATCCAGCATTTGCCACTTATAGAGCATATCAGCGATTTTTTGAGTTCCAGTGGGAAGGAAGTGGTAATGAAAGAAGGTGCTGGAACAAGAAAAGGTCAGGTACTTGGCTGTAATTTTTCAGCTATTAAAGAGGTTGATGCAGATGCATTTTTATTTATTGGGAGTGGTAATTTCCATGCCCTTGGAATAACGCTTTTTACAGAAAAACCGGTTTTTATTGCAGACCCTTATATGAATGAAGTAAGGACTATAGATGAATTTAGAGATAGAATACTGCGAATACGGTTTGCAAAGATAACAAAGGCAAGTGATGCTCAAAAATTTGGAATTATTGTTTCATCAAAAAGAGGTCAGTTCAGGCTTGACCTTGCAAAAAGTTTAAAGAAGATGATAAATAAAGAAAGAAGAGAAGCATTCATAATAATGTTAGATAACGTTTCATCAGATCTTTTAATTCCTTATATGGACTTGGACGCGTTTGTTGTAACTGCATGTCCAAGAGTGGCCATAGACGATGCAAGTATGTATAAAAAGCCGCTCTTAACACCTAAAGAACTCGAAATAGTTCTAAATAAAAGGAAATGGGAAGATTACAAAATAGATGAAATTGAACATATATAAATAATATAAATAATGTAACAACATAAGATAATTATAAAATGATCAAAATTTTAAAAATTTTAATGTTAATTGTATAAAAAATAAAGGAAAAATTAAGAAAGTTTTACTTATTTTAGTTGAGGTGAACTAATGAAAGCCAAATCTGGAGACTTTGTCCTACCCGGTGATGTATTGGGAGTCACCGAAGAATTTGTTCCATCTGAATGGACCTATGAAGAAGAAGGAGAAATTAAATCACTGGTGGTTGGAACAGTCTCAATCGATGAGAAAAATAAAAAAATAGCTATAGTTCCGAAAACTGGCACTCCAACTTCTGTAGAAGTTGGTAAAACTATAGTTGGACAGGTAACTGAAGTTAGAGGTCAGAGAGCTTCAGTAAAAATAGAAAAAATTAAAGGTAATAATAGAGAACTTACAACTTCATTTGTTGGAGGTATACATATCTCACAGGCCCAGAAAGGATATTTATCCAAATTAACTGAAGCTTTTAGAATTGGGGATATAGTAGAAGCTAAAGTTACAAAGGTCATTGGCCTTGACAATGTGGATCTTACAACTGCAAATGAAGAACTTGGAGTTTTAAAGGCTATGTGCACAAAATGCAGGCACTACATGGTTAAAACAGATAATGAAGTTGTATGCTTAAACTGCGGAAGAAAAGAAAGAAGAAAACTCTCTGCACACTATAAGGGTTAAAATCCCCAACTTTTCATTTTACCTATTTTTTGATGCTAATAATCACATTACATAAAATAATGCTGCTATTTTTGGATGTTACATGTTTTTGAATGTCGGAAAAAAAGTTTTTGGGTTATACCATTCGAAAAATAATTAAGTTATAGTCGAAAAGTATATAATCTAAAATTTAATATAAGATTTCATACTATAAATTAGAAATAAAAAATTTGATAACGGTATTATACATAGTATATTGTTAATTTTATGAATGTTATGAATATTATTAGTAAAAAATTTAGGTATAACTGAAGATTTTTAAGGTTACGAGGGATAAAATGAAGATTATAAAAGATACCAAAAACGAACTGGAAATTGAAATTACAGGCGAAACCCATTCATTATGTAATGCATTAAGGAAAGTTCTAATGGAAGATAAAAATGTTGAATCTGCAGCATATGTCATAGCTCACCCTATTGTAGGAGAACCAAATTTATACATTAAAGGTAAAAATCCAAGGAAATCTCTGGAAAAAGCTGCAAAAACACTGCAAAAAAGAAGTGATGAATTTAAAAGCAGTCTACAATCCTCTTTAGAGGAATAATCTTTAATGAAAAATAAAAAATTTAGGATAATTAAAAAAGAAATTCGAATTTTAGGAATTGATGACGCTCCTTTTCCTCCTCATACAAAAAATAAAGTCATGTTAATTGGCACCATCTTCCGAGGAGGAACATGGCTTGATGGAGTTTTAAGAACTTATATTAAAGGAGATGGCACTGATTCAACTGCAAACATCATCAAAATGGTGAATGACTCCCGACATAAAGATCAAATTGGAGTTATCATGCTTGATGGGATTACTTTTGGCGGATTTAACGTTGTCAGTATAAAGGAAATCTTTGATGAAACAGGTGTTCCTATCATTGTTATAATGAGAAAGTTTCCAAACTTTGAGAAGATTAAAAAAGCTTTAATGAGATTTGAAGACTGTAGAAAACGATGGGCTTTAATACAGGAAGCAGGAACGGTTTATAAAATAGAAAATGAAGAACCTATATATGTTCAAATACGTGGCATTGATTTAGAAGATGCTAAAGATATAATCAATATTGCTACAACAAGAAGCGCCATACCTGAGCCTATAAGGGCAGCTCATCTTATAGGATCTGGAGTTGTAACTGGTGAATCCAGGGGGAGCGCTTAAATGATATATGTTAAATTCATTAATTTTAGGGTGTGATTAAATAAAAACTCCTTATTTAACTGTTGATGCTGTAATATTATGTGAAGATGATTCCCTAGTTTTAATTAAACGAAAATATGATCCATATAAAGGTTCGTGGGCATTACCTGGGGGTTTTGTTGAATGGGGTGAAACAGTAGAATCTGCAGTTGTAAGAGAAGCTAAAGAAGAAACAGGTCTTGAAGTAGATATAATCGGGCTTGTAGGAGTTTATTCAGATCCTAAAAGAGATCCAAGGGGACATACAGTTACAGTTTGTTACCTTACAAGAAAGACAAGAGGAAATTTAAAGGCAGATACTGATGCTTCCAGCGCACAGAATTTTAAAAAAGATGAAATTTTGAAACTTAAACTTGCATTTGACCATGATATGATCTTAAAAGATGCGTTTAAGTTATTAAATAAAGTCAAAACATAGATACAAATCAATTTCAGTATATGATTAGTATAATCCGATTTTTAAAATACCACAAAATAATTCTTATTAATGATTTTAAACTCGGATAAAGTTTATAAGTGTTGAGAAACTATTTTTTTTAAATCACAATTATTTATAATTTTGTTAGGTGAGTAGTAGTAAACTCACAAACACATCAAACTAAAAAATTTATTTATCTAAAAAACTGATTAAATAGATAAGGAGGACTAAAATGGAATTTTGTCCAAAATGTGGAACTGTCATGTTTCCTAAAGATAACTGCTTTAAATGTAAATGCGGATATGAAAGGGAAATAACTAAAGAACAAAAAAACGAGTACGAAGTCTCTGAAAAAGTATCATCAAAGGAAAACATAATAGTTAAGGGCGATGATGTAAAGACACTACCAACTACTCGTGCAATTTGTCCAAAGTGTAACAATAAATTAGCTTACTGGTGGCTTCAGCAGACCAGAAGGGCTGATGAATCTGAAACAAGATTTTTAAGATGCACTAAATGTGGACAAACCTGGCGTGAATACGATTAAATTAAAAGTTCCATCTTACAATGGATTTTAATATTTTCGTGTATTAACGACTTTACATCGGGGTTATTTTATGAAAGGCGATTCAGAAAAGGAGAATTCTAAGGAGAAATTGCAGGAAAATCCTACTATTTCTACGAATTCTAATAATAAAGTGGATGAGAAGTCCATCACTTCTAAGTCTAGGGAGGATTTCTTAAAAAAGTTGGATTCAATGTTTCCAACTCGTAAATCCGAAAAAAAAGATAAAAAGATGGAAAATTTAGAAGATCAAACTCCTAAAGGCTCTGAAAAAAAGGATGAAAAACCTGAAGATTCAAAAGATCTGGATAAAGAACATGATCCTCATGCATTTCCCATGGTTGGTGATTTTTTAAGTCCTGATAAATTGAAAAATCTTAAGTCCAAAAAGAGTACACTGATACTATGGATAGGAATTATTGCAGGTGCTTTGCTGATATTTGCAGGTATTTTTTTAATAGTTACATCGATAGGGTCTCCTGAGAGGGTAGCAGATAATGCCGAATTTGGAGACATGGCATCGTTTTCAGCGTTTTTAATCTTAGCAGGTGTTCTTTTAATGGGGGGAGTTTTGGCCCGTAAATTTCTTGAAAAGTCTTTTTTTAAAGGAATAAATAAAAAAGTTGAGTCACACAGTGGAACGTCTTCCAATTCAACTGAAAAAGAATATAAAAAGGTATAATATAAATAGAACTAATAAATAATAGGATAACAGAAAGTCTTAAATCGAAGGAGGATGAAAATGTTTAAAGCGGTTCTGAGCGATTCGAACATCTTAAAAACCAGTTTTGATGCTATATCTTCTATTGTAGATGAAGTACAGATGCAGGCAGATAGCGAAGGTCTAAGATTAGATGCACTGGATAGATCACATATTACATTCGTACACCTTGAACTTAAACCACAATTATTCGATGAATTTACTATCGACGAGCCTTTAAAAATAAATGTAGATACAGAAGAGCTCATGAAAGTCTTAAAAAGGGCAAAAAGCAACGATATTGTTGAACTTTCAGTAGATGAAGGAAATCTTATTCTTATATTTGAAGGCGACGCAAGACGTAGGTTTAAAATAAGGCTTATAGATATTGAATATGAAGCACCAAGTCCACCAGACCTTGAGTACCCAACTGAATTTGAGGTTCCATTCAGTCTCCTTAAAAATTCTATTCAGGATATTGAAATAGTTTCAGATAAGATTGCACTCATGGTTGATGAGGACAAATTCATTGCAGAAGCTGAAGGTGAATTTGGGGATGCCAAAATTGAGTATCTTCATGGGGAAAAAATAGATACAAAATCAAAATCCATTTTTTCACTTGAGAAAATTAAAGAGATGCTAAAAGCAGATAAATTTTCAGATGCAATTGTTTTAAAACTTGGAAATGATATGCCCCTTAATCTTTCCTTAAAAATGGCTACAGATGAAGGAGAACTTAGTTTTCTTTTAGCTCCACGTATAGAAAGTGAAGAATAGACTTCAAGTAAATACAAAAAAAATTAATTGACTCAAAAATACAATTAAGTACAGTAATCTATAGTGAATGACGTAACTTTTTAAACTTATAAATTTTGACAGTAACTTGATCAAAATTTACATCTGACAAATTGAAGAAAATCTCAAAGTATTCGAAAATTTTCGATACGTCAAAATCAAAGTTAGCAAAAAACTCCATTTTTTGTGCTGTCGAAAGCATTGCTTTCGGCGCCCCGAATACCTTGTATTCGAGGGCTATCACAATCAAAGATTGTGATGCACCAAACACTTTGTGTTGGAGTGCTCCAAAAATTCGTAGAATTTTTGAGAGATTTTGACAGTATTTTCTGAACATTCGAAAAATTTTATAAAATTTTTTGAAAGTTATCAAAAACCTATGGTTTTTGGAACCCCAAAAAATCGAAGATTTTTTGTAGGTTTAAAGCAATATAAACAAATTACTTTATAACTAATTAATTTAGAGTATTAGGTCATTCACTATAAAAGCGAGGAATAAGGTTGGATGAGTTTTTCCAGAGATTGAGGGAAATCCAAAAAAAAGAACGTAGTACAAGTGGGTTAGCCAATGTTGGAGATAATTTTTATAAAGATGTTCACAATTATTTAAACAAGCTGATAATGAAAATAGGGAATAATCCTTTTTCTTTTGAATCATATCTCCTTAGAGATGCGAAAAGAATTGCAGCTGAAATCTGTGAAAGGCGTGAATATAAAATAACAAATAGCGCATTGATGAATGTTCATCGAATATACAGAATATTCGATGAAAAATCTGAAAAAGCGGATATAAATTCTCCTGCAATCCCACCTGCAAACTTAACCCCTGAAGAAGAAGATCTCTATTATTCCCTCGTAAAATCACTTTCTAAATATAGACAAGGGATGAAATCTCCTTTAACTCAATTTAAAGCTAAAAAAGCAAAACAAGAGTTAAAATCTGAAGCGCCAAATATGCAGGAACCATCTGTGCCTCTATCTAACGAAAAGTTAAGCACAGGTAAGGTTAAAAAAGCAGTACCCATCGGTATTGAACAGGATATTAAAAGCTTTCAGGCATATGAGAGTCCTGGATTTGAAGCACCAGAACTGGAACCTGAAATAGTACCTGAAATGGAACCCGAAATAGAATTTAAAAGCATTGAGAAAGAAATTCCCCGAGAGCCTGAAGATCAAAAGGATCTAGTTAAAACATTAATGGTTCTTGAAGAAATACCCTCAATTATGGGCATTGATAAAAAAGTTTATGGTCCTTTATCTCCTCAGGATATAATTACGATGCCTGAACCAAATGCAATGATACTCATAAAGAATAATAAAGGGAAATTCATTGAAAAATATGAAAAAATATCTTATAGGTGAGTAACAGTCATATACTGTTATTTAGAATCCACATTTACTAAAAATATACAGGAATATACCTTTTGAATGGATTATAGTAGTTAAAATAGTCTATTTATAAAGATATATCTGCCTACTGTAATACATATTATCTAATTTTTGTAGAAATTGATGGAATTAATCCAAACATATAAATAAACTATTAAGAATAAATAATGCTAATATCGATTAAACTTTGAAAATCATAAGCCTGCAGAAATTTTATTTCTGCGGAGTCAAATCTACGATTTGATGCATTTTCAAGCCAAAAACCTTAGAAAACTGTATTTTTCAGGTTCAAAATCCACGATTTTGAAAACTATTGGTTTTGAAGGCGTTTATAGGAGTTTAATGTAACTATATTTTTAATCATAAATATATGGTTTATTTTTATAAATAGAGGTGATTATAATGAAAATTCCAAAAGAAAGAAAAACTTACTGTCCAAGTTGTAAAAAACACACTCTTCACGAAGTATTCCAATCCAAAAAAAGAAAAGCAAGTGAGCTTAAATGGGGTCAACGTCAGTTCAGAAGGGTCACAAGCGGGTACAGAGGTTATCCAAGGCCACTTCCATCTGGAAACAAACCAGTCAAAAAACTGGATTTAAGATACAAATGTAAAGAATGTGGAAAAGCACACATTAAAAGAAACTCATTTAGAGCAGGAAAAGTGGAGTTTGTAAGTTAGGTGATCTCATGGCAATTACAGGAACTCATAAAAGTAACTTTTTAAAGGTCAAATGTTTGGACTGTGGAAATCAACAGACTGTATTTGATCACGCAGCATCAAACGTCCAGTGTATCATATGTGGGAAAACACTGGTAAAGCCAAAAGGCGGAAAATCTGAAATAGTAGCTCAGATTATTGAAGTCCTTGATTAAGTAAAGTTAAGGGCTAATCCAAAATCAGGTGTTTTAATGGTAAGAATGAAAAGAGAATGGCCCAGCGAAGGAGATCTAATAGTAGGAACAGTGCACAAAGTTTTAAACTACGGTGCATTTGCTTCTCTTGAAGAATATGAAGGAAAAGAAGCATTTATTCACATTTCTGAAGTATCTTCTGGATGGGTAAAAAATATCAGGGATTATGTCCGTGAAAACCAGAAAATCGTTGCAAGGGTCTTAAGGGTAAACCCTAAAAAAGGCCACGTCGACGTTTCCATGAAAAGGATAAGGGAAGATCAAAGGACAAGAAAAATTCAGCAGTGGAAAATCGAACAAAAAGCTGAAAAACTGCTTGAAATATCCGCAAAATCAATAGGAAAAGATCTTGATGTTGCATATGATGAAATTGGATATGCTATCATAGATGAATTCGGTGATCTTTACGAAGCATTTGAAACAGC
>JAEZKE010000018.1 GCA_023436175.1 Methanobacteriota archaeon
AGAATCTGAGAAAAAAATAGAAAAACTAATATCAAAGGTCGTTATAACAAACACAAACATGAAGACCATCAATGATAAAGTGAGGTTAGCCAGAATTATTTTGGGTGAAATTTTATGATACAGATGACTTTAATTCAAATTGATAATTACGGCCCATGGACAGTTACTCCGACTCCACGGGCTGAAGCAGATCTTCAAATCCTGCAATCAGAGCTTTATGCTGATATTCAAAGACAATTTGCTGCCAAAGGTGGACTTGTTTTCTTCACTCGCTTTGATAACATGCTTGCAATAACCAACAATGTAGATATGGATGATCACAGGAGAATCCAGAAATCAATAGGCAATAGATATCCAATAACTATAAGTATGGGTGTTGCAGCAGCTGAAACTCCTTATGAAGCTCAAAGAGATGCTACAGCGGCTCTCCAAAATTATGGTGGGGCACAATCTGAAGAACGAAAGGAAGTCCTGGCTATAGATGGTCTTGTAAATAAAGAGGATAGTTTTGTTCAAATTGCCCACATAGATATAAATGGAATTACAGATTCTTTAACTGATATAATTCCCGCTTATGATACTTCTTTTATTGTAAATAGAGTTCAACACTTTTTAATGAAAAAATTAATTGAGAAAGGTTCGCTTGTCTTCTTTATAGGTGGCGATAATTTTATGTCTCCATGCAACGGACTTAGTCCTGAAGGACTCTTAAAAATAGTGGAAGAAATTGAGGATGAAACCAATATAGCACTTAAAGCAGGTATTGGAAAAGCTCCTACTGCTGAAAAAGCTGCTAATTTGGCAGATCTAGCTCTTGAAGAGATAAGAGGTGGAGTTACCTACGATCTTGTCCATGTTATGAACAAAAAATAGTGGATTTATTTTATTAATTTCCATTTATTACTTAATTAATAGTATCTTATTATTGCAGGTGAGTTTATTGAAGTTTTAGCGCCAATGGCGGGGATAACCGATGGGAATTTTTGCCTGAAAATGGCTTCTTATGGTTTTGACATGGTGACCCTTGGAGGCTATAACGCAGATAAACCGACTATAGAAGCGGGATGCAGCATTATTCAAAGAGGAAGACAAGAATTCCACATAAATGAAGAAGAGTTATTATCATATATTAAAAAAGAAGCGGATATAATCAAAACTTCATGGAATGGAAAGGTTTCTGTTAATTTACGCTCAGTTTCAATTGAGCCCCTTATTGAAATATCAAAATTACCTGAAATCGACGTGGTTGAGATAAATGCACACTGCAGACAGCCTGAAATAACGAGCATTGGTTGCGGACAGGCACTTCTTTATGATACTCAAAAGTTATATAATTTTACAAGAAATGTGGTAAAAAGAGCTGAAAGTAAGGTATCAGTTAAGATTAGGGCAAATGTTGAAGATGTAGATGACATTGAAGTTTCAAAAGCTATTGAAAAAGCTGGTGCTGATTATCTGCATGTAGACGCTATGAAACCTGGATACAACCATGCAGATTACAATATTATAAAATCCATCAAAGAAAATACTGAAATATTTTTAATAGGTAATAATTCTATTCGTGATCTTAAATCAGCACGTGAAATGCTTTCTGCAGGTGCAGATGGGATATCAATGGCGAGAATTACATTAAAGGAAAACTTTCCTTTTGATTTGTTCCAGGTATAAAATATTGAATTTTAATTAGTAAATTTACGATTAAATATATAACATATTTACTGCAAACTTATATCCAAAGGTGATTGCATGTCTTTTATAGAATTAGAAAACGTCACAAAAACATTTGGTGGCGTGGAAATTTTAAAAAATTTGAATGTAACTATAAATGAAGGCAGCGTATTGGGAATTTTAGGAAGAAGCGGCGCTGGAAAATCCGTACTTATTAACATGCTTCGTGGAATGAAGGAATATAAACCTGATGATGGTAAAATTATCTTTAATATTGCATTTTGTTCAAAATGTTATCGGGCCGATCCTCCATCACAAGTAGGACAAAAATGTTCTTGCGGCGGCGAATTTGAAGCAAAACGTGTTGATCTGTGGGACACCGACAGAAAAACATTTGCTGCAGTTAGGAAAAGAATTTCTATAATGTTACAGAGGTCATTTGCACTTTATGAAGATGATACTGTAATCGATAATGTATTAAAATCTATTAATGGTCATGATGAGGAAGAAAGCACATATATGGCAATAGATCTTCTTGAAATGACACAGATGACTCACAGAATAACTCATATTGCAAGAGATCTAAGTGGTGGGGAAAAACAAAGGGTAGTACTTGCAAGACAAATAGCAAAGGAACCTATGATATTCCTTGCAGATGAACCTACAGGTACACTTGATCCAAAAACTGCCGAACTTTTACACCATGCTTTGCTTGAAGGTGTAAAAGAAAAAGGTAATACTATGGTTATAACTTCTCACTGGCCTGAAGTTATGAGAAAGCTTTCTGATTATGTAATATGGCTTGAAAGGGGAGAAATAATAGATGAAGGTAACCCTGAAGAAGTTGTAAACAGATTCTTAGAACAGGTTCCACTTCCTGAAAAGAAAGAGGGATTCGAAACCGGCGGTCCAATTATTGAAATGGAAGATGTCAAAAAGCATTATTATTCCATTGAAAGGGGAGTAATTAAAGCTGTGGATGGTATAAGTTTGACCATTGGTGAAGGAGAAATCTTTGGTATTGTTGGTTTAAGCGGAGCCGGTAAAACAACTCTCTCTAGAATACTTTATGGGTTAACAGAACCGAGTTCAGGTAATATCTCTGCAAAACTTGGGGACGACTGGATTGACATGACTCAATCAGGTCCGCTTGGAAGGGGAAGAATAAAACCTTATTTAGGTATTCTTCATCAAGAATACAGTCTTTACCCTCATAGAACTGTTTTAGGGAATTTAACAGAAGCTATAAGTTTAGAGTTACCTGCAGAATTTGCAAAAATGAAAGCAATATACACACTTAAAGTAGTTGGATTTGATGAAGAATATGCTGCGAGCTTATTAAATAAATATCCGGATGAATTAAGTGGTGGGGAACGCCATAGGGTTGCTTTGGCACAGGTTTTAATAAAAGAACCTAATATAATCATTCTTGATGAACCTACTGGAACCATGGACCCAATAACTAGAGTCCAGGTTACAGATTCTATAATAAAGGCGAGAGATGAGTTAAGTCAAACTTTTGTTATAATATCACATGATATGGACTTTGTGCTCGATGTCTGTGATAGGGCTGCTCTTATGAGGGGAGGAAAAATCCTCAAAATAGGAGATCCAAAGGACATAGTGGAAGATTTGACTCCAACTGAAAAGAAAGAAATGCTTACTGAAGAATAAATTTTATTTTTTTTCAGATTTAAAGTTATTTTTAATTACTGAAAATTAGATTTTCAGTTAAAATTTAATAGATTCATAATAATTGGAGTTGAAGAAAATACATAGTATTTTCTGAACATTCGGAAATCAAGGATTTCCGATGCCCCGAAATTCTATGAATTTCGAGGGCCCCAAAATCAAGATTTTGGAGGGAATATAATGGCATGGGAAGATTCACCATCACACGTATGCAGGGGAGGAGATAAGAGAGCGTTGGCATTCTGCTGCCCACCCGTTAAGCCTTGCCCAATCATATATGCACTTGAAGATGCAAATCTCAGTTCTCAAGATTATATAGCAAAAAAAGAAGAATTTGGTAAAAAAACAAGATTAGGCCAAGGAGAAGGAACATGTTTCGGTTCTCTTGTCTGGTGCTGTAAACCATCCAAACCGTGTCCTTTAAGGGATATGGTAATGAGAAGGATAAACATGAGCTCTGATGAATATATGGAACTTAAAAAACAGTTATCTGAAGAGCTTGTAGGCGTATCTGAATCATCACAGGAAGAAGTAAAGGCACTTGCGGATGCTTTTGATATTCCCGAAGAAGAAGCAAATACCGTTCTTCAAGAATGTGGAAACGATTTGAGGATGGCTGCAAAGATTTTAAAGATGAAAAGTTTAGAATCAAGTTAAATCGTTAAAACTTTAAATATTTTATTTTTTATTTTATATTGGCTTAATCTTAAAGGTTAAGTGATATAATGGGCTGGACACCTCTTTTCCTACAGAATCAACCGCTCGAAAATTCTTCGAATTTTTGAGAGATTTGCAAACATCAAAAAACGGATGTTTTTTGAAATCCAGAAAGTTCATAACTTACGATATTGACCTTCTTGGGAAAAGGTTAAGCCAACTAAATTTCAATTATGACTTGGAGATTTAAATATGGGTTGGACACCTCTTTTCATGCAAATGGAAAACAAGAATGTTTTAATCGTTGGTGGGGGAGAAGTTGGAAGTCGAAGAGCCCGAAGATTTACTGAATCTGGGGCTAATGTCACTGTAATAGAAAAAAAAGTTCCAGATGATCTAATTGATTTAGGAGCTACTTTCAAACCTTTAGATGAGGTTGAAAAATGGGTTGAATGGTCAGATCTTGTGGTAATAGCTACTGGAGATCATGAATTAAATGAGCACGTGGCAAAATTAGCCAAGGGAAAACTTTTAAATCGAGCTGATCAGCCAGATGAAGGTAATTTAATTATACCTTCTTCTTTTTCCATAGGGGATGTGCAATTTTCGATATTTACCAGTGGAAAGAGCCCTCTTATGGCAAAAGAGTTACGGAAAAGAATACAAAAAGTGATAACAGAGGAAGATATTTTACAGTTAGAACTCCAAAATTTCACAAGAAACATTTTAAAAGAAAATATGAATGATCAAAAAAAACGTAGAGATTATTTATATAAAATTTTAAATGATAAAAATATAAAGGAATACCTAAGACAGGGAAATTTAGAAGATGCTAAAAAATATATAAAACAGCAGT
Source organism: Methanobacteriota archaeon (assembly GCA_023436175.1). GTDB lineage: Archaea > Methanobacteriota > Methanobacteria > Methanobacteriales > Methanobacteriaceae > Methanobacterium_D. Next base: position 4,874 of record JAEZKE010000018.1, read on the forward strand.
TGAACGCTTAAGACCATAGTTTACAAAATCCCAATTGATTTTTAGTGGTTTTAACAATTAAATATTTACTTGGGGGCATAAAATGATTCTAAATATCAGAATCGACCATAATACAGCGGATATATGTACAATGGAGAAATCTACTCTCCAGATGGATGGGATCTTTGAGAAAATCAAGGAAGAATATGATGTACAGGAGTATCTCCAGATGAAAACATGTAACCGTGCTGAACTTTATTTAGTTTTAAATGATTGTTATATTGATAATATTGATTTCCTTGATTTTATAGTTGAAACCGATCACGATGCATTAAATCACCTTTTAAGGCTCTCATGCGGATTAGAATCTATGATAATAGGTGAAGATCAGATATTGGGACAAATAAAAGATGCACGAAAAAATCATCTTAAAGAAGGAAATGTTGGTGAGCTTTTAGATACCATATTTACTAAGACCATTCATGTTGGTCAGGTAGTCCGAAAAAAGACCAATATTAACAAGGGATCCATTTCAATAGGCTCTGCAGCAGTAGAACTTGCAGAATCAGTACATGGGGATTTGAAATGTAAAAAAGTTCTTGTAATTGGTGCTGGAAAAATGGGAACTCTCGTTGCAAAGGCACTGGTTCAAAAACATCTTAAAGCTATAGTTGTAGCTAATAGAACTCATGACCGCGCAGTAGACCTTGCAAAAGAACTTGGCGGATATGCAATCCATTTTGACAAGCTTAATGAAGCAATGAGCGATGCTGATGTTATAATAAGTGCTACTGGAGCGCCTCACCCTATTTTAACCTGTGAAAAAATAAAAGATGCTGTTTCGCCTGAGAAATTAGAAAAGCTTGTAATAGTGGATATTGCAAATCCAAGAGATGTGGAAGAAGACGTTAAAAAACTTGGAGTTAAACTGTTTAATATAGATGATTTAAGGGGAATCGCTGATAAAAATAGAAAATTAAGGGAATCTGAAGCTAAAGATGCTGAGGAAATTATCGAAGAAGAACTGTTACTCCTTAAAAAATCGTTAAAACGTCTTGAAGTTGAATCTCTTATTTCTGATATAAGAAGAAATGCAGAAAATATAAGGTCTCATGAAACTGAAAAAGCATTTAGAATGCTTGGAGATATGAATGGTAAGGAAAAAATAGTGGAAGACCTTACTCAGGTTGTTGTTGATAAAATTTTCTGTGATATCATAAAAAATATCAAAAATGCAGCTGAAAATGATGACAAGGAGTTAATTGAGAGCGCAAAAAATATTTTTAAGTCCCCAGAAAAGCCTAAAAAGCATGATCTGTCAAGTCAAAGTTTATGTGCAGTTAGGACTAAAGATGACACATGACCTATTTTTTAATTCACTTAATATCTTTATTAAAATTTGATAAACCATAAATGCTGATTTCAATTTAACCAATTAAGTAAAGGTATAATAACTCTAAATTGTTATTTCTCTGGAAACTATTTTTTTGGATAGGATATGCATCACTTATGGAACTGTATATTGCATCGTAAGATGCACCTGTAGCATGATCTAAATCATTCTGGATCAAAGAATCATTTTTGTTTTTAATCCACATGTTCCAGCTTTTTGTTCCGTTTAAATCTCCATTATACATCGTTGATTTTAAATCGCCTTTAATTTGAATTGTTTTAGGCTTTAGAAAACTTCCTTTTATCTCATAAATATTATGCTGGAGTCCGCCCACACCCGCAGCATGGGGTGCTGAAAAGCTGTCTGTAATGTAATGGGATGCTACACCGTAACAGTAACTTGCATAATAAAAATCGCCTTTTTTATAGTATAATTCCCCTCTATTTAACCAGTAAATAGCTTTTCCATAACTATTTGGATAACTGTGATATTTAAAGTCAAAAAACACAAAATCAGGGGCCGTAGATCCTTTCTTCATTAGGTTTAGATTTAAATTTTGCTGCATATCTGAAGGTAATGAATAATAATTACTTTCTACTATTTCCTCATGTGTGTTCCAGTCCCACGCCGAAACAGCAGAAATGTTTATTGATACTACAACTAAAAAAATAGCGAGTATTACAGATTTATTCATGATTTCACGGTATTTTTCAGATTTTAATTAGGTTTATTTTGTGAGTATTATAAGTTATATTTCAAAGGACTTCAAGTTACTGGTTTAGTTGAGTGAACAAAAAATATAAATAACAATTGTTATATAACAATTGTAATAAATATCTTTTAAAATTATTTTGGATGAATTTTATGATTTTTGACGTGATAGTAATAGGAACTGGCGCTGGAGGTGCCACAGTAGCGAGAGAACTCTCGAAAAAAGATTGTAAAGTCTTGATTTTGGAGAAAGGGAAGCGCCATAAAACGGGTACATCTGTGAATTATATCAAAAGTATTCCTTTAGATTTAAAGGTAGATTTATCTGGTGAAGACCTAGATAAATATGATTTTCTTGATTACCCTGCAGAATTAATGTTTATGGAAGATATAGGGGGTACAACTCCTGTTTCCCTTGCAAATGCGTGTTATGCGTGTAGTACATGTTACTCTAATTCTGCCACCACTCAATTTAAAATTCATGACCTTGATCTCTTCAAGGAACTCATAGACGCAAGTGCAGATTTAAAAGTTAGTTCCTTTCCAGCCAATTTAATGGGGCCTGCAACACGTAAACTAGTGGATGCTGGAGAAAGTCTTGGCTATTTCATGGAGCCTATGCCTAAATTCATTGATTTTTCTAAGTGTGATAATTGTGGAACGTGTATCAATGGATGTAAAAATGGTGCAAAATGGGACGCAACTCACTTTGTAAATGAAGCCATAGATAAGGGAGCAACACTCATTTCAGATTTTACAGTTACAAAAATCAACCATGAAGATGGAAAAGTTAGGGGAGTTGAAGGCCTGTTTGGAGATAAAACAAAAACCTTTGAGGCAAAAAAAGTTATAATCTCTGCAGGTGCTTTAAATACTCCATTAATCCTGAAAAATTCAGGTATTAATGAAAATGTTGGTGAAGGACTGTTCTGCGATCTATTTATAACTGTTGGTGGATTTTTAAAGGATGCAGGACTTAATAAAGAAATTCCTATGGGAACTAAAGCTGAATTTGGCCCATATTTTTTATCACCTCACTTTTCTACACAAATTATACCCCTTTTAGAAGATAAGGGATTTGATGCAAATCATGATGACATAATGGGCATCATGGTTAAAATAGCCGATGAAGCCAATGGAAAAATTAATTCAAACAAATCTGTGGAAAAGCCTATTACTGAAAGAGATCTTGATCTATTGAAGGAAGGCTATGAAAAAAGTGTTGAAGTGCTCGTTAAAGCAGGTGTAGACCATTCATCCATAGTTTCAACTCCAATAAGAGGGGCACACCCTGGTGGAACTGCAGCAGTTGGTAAAGTGGTTGATAACAACCTTGAAACTAAAATTAAAGGACTTTTTATTGCAGATGCCAGTGTCATTCCACAGGCTCCAGGCAGGCCTCCAATATTAACAGTAACGGCATTAGCTAAACGGCTGGCCGGAATCATAGAAAAAAGAATGCAGATTGAAGAATAAAGTATTATATCTGCTTAATTTTCTTTTTATTAAATTTTAGAATGGTAATAGTTAGACTTGGTGAATATAACATGGAAAATAGATACTCACGACAGGAAATATTACAGAACATTGGAGAAAAAGGTCAAAAAAGGCTCAAAGAAAGCCATGTTCTTATTGTAGGGTGCGGAGCCCTTGGAACAGCAGCTGCAAATAACCTTGCACGTGCTGGAATTGGAAAAATATCCATTTTAGATAGGGATTTTGTTGAATTAAATAATCTGCAAAGGCAGATGTTGTTTGATGAAACTGATGTTGGAGAACCAAAGGCGGTTGCCGCAACCAAAAAACTCAAACTCATTAACTCTGCAATTGAAGTTGAACCTATTGTAAAAGATTTAAACCATACTAACGTGGAAGAAATCATAAAAGATGTGGATCTGGTTCTTGATGGGACAGATAATATCTTGACAAGAATGCTCATAAACGATGTATGCGTTAGGGAAGAAATTCCATGGATATACACTGGTGCAATTGGAACATCAGGAATGACTATGAATATCTTACCAGGTGCTGCATGTATTAGATGTCTCTATCCGCATATTCCAAAACCAGGTTCGCTCCCAACATGTGATACAATGGGCGTATTGAACACTATAACCGTAATTATGGGGTCTATGGCAAGTACAGAAGCTATACGAATACTTCTAGGTGAAGCAAAGCCTGAAAAGGACCATGGCGGCCGCCTTATAATATATGATGCATGGAATCACTCGATGGATGAAATACTGGTCCGAAAAAATGATGAATGCCACTGCTGCTCCCTTGAAGAATATGAATACCTGAATTCAGAAGATAGAGAAGTAATTACTTCACTTTGCGGTCGAAATGCCATTCAGATAACTCCTGCAGATCCAAAAGATATGGATTTAAAAGAGTTAGCATCCAACCTGGAACATTTAGGCAGTGTTAAATGCGCTCCTTTTATCCTGCTTTTTAAGACAGAAAAATATGAAATATCTGTATTTAGGGATGGGAGGGCAATAATTAAAGGAACTAATGATCCTAATGTTGCAAGATCTGTTTATGCAAGGTATATAGGTACATAGTCATTCTAAATCGAATGTTTAGTGAGACATTGGCTTTTCAATGCCGCTTTGTATTTTTTTTGGGAATTTTAGAGAGAAGTTGATAAAATATATTTAGTACATTTTTCTAACGATAAAGTATATTATACTATTAAGACAATTATTATACATAAACAATCATGATACATAAAAATTAAGTAGTGGTTATGCTGATTGATCATGGTATAACTAAAAAATGATAAATTGAACTTAAAAATGTCATAATTTTAGTATATATAACTTGAAATACAAGTATAAATACTATAACAGATTGTTTTTTAAACTAACACTTTATTCGATATATGGGGTATAATATATATGAATACTCTAAAAATAGACGAAAACAGCTTTGAATTAGCAGAAGATATTATTAAGGATTTAAAAGCACCAAAAGATCTTGGAATCCTTAAATGTATTCAGTGTGGGATGTGTACATCTGTTTGCCCTGCGGCAAGACATACTGACTATGATCCAAGAGAGATAGTTAAGAGGGTGCTTGATAAAGATGAAACTTTAATTACGGATGATATAATATGGAATTGTTTTTACTGTTACACCTGCCAGAGCGTATGCCCGGTAAGCAACAGCCCATCTGTGATAAATCAAATTTTAAGGCAAAGAGCAATTGATGATGGGAAAGGAAAGCCAAAAGTAGCTCCTTTTTCAGCATATGGGGAGAGTTTCATAGAATTTGGGCTGGGAGCAATTCCTTCAAATTTCTTTGATGACCTTATAAAGGACTTTGGAAAAGAGTGGCTTGAATTAAAAATTAACCTTGAAGATATAAGGGAAGATTTAAATCTTGGCTCTATGTTCTTACCTGAAAAAGATGTAAAAGATATCAACAATATTTTAGAAAAAACAGGGTTCAAAAGAAGGTTAAATGAACTAAGGCGGTGTAGAGATGAAAAAGATACCAGATAAAGAAATTTTACTCTTTAAAAGCTGCCTTGTAAATGTCGAATATCCGGGCGTAGAGTCATCTACAAAATATTTATTTGATAAACTTGGAATTGAATATATCATCAGCGATAGGCAGTCCTGTTGTACAGGTTTGGGGCATTATGCTGATTTATTTGACCAATTTTCAACCACTGCACTTGCAGCAAGGAACTTTGGAATTGCAAAGGAAGAAAGCCATAAAAATATAGCAACACTGTGTGCAACATGCTATGCAATCCTTAAAAAATCATGCAACATCTTAAATGAGAATGATGAAGTTAGAGGCCAGATAAATAAGATTTTAGATGATTCAGGATGTCATGAATTAAATTATAATGCAGATGAAATGGACTCAAGAGACAATATTTTCCATTCAGTTGAAATTTTATACAATAAAGCAGATGAAATTAAAGACCTTGTAGAAGTAGATCTATCTGGACTTAAAGTGGCATCTCACCACGCATGTCATTACTGCAAAGTCCATCAGAAGGATACTATTGGAAATGAAAGAGACCCTATGGTCATAGAAACACTTGCAAAAGCATGCGGTGTAGAAACTGTGGACTGGTACGACCGTAAAACAACAACATGCGGTAACGGTTTCAGGCAGCGTTACATGAACCGGGATCTATCACTTTCTGTAACTGAGGAGAAACTGAACAGTTTGAAGGAAAATGACGTTGATATTCTGCTTCACATGTGCCCTAACTGCCAGATGCAGTTTGATAGAAACCAGGAATCCATTGGAAGAACATTGGGAACTGAATTTAACATTGTATGTCTTAATATCTCTCAATTCGTAGCACTTGCACTTGGGGCTGACCCTTATAAAGTAGTAGGTGTTCAAACACATACAGTTCCTGTAGACAAGGTTTTAGAAAAGATAAAGCAGACTAACCTCTGTAAATGAGGTGGATAACATGAACAATTACAATTTCTCAAGATACGCTCCCAAAAGCAGTATCGACATTGGTGTTTTTTTATGTAGGTGCGGGGGCAACATTTCAGATACTGTAGACATCGAGAAGCTCGCTTCTTCAATCGATGCTAAAGTAGTTAAAGATTTTGAAAATCTCTGCTCAATGAAATGCCAGAAAAGTATCAGAGATATTATACTGGAAGAAGAGTTAGACAGGGTAGTAATTGCAGCCTGTTCACCAATTACTCATGAAAAAACGTTTAGAAATCATATAGCTCCATTAAATCCGTATCTTTTAGAGATAGCAAATATCAGGGAGCACTGTTCATGGGTGCATTCTGATAAAAATAAGGCAACAGAAAAAGCAATATCACTTACAAATGCGGCTGTTGAGAGGGTCCAATACGCCAGACCTCTTGACGCTATAGTTAGAAAAACCAAAAAAAGCGCCGCCGTAATTGGTGGTGGAATATCTGGAATAACTGCCGCGCTTTCACTTGCAAAACAGGGTGTTAAAGTACATATAATTGAAGATAAGCCTACTGTCGGGGGAAACATGATAAAAATAGGTAAAGTATTTTCCCCAGAAAAACTTGCAGAGGAATGTTCATTATGTCTTTTCAACCCTCTGATAAACGAAGCTGTGCAGCATAGCAATATCGACATCATGACTAATTCAGAGATTAAATCTTCTGAAAGAAAAGCAGGAAACTTCAATTTACTCATTGAAAGAAAACCAGGCCATGTTGATGAAGATAAATGTACCGCATGCGGAAACTGTGCAGACATCTGTCCTGTTGAGGTTCCTAATGAATGGAACGAGAATTTAATGACAAGGAAAGCTATATACAAGCCTTTCCCACAATCAGTTCCGGATATTTATACAATAGATGATAACAATTGTATTAAATGCGGTAAATGTGAGAAAGTCTGTAAAATGAATGCCATTGACCTCAAGATGAAAGGGGAAATAATACCTCTAAATGTGGGTTCTATAATTATAGCAACAGGGCATAAGGGATTTGACCTTAAAAAACGCCCAGAATATGGATATGGACGATACGACGATGTAATAAGTCAGATGGAACTTGCAAGGATAATGGGGGTAAATGGACCAACAGATGGTAAATTACTTCGCCCTTCAAATGGAAAAGTCCCAAGAAGGGTTGTAATGGTTCAGTGTGCAGGTTCAAGGGATGAAAAACCTGAAGGAAAACGTTACTGCTCCAAAGTTTGCTGTATGGTGTCATTAAAGCATGCCAGCTTTATAAAACACTATTATCCCGATACTGAAATAGTTATATGTTATACTGACATGAGAACCCCTGGAATGTATGAAAATTACTTTAGGCATGTGCAGTCTAAGGGAATTAAATTAGTAAGGGGACGGCCTGGAGATATAACCAAAAAAGGCGAGAATATCGTTGTTAGATTAGAAGACACTCTCCGTAGGGAACCTATAGAAATAGAAACAGATATGGTCGTCTTGTCTGAAGCAATGGAACCATCAGAAGGGACATTAAAAGTTGCAGAAACATTGAATGTGGGACTTACAGAGGATATGTTTGTAAAAGAGAAGCATTCAAAAATTAAACCTGTAGCCACAGATATAGGGGGAATATATGTTTGTGGAACTGCACAGGGCCCAAAAGATATTACTGAAAGTGTTTCTCAGGCAAATGCAGCAGCTTCTAAAGTTTCAGAGATGATAAACGGAGGATTAGAGGTAGAGCCAACAATTGCTGTAGTTGACGGCAGGCAGTGTGAAATGTGTGGAGAATGTGTAGCGGCCTGTAAATACAAGGCTATTTATATACACAACGAACGCATATCTGTTGATCCTGTTGCATGTAACGGCTGTGGTATGTGTATCTCCAAATGTGAGAACAACGCAATCGATATAATGGGCCAGACAGATGCTCAAATCTTTGCCATGATTGAGGGTATGTTAAAGGACAGAAAAGAAGGCGAAAGGAGAATTTTAGCATTTGTTGACTATATTGGTTATGTAGCGGCTGACAATATAGGAATAAACAGGATATCATATCCTGAATCTGTTAGAGTTATACGGGTTCCATCAATAAACAGGCTGATGCCGAAGCATATTTTATTTGCATTTGAAAACGGTGCAGACGGCATATTTTTAGGTGAGTATCCTGATGAGGTACTTTACTCTTCTATTCAGGAAAAAGTCAATGAATTCAGGGTAGCACTTGTAAAAAATAGCATAGACACTGACAGGTTGATGTACTATAAGGTTTATGCACCTTACTTTAGAGGGCTGGCCAATAAACTTACTGAGTTTGATAAACAGGTCGGTAAAGCTCTTGATAAGCTTGAAGCGGTCTTATATAAGGCTTCATATAAGGATTTATAAAATTTAAACCTTGTAATTTACCCCCCCCCCAATTTATTGGGGGGTCTTTTTTCGATATTAAAAGACATAATGTGTTTTAACAAATTCCAGTTAATAAATTACTTATAAATAGTAATATATAATATGTCTATGAAAAATAAAAAGTCCAATGAAGAAGAAAAATACCTTCAAACAAAGGAAAGTATTATTAATAACCTTTATGACCAGAAAGAAACTGAAAAAAAGTACTTAAAGACAGTAGATAACTTATTAGATTACTGGATAAGTGAATTGAAGACCGTTGATACTCAAAGTAAGGAACGTCACGATCAACTTTTGAAATTGATTAACACGGAAAGAGGTACAATTGAGAAAATTGGGAAAGATATTGATAGAATCAATGAGATGATAGATCAAACAGAAAATAATCTGGAAAAAATTCGCGGAATGGTGGATTCCATGAGAAACAAACGTTAACCTGAGACTAATCAAAAATCAGAGAGTTTTAGGATTGATGTTTAATGTCTGGAAGAAATGAAGTTATTAAAAAATCAAAAAGGATAAGCGATGACTTAAGTACTAAAGAATATTTAAAAGCAGAAAAAACGCTAATTGAAAGATTAAGAAAGCAAAAAAACATAAATGAAGATTTTTTATCTCAAATAGAGAATTTTATAGGATATGCTAAAAAACAGGCAGAAGTCAATGATGAGGAGAAATTAGAGCTTAAATATGAAGAAATTATTGAAGAAGAGGAATCATTACGAGATAAAATAAAGGAACATTTAAAGAAGAATGATGAATTAATTAAATCAATTCAAAAGTCTAATTTTGAATCATGATATATAAACTCAATTTATTTTGATTGTTGGATTTTAAGCTTATTTATCAATTTTTTCAGTCTTTCCTGTCTTCTTACGTTCTGTAATATCTCTCGCAATAGTAGATATTCCAGTAATCTCTCCTGCAGTATTTTTTATAGGCGATAGAGTTAATGAAACATAAATTTCAGAACCGTCTTTTTTTATCCGTTTAGCTTCAAAATGTTTTACAGTTTCCCCTTCAGCGATCCGTTCCATGAGCTTTGACGTTTTGCGCCATTCTTTTGGGCTCATCAGAATAGATATGTGTTTTCCAATGATTTCATCTGCTGAATAGCCGTATATTTCCTCAGCACCTTTATTCCAACTAAATATGATTCCTTCCGCAGTTTTACCGATTATTGCATCATCTGAACATTCTACAATATTGGCTAACCTGAGAATTTCCGCTTCGGCCTCTTTAATATCAGTTATATCGTGTGCGACAAGCATAGCTGTTTCTACGTAACTCCTTTCAAATTCGGGAATGATGCGGGCAGAATAATATTTGGTCTCTTCATCTTTAGCCCGGCTAAATTCAAAAGTTTGGGGCTTTCCAGATTTAAAAACGATTTTCAATAGTTTTTCAATTTCAATTAATTTATAAGGCATTTCAATGTCTTTAAAACTCTTTCCGACGTATTGCCGCCGATCTTTTCCGATTAAACGAGAAAAAACAGGGTTAGCATAAGTGATATGTAGATCATGATTGAATCTTATGATTATATCTGGTGAATTTTCAGCCAGGGTTCTGAATGTTCTTTCGCTAAAGCGAAGCACGTCTTCGGTCCTTTTATGCTCTGTAATATCTTCCACTATTCCAAGGAACTGCCAGGGTCTGCCATCAGGGGTCCGTTTTAAAATGATATATTTAGCATCAAACCAACGCCATTTTCCATTTTTATGCCTCAAACGATATTTTAACTCTATAATTTCATCATTTTTGGCATTTTTCATTTTTTCTAAAATTCTTTCAACTTTTTGAAAGTCCTGAGGATGATAAAGGCTCTTCCAGAATGAATTTTCTTTTCCTTCGATTTCTTTTTTAGTATAACCAATTAATTCATAAATTTCACGGCATATGTAAATATCTTGTTCCTTTAATAAATCATAAACCCATATAACACCTGGAAAAGTCTTAAATATGTTTTTTAAGAAATTTTCTTTTTCTTTTAACGTTTCTTCGGTTTTTTTCTGTTTATTAATATTGGTGTTTATTATCATGAATGAATCATTATTGAACGAAAAAACAGATACTGAGAAATATTTATTCATTTTGGGGAAATATATTTCACTTTTCCTCTCTTCCCCAGTTATGAGGATTTTATTTATAATTTTAATGTAAGATTTTGTTATTTTGGGGCTATAAACTAAGCTAAATTTTTTTCCTATTAATTTTTCGCGGAGAACATTTGAATGGACTTGTGAAGCAATATTGGCGTATTTTATACGTAAATCAACTATTTCGCCACTTTCATTACGTAGAGCTTCTACTACATAAACACTTTCGCGCATTTTTTCAAATATGTCGAAATATGCATCTTTAGAAGGAATTTCTTCCATATAAAATCCTCATCTCATAATACGAATTTGAATACACTTATTTTTTGATCAACCGCTCAAAAATCCTCAAAAAATCTCTCAAAAATCTCCGATTTTTGTAAGCTACGATTTTTTGGGAGTTAGAAAATGTTGTCAAAACTTACAGTTTTGACACAGCAAAATTTTTAATTTTGCATGTTTCACATTTTCTAAAATTCAAAGCATTCGAAAACCGTAGGTTTTCGATGTTTGCGGAACTTAGTTCCGCAACAGTGAAAATTTTCAATTTTCACATGCCCCAAAAATTCTTTGAATTTTTGAGAGAATTTTTGTCATTATCAAAATCTAGGATTTTGATGAGTCACAAACGAAGTTTGTGAACATCCCAAACATTTCATGTTTGAGGACTTTTTTAAAAAGCCCTCGAAAATTGAAGCATGAAAAAATCTACAATTTTTTCTGCCCCAAAATCATAGATTTTGAGGGATTTTCGGGGCGTGTAAAAATCCTTGATTTTTACGGTTGAAAATCGGAGATTTTCAAACACCAAAAATCAAAGATTTTTGAGCGGTTGGAGGGAATTTCAGGGGCTCCATTTATAATCCTCATACTATTAATATAATTTATATTATACTTATTTTTTAAGCACTGGAGCAATCAATTGTAGTATAAAAACAAAAATTTAAAAATAAGGCCAATAGTCTGTTTATTTTTAATATCAGTGGCGATTTATTGCATATTTTCCTCTATGGGGGGAAGGTAGGTATAGTAAAATAGAATGTTGAGCCCACTCCTAACTCTGATTCAACCCAGATTTTACCGCCATGCCGTTCAATTATTCTTTTAACTACTGCTAATCCAATTCCAGTTCCTTGATATTCATCCAATGTGTGTAATCTTTGAAATATTGTGAAAATACGTTCAGCATATTGTGGATCCATCCCAATTCCATTATCTCGCACACTAAAGATATATTCTCTATTTTCGCTTAATTCTGCTGAAATGTGTATTTTTGGTGGTTCATCAGGCTTACTGAATTTTATTGAGTTGGATATAAGATTCTGGAACACTTTAGTAAGCTGTCCTTGATCAGCTATTATTATAGGGAGCTCGTCATGGGTAATTTTTACATTACAATCTTCAATCAGGCCTTTTAAATAAAATAAAGCAGTATTTAATGCTTCATTGGGGTCTATTTTTATAAATTTCCCGCCAGTTGTCATTATCCTGGAATATTCCAGTAAATCGAGGATCATCTGCTGCATCCTTTGAGCAGCTTCTACTACATACTCAATAAACTCATCAGCATCAGGATCTAATTTTTCTTTATAACGGCGCTCCAAAAGCTGTGTAAAACTTGAAATAGTTCGCAATGGCTCCTGCAAGTCGTGAGAAGCAACATAAGCAAACTGCTGCAGTTCATTATTAGAACGCTTTAATTCTTCTTCTAATTTTTTTCGTTCAGTAATATCGACAACTACCATTTTAAATGTGGTTTCATGGTTAAACTGAGGTAACATTTCAATGTGAGCATAAAAAATAATTCCATTTTTTTTGATTAACCCAAGATCGAATACCTGTTTCTCCCGGGTTTCTATGGCCTGTTTACAGTAATCTAAAAATGTTTGTGAGTATTTTGGGGCTATGTACCATCTAAATAATGTTTTAACCAGATGTTTTTTATCAAAACCTAATAATTCTGCACCTGCGGTATTTAACTCTGTAATTGCGCTGGTTGCATCAAGCGTAAAATAACTAACAGGGGCAAAATTGTAAAGATCATAATATTTCTCGTTTAATTCCTCTAATTCTGCTCTGGAATGTCTGAGTTCTTCATTCTGCATTTCCAGTTCAATCTGGTGTACCTGGAGTTCATGGATAATTGCATCAATATCTTCTGGAAGATTTTCTAAATTCTCTGTTTTTTCACGTAGTCTCTCTTCTGCAACAGAACGTAATTTTTCTTTTCTATCCATTATTAGAAGCTCCTTCTTCTCAGATACTTAAAATTTATTTTATTTTGAATAGGAGAATATTATTAATCTAAAATTTCATGAAATCAAGATTAATTTAATTTTTAAGGTAACAGTCTCTTAATTATTTCTTTTGATATTCGGGATTGTTAGTTATGTCTTCAATTGCAAGGAGAATTAATCCTTTTCCTATGGTTTTGTCACCTACTCGTTTTTCTTGAAGCTTTCGACCATTTAGAAGCATTTTTTTATGCCCTATTTCTGGGAAGTCATGTTCAACTAGAAAATTTTCAAATTTCTGATTTTTAGGAAGTATTTTTTCCAGTAAGTCTCTTAGTTTAGGAATATTCCATTGATTGTTTCCCAGTCTGTAAAGTAATTCCCCTTCAGTTGCTTCTTCTTCGACCTTAAATTTATCGTAAAATGAATCATTTGCAGATATAACTTTTAATTCATCATCTAATACTACAAGTGGCTCACGTACAGTGTCCACTATACTTTTAACGTATTCTAATTGGCCTGCAAGTTTCTGTATTTCTTTCTGCTCACTAATATCTGTAAATGTAATTACAGCTCCATCAATAATATTTTCCAATGTTTTGTAGGGTATTATTCGTACAAGGTACCATCTTCCATCTTTTGTACGTACTTCTTTTTCTTTATAAATTACCCGATCCATTACTTCTTTTATATCGTGAATCATGTTGTCATATTTTACATTGGATACAATATCTTCCAATGGCCGCCCTACGTCTGAAGGTATAAGGTTAACTAATTTTGTAGTCTCTTTTGTGAAACGCTTTATTTTGGTATCTTTATCTACGAATATGGTTGGAACTTCTATACTGTTCAGGAGGTTGTTCATATCATCGTTGACTTCAGACAGCTGGTCAACTTTATTTTGAAGTTCCGTATTTACAGTAAGTAATTCTTCATTTAAGGACTGTAATTCTTCTTTAGATGTTTCTAATTCTTCGTTGGTACTTTGCAGTTCTTCATTCATGGACTGTAATTCTTCATTAGCAGATTTAAGCTCTTCATTTGAAGTTTCAAGCTCCTCTATAGTTGTATGAAGCCGTTCTTTTGTTACTCTTAACTCCTCTTCAAGTTCTCGGATACGTTTATCTTTTTTAGGGGTAGTTTCAGGAATTTTTAATTCCTCTTTTTTTGATGGCTCTATATCTCTAAATGTGACCATTAAAAGACCTTCCATTAATTTGGGCTGATTAATAGGTCGCACTGTTAAATTAATTGTTTGATAGCTCCCATTAGTTTTAACATCTAAATTTTTGTATTCTACTTCTTTATTTTTTAAAATTGCTTCATTTATGGCGGAATTAAGTTCAAATTTGATTCCCTCTCTTGCCATATCAACGATACTGAGATTTGCTACGCCTTCGGCTGGTTCTAAATATTTTCCTACTCTTCCATGGATGAAAACGATTCTTCCATCGCTATTGGCAATTACTGTGGGTGGAGCGTACCGTTCAATTAACAATTTTTCAACATTTTTAGAAATGTTATTGTCTGCTTTTCCAAGTATTTCTAAATCTTCAACAGCAGTAGTGTAGTCCTGCGGTAATCTTGCATATGGAAATCTAACAAAATCTCCTGCAGGGGTATGGTCAGTCTTTTTAGATTTATAGATCTTCCATTTATTATCCATGGTGGTAAATGATTCTACAAAGTTACTTATACTTTCTGATGGGCCAAGGAATAGAATGCCTCCTGATTTCAGGGCATAATTAAATGCGGATAACATTTTTTTCTGGGCATCTTTATTCATATAGATTAAAACATTTCTGCAGGATATTGCATCCAGTTTACTAAATGGAGGATTAATAAGAACATCGTGGGGAGCAAATATTGCCATTTCCCTTATACTTTTTTTAACTTTATAGCCATCTCCTTCTTTGGTAAAAAATCTATGTAAACGTTCTGAATTTACCTCTTTGACAATAGTACTTGGATAAATAGCACTTCGAGCGATGTCAATGGCATCTTCATCTATATCTGTACCGAAAAGTTGAACTTCCAAATGTCTCCCTGATTGGTCCAGGTATTCCTGAATAATCATGGCAATGGAATAAACTTCTTCACCAGTGGAGCAACCTGGAACCCAAATACGAACTCTTTCTCCATCCCTTTTTTTATCAAGCACTTCTGATATTAAATATTTTTCAAAGGCTTTAAATCCATCAGAATCCCTAAAAAAGCTTGTAACATTAATTAAAAGTTCTTTAAATAGCGTATTAATTTCTTTAGGGTGTTTCTGGATGTATTCTAGATAATCAGATACTTTATCAATCTGGTGGACGTTCATCCTCCTTGCAATCCGTCTGTTTATAGTGCTTTCTTTGTATAATGAAAAATCGTGTCCTGTCTTGTTCCTAATTAAAATGAGAATTTTTTGAAGTGAACTGAGTGTTTCCTCATCTTTTCCAATTATCCTTTTAGGAGGTCTCTTACCTATTCGTTTTACATATGAAATTAAATCTTCAGGTATCTTTTCAGGCGGTGCAATATAATCTACAAGGTCCGTATCTATTGCACTGGACGGCATACTTCCAGATACTGCAGAATCTGGGTCTTGAGCTATTACCATTCCACCCATACTTTTAACAGCTCTTATACCGATAGTACCATCTGATCCAAATCCTGAGAGAATTATTCCAATTGCATACTCTTCCATGTCATCTGCTAATGATTGAAAAAAGAAATCAATGGGTCTTCGTAGTCCATGTGGCTCTTTAGGGACAGCAAGATGCAATGTTCCATTTATAATCCCTACATTTTTATTTGGGGGAGTAACGTACATTTTATTTGGTTCAACATGCATTCCCTCTTCTATTTCAAGAACTTCCATATCGGTATATCTTGTAAGCAATTC
Organism: Methanobacteriota archaeon; assembly: GCA_023436175.1. Taxonomy (GTDB): domain Archaea; phylum Methanobacteriota; class Methanobacteria; order Methanobacteriales; family Methanobacteriaceae; genus Methanobacterium_D. The sequence continues at coordinate 21,021 of JAEZKE010000018.1, forward strand.
TGCCATTGAGCTTTTATGAGCGGGATCCAGATGTTGAATAAGGACAAATCCTACACCAGAGTCAGTAGGCATATTACTGAACATTCTTCCTAAAGCTTCCAGTCCTCCTGCAGATGAACCAATACCTACCACTGGAATTTTTTCCCGTCTTTAGGATCATCTTTTAACTTATCTTTGCCCTGATCTGTCATTTTGCGCCTCCAGCACTATTTTCAAACGTAATTATGCTCTAAATTTGTTAATGATAAATTTGCAATAAATTCTTATTTCAAATCTTAATTTAAATATTAATTTTTATGATGCAGGTAGTTATTATATTTTTATATAAAAATTTTAAATAGATGTTAACAGGTAAAAACGTATTGGATGAAGCTAAACTTAATTAATTAGGAATTTAATGGTTTAAAATATAATAGAAGCTGTTAATATAGAAAATATTGTTATTTGATTTTAAAATAAATGATATTTTACGTGTTATGTATGTTAAATCACTTTAAAGATATAAAAAGTTAAACTAAGAATAATTAAACGAAAAATACAAAACTTTAAGAATTTTCAATATTAAAAAGTTTGACAAGCTATTAATGTATTAAAAAACAAACTTATGTTATGCCTCAAAGAGATGAAGAAAACCTGACAGAAAAAATTGAGGAGCTTAAAAAAGTACAGAAAGCATACTCAAAGACATCAGAAGAGATCGTTAAAACTCTTAAAGAACTTAAGAAATCTCAGGGGGAATATATAGAGTTGATAAAAGAACATCAGAATTACTGGCGTAATGAATTAGAAAAAACAGAATATAAGGACACTTCAAGACGTAAAAAGCTTGAAAAAACGCTTAAAAATGAAGAAAAAATCCTCAAAAAACTTGAAGGAGCGTTAAAACATACTGAGAGTAGAATTGAATTTCATGAGAAACATAATCATAATTAAATTATAGTTTTTATAACATTAGTTACTTAATTTTTAATACTAATAAAAATATAATGTAGTACATGCCCAAACAAGAAGAGGAAAAAATGGGTAAACAGTCCCATAAACAGGAAACACTGGAAGAAAGACTTCGAAAAACTCGTAATGAAATAATAAAAACGTTCAAAGAACGGACAAAAACAGAAAAAGAGTTTCTAGAAACTATAGAAAAACAGAGAAGGTACTGGAAATACCAGTTGGAAAACACTGATCCAAAAAAGGATAAAGAAAGATACGATGAACTCCAGGAAAAGATAAAGAACGAAGAAGAACTTATTAAACAAATTAAAGAAGAGTTAGATAACATAAGTAGAGAAATTAAGCTGGAAAAAGAACACAAATATTAGACTATTTAAATTCTATTTAAAGATAAACTGGGCACATGTTTGTAAAATTAAGCATTTTTATTGATTTATAACTCTTTTAATAAATTATCTATGATTCACTCTTTTTAAGTTTGTATATTTTCCATTTAGAATTAAGTGTAGTAAATGATCCTGTAAAATTACTTAGGCTCTCTGATGGGCCAAGAAATAGGATACCTTCTGGTTTTAATGCATAATTGAATGCAGATAATATTTTATTTTGAGCATCTTTATTCATGTAGATCAAGACATTTCTGCATGATACTGCGTCAATTTTACTGAATGGAGGGTCAATAAGAATATCATGAATGACAAATATTGCCATTTCCCTTATATCCTTTTTAACTTTGTAGCTATCATCTTTTTTAGTGAAAAATTTACGCGCCCGCTCTGGATCCATATCATTGGATATTGTACTGGGATAAACTGCAGATCTGGCCTTTGAAATTGCCTCATCATCACTATCGGTACCGAAAATCCGGACTTCTAAGTTTTTTCCAGATTCTTCAAGGTATTCTTGGATAATTATTGCCGTAGAATACACTTCTTCACCAGTGGAACACCCTGGAATCCATATACGTAACTTATCTCCATCAACCTTTTTATCAAGCACTTCTAATTTTAATTTCTCTTCAAAGACGTTAAATGCGTTAGGATCCCTAAAAAATTGTGTAACATTAATTAAAAACTCTTTAAAAAGTATATTTGCTTCGCATGGATTTTCCTGCATATACTTCTGATAATAAGATATATTATTCATCTGAAGAATAGCCATTCGCCTTCGTATTCTCCGGTTTATTGTGCTTTCTTTATAAAGAAAAAAGTTATGTCCAGTGCGATCTTTGACTAAATCAAGTATTTTTTGCCTAGAATTAAGCATTTCTTTGTCCTGTCCAATTATTTTTATCTGGGATTTCTTTTTACGCCTGATGTATGAAACTAAATATTCATGTATTTTCTCTGGCGGCACTACATAATCTATGAGATCAGTAGCTATTGCTCTGCTAGGCATAATATCAGATGACTTAAAAATTGAATCTGGGACAATAACCATTCCTCCAGCGTTTTTGATGGCTTTTAATCCGTTAATTCCATCTGATCCAGACCCAGAAAGAATAATTCCAATAGAATTATCTTTTTGAGCATCTGCTAATGTTTGAAAAAATAAATCAATTGGCCTTAAATAATCAGGTTCTGAAGGTTTATCAACACTTAACTTGCCATTTATAATTTTTATTATCTTATTTTGTGGAGTAACATACACTTTATCTGGTTGAACGTGCATTCCATTTTTAATTTCAAGGACTTCCATATCGGTATATCCTGCAATCAATTCTACTGCACTGTTTTTATGTAATGAATTTAGATTTTGAATTAAAACAAATCCCATACCTGAATCAGGAGGAATATTACTGAATAATCTTTCCAGGGCTTCCAGTTCATCTATGGATGAACCAATGCCCACTATAGGAAACTTTTCGTTTTTCTTATTTTTTGGATTATCTTCTATTTTTTTCCAGGTTTGCCTCTGACTTTCCACATAAATTCCCCTTTTAAGATAATCTTGGCTTAAAATGTCGCTTGAATTTTTAAGTAAAAATAAACGGAAGATTAAAATTCAATATGTAGTATATTACTTCACTGATTAATAATGGTATCACCGGAAAATAGAATTTTATTTAATACTGGAAATGGCAAGTTCAATTCATATATTAACAATTTTTTTATAATCATTAATACAAATATATACATATGCCTCAAGAAGATTATAGTAAAAAAATGAGTGAAGAAACCAGCAGAACCCGTATTAATAGACTCAAAAATATGAAACGTGTTGAAATGGAATATTTAGATGCAGTTAAAAAACAGATTGGGTACTGGAATAACCAGATAGATACCACCGATCCGCAAAAAGATGAAAACAGATATAATGAACTTAAAAAGAACGCTGAAAAGGAAAAAGAGCATATTAAACAGGTTCAAGATGAATTAAACCGAATAAATGAACAAATTGAAAGAGAAATAAACGTTCGAAGATGAACAGTAGAAATATCTGGATATATCAGTAATGAGCAGGTTCGGGGTGAATTTTTTTAATAAACTCAAGGTTAAAAATATTTTCTTGATTTAGATCCCCTTCCATATATCCTAAATCTCGTAGTACTGGGATAAATTTTAGCGTAGACTCGATATATTCGTCTGGAATGCTTGCACAATACTTTGGAGATATTTTATATGTATCAAGCACAAAATCTTTATCAACAGCTTTAACTTCTTTTAAAGCTATTTCTGCTGCTTGATCTGGTTTTAATCTTACTAAATTACATGCTTCTTCATGGGCCTTCAGGAAATCTATTATAAATTCTGGTGATTCATCAATTAATTCTTCTTTTATCACTATTCCATAGCTTGGATTGTACGGCCAAAGCTTGTATGGTGGAATAACAATATTGGAATCAAATCTTCTTGAAATAACTGCTGCAAGGGATGGTGTTCCAACACCTGCAGCTATTTCTTCATCTTCAATTGCATCCGGTATAAAATCCGCCCAGCTAAAGTTTTTAATTTCAATATCAAAATCTTTGGTCACCTCACGTATTATAACGTCATGAATACATCCCTTTGATGGTGTTCCAATTGTTTTTCCTTCAAATTGTTTTAAAACATCCTTTATGCCATTTAGTTCATTAAAAGTTTTATAATGCTCTGGAGCGACCATTACAGTTCCTTCTATGTGCCCCCCGCCAACGCATTTAACTTTTAAACCATTTTCAATCCCAATCATCACTGGGGGGAGACCTATATATCCTACATCGAGATCTCCAGAGGCAAATGCATCTTTCATTGCAGGCCCTGTGGCAAACAGGGACCATTTTAAATTATAATTATTTAAATTCCCTAAAGCTTCGTTTTTTAAAATAAATGAAGTGTGATATATTGTTGATAGGTAACCTATATGGATAACTAATTCCTCCGTATCTTAACTCTGTGTCTTATATAACGATTGTTATATTTATTATATAAAGTTTCACTTTTAAAAATAGAAAAAAAATCAAATGTCTTTTAAAACGCTTGATTTGGGTTTCAATCAATTTTTAAGACATTTTTTGATATTTCAAATATGTTTCACTATAGGTATGATATATACTTTACGATATCGTGCGTTTTAAATAATTTAAAGTTCATAAATAATATCAATTAAAAAATAAAAAGGTGAGTGAAGTATTAATGGAATTTAAAGAATTAGTACAGGAAAGATATGCTGCTAGAGAATACAACGGCAAAAAGATCGACGATAATAAAATAGATCAGATCCTTGAAATGATAAGACTTTCACCGTCTGCACTTAATCTACAGCCATGGAAAGTCAAAGTGGTAGCAGATGACGAATTAAAAGAAAAGCTGTATCAGAATTCAATGGATCAAAAGCACATAGCTGCATGTTCTCATGTACTGGTATTTTGTGCGAATACGGATTTACCGGGACTGGCCGAAAAGATAATAAATGGTATGAAAGCAGGAGGAGCACCTGAAGAAACTATTAAATTTTATGAAATGGCCGCGAACAATTTAACTGGCCGTATCCCTCCTGAAGCAAGACTCTGTGAGGCACAGAAGAATGTGTTTATTGCAGCGACACAGGGAATTTATGCTGCTAAATCGCTAGGAATAGATTCATGTATCGTTCAAGGATTTGATCCTGCTGCTTATTCTGAGATTCTGGACCTCCCATCTAATATTGTACCTACTATCCTTGTTTTACTTGGATATGGTACTGATGGGCCAAATCCAAAAGTAAGATTCCCAAAAGAGGATATTTTACTTTAAACCATTATTTTTTTATTTTTAAAATGAGTATTAAATGTCTGAATTTAAAAATAGATAGTATAAAAATAACTGAAAAAGAGGATAGGTGGGGTTTAGCCCCCTGCAATGGTCTGGAAGATCACAACTTCGTCATCATCTCCAACCGCTGATTCTAAACCTCCGTTTGACTCTACATCTTCGCTGTTTACGATTATTTTCATGTAATCTCTTAAGTTCCCTTCTTTATCAAATAAAGCATCTTTAAATTCATTCCCATATTTTTCAGTAAGGGTGTTCATTAAGTCTGCAATACTTCCGTTATGTTCAATGGATATGGATCTTTCTCCTGTAATATCTCTAAAACGTGCTAAAAATTTTATATTAACCATAATATTTCTCCTGATTTGTTTAATTTAAAAAAATACGTTTTATATAAATTTAAATTGACATCAACTTGGTTCAAATTTTGTACTGTTTTATTTTAAGTTGACTTCTTTTATAACTATAGTTATAATTGTTATAAATTTTACCATGATGGTTTATATCTTTAATGTTTTCATTCAATTATGCCTTAAGACAAATTTTACGAAACCAGTATATATTAACAATTGTTATAATATAATCGATGATTTAGATGTTAGTGGCAGAAGAAATGATGGATGCTATTGAAAAAGGTAATGGAATTTTCTTTGCAACTACAACTGCAGATGGAATTCCTAATGTTGTCCCAATTGGATTTGCAAGACTAATTAACAAAAAAACAATAATGATTGCGGACAACTACATGGATAAAACCCATAAAGACCTTGAAAATAATCCAAAAGCAAGTTTAGTACTAAGAGATGCTTCAAAATGCCCATACCAGTTTAAAGGAATTGTTGAAATAATTGGATCAGATAAATACTTTGATGATGCTGTAGGCTGGGCTACAAGTGTAATAATATAGCTTGCCCCTAAAACAGCAATCCTGCTTAACGTAGAAGAAATTTACTCAGTTCGGCCTCAGAAACAAGTAAAAGATAGATTAATGGCATAATGTTCTTAATTTTTGCATTGTCAATGCTTTATACGGAGTTTTTAGTCTTTATTTTGATTCATTATTAAATTAAAATATGATGAGTTTTATATTAATAGTGAGGTCTTAACATGTCCCATAAAGTAGCAATTGCAACCAGCGATGGAAAATTTGTAAATCAACATTTTGGTAGAGCAAATCAATTCTTGATAGTGGAACTTAAGGATGACGGCAGCTATGAAGTTCTGGAGCTTAGAAAGAACACACCTTCATGTAATCCTTCTGGTGGAAGTACCACTGAAGACACTATAAAAATAATTTCAGATGTTGACGGTGTACTGGTCAGTCAGGTAGGCCGTGGAGCCGCAGATAAACTCATAGCACATGGAATTCAGCCTATAATAATCCCCATGCTGATAGATGACGCGTTAAAGAAGATATATGAATTAATTCAGGAAGAAGCTGAAGAAAAAAACTCATAATTTTAAATAATTCTATTTTTTGCAGTAAGATTACGTGGGCTATAATCTCATAGGTTATTTTCAATGTTTTTTGCCCCGCTTATTATGCCTCCTCGGCGTTCTGCTTCATATATTCCATATATGATAAGGAATGTTCCAAGTATTGTATAAATGGTTATAGATTCTCCAAGTACCAGAGCAGCTAAAGCTACTCCAGATAATGGTTGAACATATATGAACATCCCTGCAATGGAAGCTGGCAGTTTTTCTGTACCATAATTGTACAGTAAAAATGCAATGAGTGAACAGAGGATGGTAAGGAATCCCATTGCTATCCATGTAGACCCTGTGAAGTCTACAGGTGATAACTTAGGCGATAAAAGATAAAATGGTACTAATTCCAATGCCCCAAAAATAAAAGTGTAATTAAGCACAGTAAGTGCAGAATACTTCTCATTTATTGGTTTTCCCAGGACTGTGTACAAAGCCCAGACCACATTGGCTAATATAGCTACGCCGTCACCTAAAAAATTGCTGGACACAGCTAAACTGCCATTGGTAATTATGAACGCTACTCCTATAAATCCTAATATGGCACCTATAGTTTTATACCGGGTTATTTTTTCCCCAATTAGAATTGCTGATACAAAGATTATAAAAAAAGGGGAAAGACTGAATATAAGCGTAAAACAGGTTGCTGTAGTATATGCCAGTGAAGTTACCTGCAGTAAAAATTCTAAAGGGATACCCATAAAAGCCAGTACTGCAATGTAGGGTAAGTCTTTTTTATCTATCTCTAAGGCTTTCCAACCTTTCCATAACACGGTGATAATAATTAAAATGGGCATAGCTGCGATAAATCGCAGGGCTACAATTTCAAAGGTTCCAAGTTGCAATTGGGCGATTTTCACAGCTACTCCTGAAGCACCCCAGAAAATATTGGTAAGAATGAGACCTGTAATTACCAGCAATGTGCTGTTGTTTTTAATATGCCCAACCTGTTGTTTATTCATAAAAATCTTCGCTTAAAACTGAATAAGGAATACTTTAAAAGCAAGTATAGAAAAGTATAGTATGGCTGGAGCATGTATTTAAAATTTATACTAACTTTCAGACTTTTGCTGATGATTTCGAGTAGTGAGTTTAATTAGGATGCTTCTTATTTCTATTATATATTAATAATGTCCAAGTTGTTAATAAAATAACGATCGTTAAGTATTTATAGTAAGTGGCACAGTAAGAATGATTATAACGATCGTTATATATTGGCATCCTCAGCCATTAAATTTTGCAGTCTTTGCAAAAATGTATCACCTAACAATTGTTTTATAACGATCGTTAATAATTGTTTTGATTGTCTGAAAATTTGGACTTTCAGAAAAAATAAGAAAATAGGAGGAAATAAATGCCAGAAGAATTCGACCAGGATCAAAAAATAGATCTTGAAAAGAATACCTGCCCAAACAGGGAACAGAGAGCCAATGGTACTAATGTGTACTATGGAAAAGCGTCGGAACTACTAAATGATGCAAAAAATGGTAATGTAAAATGCTGCGAAAGGAAATTCCAGCAATCCGGAGGTTGTGTACTTAACTTTTACCTTGCAAACAGGGTTACAACAATTAGAGATGCTGTTGTAATATTCAACGCACCAGTAGGTTGTTCTGCAGGTGCATTAGGATACAGGGAGCTATTTAGGGGAGTACCTGTAGAACTTGGAAGACCTGCAAAGTACAATGTCAACTGGCTTACAACTAACCTAAATCAAAATGACGTTGTTTATGGTGCTGGCCAGAAACTTAAAGATACTATACTTGGAGCACAGGAAAGATACAATCCCAAAGCGATATTCATCTTAACTTCGTGTACTACTGGAATAATTGGTGAAGACATCGAGGGAACTGTAAGAGAAGCACGGCAGCATGTTAAAGCAAAAATTGTCCCGATACACTGTGAAGGAGTAAGATCTAGACTGGTACAGACAGGATACGATGCATTCTGGCATGCAGTACTTAAATATCTTGTAAGGGAACCAAAAGAAAAGCAAGAAGACCTTGTAAACGTTGCAAGTATGCTTTCTTACACCTGGCAAGATAGACTTGAAATAAAAAGACTTCTTTGTAAAATAGGACTAAGGGTTAATTTTATTCCTGAGTTTGCTACTGTTGAACAGTTTGAACAGCTTTCAGAAGCCGCAGTAACAGCACCAATTTGTCCAACATACACTGATTACATTTCAAGAGGTCTTAAAAAAGAGTATGGAGTCCCATATTTCCTTTACCCCTCACCAACTGGAATATCCAATACTGATGAATGGTTACGCCAGGTTGGAAAATACACTGGAAAGGAAGATGAAGTTGAAGAGCTCATAGCAGAAGAACATAAAGTATGGGTTCCTAAAATGGAAGCAATTCAGGAAGAGTTCTTTAAATTGCGTAAAGATGGTGAAAAAGTTAGGATTTTAGGATCATTAGGTCAAGGAAGACTTGTAAGCCAGTTACCATACTTTGATGAATTAGGATTACAATCTCCAGCAGCAATGGCACAGGATTTCGATGATCTGGTCATAGATGAGCTTGAAGACGTAATTAAAAATGTCGGTGATTTTGATATCATGGTAAACACATTCCAGGCAGCAGAACAGGCAAACATCACTCAACAACTTGACCCTGATTTAACACTTACATGCCCATTCCAGGGAGGAACATGGGAACGTGATAACAACGTGACAAGAATACACTCATTAAGGGGAGATGCAGATCCATGGAGTGCCCAAAGCGGATATGCAGGTGCAGTTGCATTTGGAAACTTCCTGTTACAGGCATTTAAAAACAAATCTTATCAAAAAACACTGAGTGAAAAAACACCAAAGAGCTACAAGGATTGGTGGTACGAACAACCAGATCCATTGTACTATCTTGAAAAGGGGAAATAAATCATGGCAGTAGATAAAACAAAAATTACAAACGCATTAACTGAAGACCAATATTTGGAAGCACCAAGATACAGTTGTTCCCTGGCAGGAGCTTATGGAACTACCCTTGGAATTAACGGAGGAGTACCAATTCTGCATTCTGGAGCAGGATGTGGAATAGGACAATTATTTGGAACTCTCTATGCTGGAGGGCAAGCAGCCGGTGGCAATGAAGGTGGTACAAGCACGCCATGTTCATGTCTTGTTGAGGAGCATGTTATATTTGGGGGAGAAGAAAAGCTCAGAAATTTGATTCAATCAACCACAGAGATATTCAATGGAGAACTGTTTGTGGTAATATCAGGATGTGTTCCATCACTTATAGGTGACGATGTTGACGCAGTTGTAGGTGAATTTAGAGACAAAGTACCAATTGTTCACGTTAAAGCACCAGGATTTAGTGGTAATTCATATGAAGGCTATGAATTATTCCTTGAAGCTGTTATAGATCAACTTTTAACTCCAAAGCCAAAGCAGAAAAAATTAGTTAATATACTTGGAGTAGTTCCTTACAATCACATTTTCTGGAAAGGAGAGCTTACAACAGTAAAAAAACTCCTTGAAAAAATTGGGATTGAAGCTAACGTCATATTTACTGAGCCTGATGGTCTTGAAAGTATAGATAAAATACCTGCTGCAGAATATAATATTGTACTTTCACCATGGAATGGTCACAGGGCAGCCAAAAAATTGGAAGATAAATTTGGAATACCATTTGTATCGTTTCCCGGAGTACCAATAGGTGCAAAACAAACAGGTGACTTCCTAAGAACAGTTGCAGAGAAATTAGATGTACCTTCAGGTAAAGTTGAGGAATACATCAAAGGGGAAGAAAAATGGACTTATAGATACATGGAGTATCCTGGAGATGCAATCATTCTGGTCCGTCCGCATTCTTACTTTGCAGTGGCTGCAGATAGTAATGCTGCTGTAAGCATTACAAAATTCCTTACAAATGAGATAGGTTACCTGCCAGATATAATTCAGGTAACTGATAACCCCCCAGAAGAATACAGGGAGAAAATTGTCAGGGAAATCGAAGATAACATTGAAACTGTGGTTAAACCGGATATAGTCTTTGAAGTGGATACCTATAAAATAAGGAAAAATCTTGAAAATAGGCCATTTTTATTCCTGTTTTCCAGTTCTCTTGAAGCTCCAACAGCAATGGAAGACTTTGCAGCACTACATGTAAGTGCGGCATTCCCAACATTCAATAAATCTATACTTGTACATAACTATGCAGGTTATGAAGGAGGCCTGAGATTGATTGAAGATGTCGTTGGAAAATTTGTTGGACCACTTTAATCCCCAAATAAGATAAAATTCTTTTTATAATAGTAAATTCGCTTATCTAATCAAAATAACGCTTAATAGCAAATGAGTAAAAATTTACTTAACAATTGTTAATTAACAGGAGTTGAAATAATAATGAGTAATCCAAAGAAAATTGCAGTTTATGGTAAGGGTGGGATTGGAAAATCCACCACAACCTCTAACTTAAGCGCAGCACTTTCCGACCTTGGTTACAAGGTAATGCAGGTGGGCTGTGACCCTAAAAATGATTCTACAAATTCATTAAGACATGGAAAGAATATTCCAACAGTTCTTGATACCGTAAGAAGCAGGTCAAACGATTTTGAGAAAGTAATTCATGAAGGATACAATGGTATTCTCTGTGTTGAGGCTGGAGGGCCAGAACCGGGTGTTGGATGCGCTGGACGTGGAATTATTGCCGCAATTGAATTATTAGATAACAACGGGATAATTGATGATTATGACCCTGATGTGGTTATCTATGACGTTTTAGGAGATGTAGTATGTGGTGGTTTCGCGATACCTATTCGTCAGGGACTCGCAGAGCAAATTTATACTGTGACTTCGTCTGATTATATGGCTATTTATGCTGTAAATAACCTGTTTAAAGGTATCTTGAAGTACGCAAACAGTGGTGGAGGTTTACTTGGGGGTATCATTGGAAATTCCATCACTAACAGTGCACAAAAAGAAATGATAAAGGATTTCAGTGAGAGGACAGGAACTGATGTCATCAAATATGTTCCAAGGTCTCCAATAGTTACTAAATGCGAACTTGATGGTATGACCACCATTGAAGGGGCTCCTGATTCAGATCAGGCTGAAGTTTACAGAGAATTAGCCAGGAGAATAATCAGTAATGAAAATAAGTTTGTTCCTGAGCCATTTGATGCTGATGATCTTATGGACTGGGGTTCAACATGGATAAATCGCCTGTTATTGGAGCAAAAAGTAACTTATGATGGTATACAGACCTCTGGAGGTGGTGTATAATCATACATCTGTTTAAATTATTTTATATTAATTAGAAGCATCTAAAGATGCCTTATTTTTAGATGCTTTGATTTAAGTTAAATCGATATAAATTTTAATTTTTAAAATAAGCATAAATTAGATTAAAATCATTTATTTGAATTATTTTGACCTAATTCAACAAAAAGTTTATAAATAGAAAAAATATAACAATTGTTATATATAACAATAGTTATATAAAATAGAAGAAACAATAGAAAAATGGAGAAAATAAGGTGAAAAAATGGTAAATATACCTGAATTAACAAGAGGAATAGCAAATGATGCAACAGAACTTATAGGAAATACTCCTTTAGTCAGGTTAAACAGAGTTACGGAAGGAGCAGAAGCAGAAGTTGTTGCAAAGCTTGAATCGTTTAACCCAATAAGCAGTGTAAAAGATAGAATTGGTGTTGCACTGGTTGAAGCTGGGGAAGAAGCAGGAGTTATAAATAAAGACTCAGTCATAATTGAACCTACAAGTGGAAACACTGGAATTGCACTTTCATTTGTTGCAGCAGCGAAAGGATACAGATTAATCCTTACAATGCCGGATACGATGTCTATAGAACGTAGAAAATTATTAGCATTATTTGGAGCTGAAATAGTGCTCACTCCTGGTACGGATGGAATGCCTGGAGCAATAGCAAAGGCTGAAGAACTCGTTAAAGAAATCCCTAATGCAGTAATACTTCAGCAGTTTAAAAACCCTGCAAACCCTAAAATCCATCGGGAAACCACAGCACAGGAAATATGGAGAGACACTGACGGTAAAGTTGATATAGTAGTGGCAGGTGTAGGTACTGGTGGGACAATAACTGGTATTGCAGAAGCTTTAAAAGAAAAAAACCCTGATTTAAAAGCTGTTGCTGTTGAACCTGCAACTTCTCCAGTATTATCTGGTGGAAAATCGGGACCTCACAAGATTCAAGGAATAGGTGCAGGATTTGTCCCTGATGTATATAAACCCGAATTGATAGATGAAATCATTCCAGTAAAAGACGAAGACGCAGCAGATACATTACTCAGACTCGCAAGAGAAGAAGGAATCTTTGCAGGAATCTCCTCAGGAGCTGCGACATGGGCAGGTATCCAACTTGCAAAAAGAGAAGAAAATAAAGGTAAAAGAATTGTTGTAATTCTTCCGGATACTGGAGAAAGGTACTTAAGTATGGAATGGGTCTTTGAAAAAGTTTTCCATACAGCTGAAGGTGTTAAACTTTAAGTTAAACAATCTTCAAATATAGAGACATACGATACCTACTACGTATGTCATAATTTTGTTTTTAATAATTTTAAAATAAGTGGGTAGGAGGCCAATATCATGTTTGAAAGGATCAAAGAGGATATCGAAATGGTGATGCTGAGGGATCCAGCAGCAAGAAGTAAACTGGAAATATTTCTCACATATCCCGGACTTCATGCCATATGGTACTATAATATCGCGCACTGGTTCTGGGTTCGTAACCATTTATTTACTGGGCGCTTTATATCTGCACTGGCTCGCCTCCTAACAGGTATTGAGATACACCCTGGGGCAAAAATTGGAAGAAGAGTTTTCATTGACCATGGAATGGGTGTTGTAGTTGGAGAAACTGCAATTGTAGGAGATGACGTATTGATTTACCAGGGAGTAGTACTTGGTGGAACAAGCCTCGAGAGAAAAAAAAGGCACCCAACAATTGGAAGTGGTGTTGTTATAGGTTCTGGAGCAAAAATAATAGGAGATATTACCATTGGGGATTGTTCAAAGATTGGTGCGGGTTCAGTGGTTTTAAAATCTGCCCCATCAGGATCTACTGTAGTTGGAATACCTGGGAGAAATGTTAAAGAAAAAAGAAAGTGTGCCATTGATCTTGACCATGGGGAACTGCCTGATCCAATTGCAGAAGTGATTAAACTTATTTTGCAGCGTCAAGATGAAATGGAAATGCAAATTAAAGCATTAGGCTTATCTACAACAACCATAAATGTAGATGAATTATTTAATAAAAAGTCAGAGATTGAAGAGATATTTTCAGAAGGTGCAGGCATATAATCATATCGTTTACTTTTTTTAAGAGTTAGTATCTTAATTTTATAATTTATTTAATTAAACAACCTAAATATTGAATTAAATGCATTAAATTAAATTGTACATGTGGAACCGCATAGTATATAAAACCTTATAACATATGTTATATTGTTTCAGTTAACTGTGTTATTTACATTTTAATTTCTAAAATAATTAACTAAATTTCAAAATAATGTATTAAATGAGGGTGATAAAATGAGACCGCCATGTGAAATAGTTGTATGGTACGTGATTCCAAGTATAAGGTCTGAATTAGCTAAAGAACTTCTTAAATTAGGCATGAAACAAAAAGCAATTTCTGAGTTATTAGATATAACTCAACCCGCAGTTTCACAGTACATAAGTGATAAAAGAGGACATGGAATCAAATTTGATGAAAAAACTCAAAGCATGATCCGAATATTTGCAAAGGATCTTATGGATCAAAATCTTGGACAGGCAGATATCATCCGGAGAATATGTGATATCTGCAAAAACGTTAAAGCAGAGGAAATAATCTGTCAGTTACACAAAGAAAAAGACAAAATCCCTGTGGGTTGTAATGCCTGCATGGGCTCTAACAGGGATACAGACATGGATTACTGTATATAATTAGAGTATATACTCTAATTAATCCTTTTTTATCTGAAATTCATCTTTTATAACAGTTTAATAGATTACCTATTTTTAAGGCCATATATTTGCATGAAATAAAAAAATAATAGTTAGTTTTTAAGTTTGGAGAAAGTCTAAATTAATTGATTTTAAAGATATAGTCTATTTATCCTCCAAATTAATTCCTGCATCTCGTAATCTACTTCTAATCTCATCTGACAGTCCATAGTCTTTTTTTTCACGGAGATTTTCCCTTACATCAATTAAAATATTGATTAACTCATCTGCATCGCTTTTATGGGATTCAATTGAAAAAGTAAGCCCTAAAATATCTCCAAATTCATTTAATAATTCTTTTACTTCTTTAAGTACCTGTTTGGAGATTTCTTCTTCATTTATCCCTTTATTTATATCTCTTATTAGATTAAAAAGAGCTGAAAGTGCAATTGGAGTACTAAAGTCATTATCCATCGCGTTTAAAAACTCTTCTTTAGTATCTTCCAGTAATTTAAGATATTTTTCATCGGCTTTGTTGTTATCGGTTATATCCCTTTCTAAAAGCTCATTTACAGTTTCCATTATTTTATGGATTCTTTTTAGGCTGTTTTGTGATTGCATGAGTGTTTCATCGCTGAAATCAATGGGACTTCTGTAATGGGTTGAAAGAACGAAATATCTAAATACCTGCGGATCATATTTTTTGAGCAGTTCTTTTATTGTGATGAAATTTCCAAGTGATTTGGACATTTTTTCCCCGCTAACATTTAAAAAACCTGTATGCATCCAGTATTTTACCATTGGTTTTTTACCAGTTGCAGACTCCATCTGTGCGATTTCTGCTTCATGATGAGGGAATATAAGGTCTAATCCACCTCCATGAATATCAAACTGACCTCCAAAATAGGCTTCAGTTATTGCAGTGTCTTCGATGTGCCATCCTGGTCTTCCTTTACCCCATGGAGAGTCCCATGCAGGTTTGTTGTCTCTCTTTTTCCAGAGTGCAAAGTCACCTGGATTCCTTTTTGTGGTATCGGGGTTAATTCTATGAATGTTTAAATCCTCAATATTTCTATTTGAGAGTTTTCCAAAATCTTCTAATTTGGATTCATCAAAATAAACACCAGTCGGTGTTTCATAGGCGAATCCTTTATTTAATAATGTTTGAATTTGATTAATAATCTCATTAAGGTGTTCCATTGCCCTTGCATAATAATTAACGTTGGTCACGCCTAATAATTCCATATCATGGAAATAAAGCTCTTCAAATTTCTTAGCAAGATTTAATGGTTCAACTCCAAGCTCATCTGCTCTTTTAATTATCTTATCATCTATATCCGTGATATTTTGCAGATAAAAAACGCTGTACCCTTTATATTTAAGATATCTTGCTATAACGTCAAAAGCAATATATGTTCTCCCATGCCCTATATGGGACTCATCATAAACTGTGGGCCCACATACAAACATTTTTATTCGATTTTCGTTCATAGGCTTTAATTCTTCTTTTTTACGGGTCATGGTGTTGTATATGTTCATTATTATGCCTCAGACTCAAATTAAATTAAAAAATGTTCATTATATTAGATAATAAGATTAAAATAGTATTTATTAATTATGATTTTAATCTAATTCTCTTTTAGATTAGAATAGCGTTCGAAAATTTAATTTTCGATTTGTATTAAGGGCCGAGATTGGGATTTGAACCCAAGTATCGTGGTCTGCAGCCACGCACCTAGCCGCTCGGTCATCTCGGCAATAAAATATTCCCTCAAAAAATCAAAGTCTACAAAAATCTTTGATTTTTTGGTGGCCACGAAACTTTGTTTCGTAGGTACAGCTTAGTTACTAAATTAACGATTGTTATATAAATACTTTACCCAAGCTAATATTATTTTATAATTAATACTAAATTTAGTTTTACTCTCATCGAGTAAGAGGTAATATTAATTCCATTTGTTAAGAAAATAGGCAAACCTTATATAAAAGAAAGTAGTTATTAGATATAACAATTGTTATAATGATATATTTAATCATGGGGCTCTAAAAAGTGAAATGATAGTTTTAACCGTTAAATGTAACTTTTTAAAGATTTAAATTCTTAAGGTTATGATAGTTAAGTCTATTTAACCTATTAGATGACCTGTGGGTTATAGGGATGCCAATAATTAATTATTGGGAGGAAATTTAATGACAGAAGAAAAGAAAAAAGAACTAGGATTAAGTACATTGGGATTACATGTAGGTCAGGAAGAACCAGATCCAGCAACAGGGTCAAGGGCAGTACCGATTTACTTTACATCGTCGTATGTTTTTAAAGATACTGAACAGGCAGCCAACCTCTTTGGTCTTAAAGAGTTTGGAAATATCTACACCAGAATAATGAACCCAACCAATGATGTATTTGAGAAAAGGATAGCTGCAATAGAAGGTGGTCACACGGCACTTTCAGTTTCATCTGGGCTTTCTGCAATATTCCTTGCAGTTTTAAATGTTACTCAATTAGGGGACAACATAGTATCTGGAGATAATCTTTATGGTGGAACGTATGAGTTATTTAACTATACTCTTCCTGATCTGGGACGAACTGTAAAATTTGTTGATTCTACAAAACCTGAAGAATTTAAAAAAGCTATAGATGAAAAAACTAAGGCTATATATGTGGAATCCCTTGGAAACCCAAAACTCGATGTCCCTGATTTTGAAGTACTTGCTGAAATTGCTCATGAAGCGGGGATTCCATTAATAGCAGATAATACTGCTGCTGTAGGTCTTTTAAGGCCAATAGAACATGGTGCAGATATATCTGTTTTATCGGCGACTAAATACGTTGGAGGACATGGAGCATCTGTAGGTGGAGTTATAGTAGATTCCGGTAAATTTAATTGGGGTAATGGCAAGTTTCCACACTTTACAGAGCCAGATCCAAGTTATCATGGACTTAAATATTGGGAAACATTTGGAGACTTCCCTGAGCTTGGCAATATTGCATTCACAATCAGAGCAAGGGTTTTACTTTTAAGAGATTTAGGGCCAACCTTAAGCCCCTTCAATGCATTCCACTTTATTCAAGGACTTGAAACACTTGAACTTAGGGTTAAAAAACACGCAGAAAATGCACTTGCTGTTGCAAAACATTTAAAAGAACACCCAAAAGTTGCATGGGTCACATATCCTGGACTTGAAGGCGATGCAAACCATGAAATTGCAAGCAAATATTTAAAAGATGGTTACGGCGGATTAATTGGTTTTGGTGTTAAAGGAGGACTGGAAGCAGGTATAAAATTCATAGAAAGTTTAGAACTATTCTCTCACCTTGCAAACATTGGAGATTCAAAGAGTTTAGTTATACACCCTGCATCAACAACTCATCAACAGCTTACAAGGGAAGAACAGGAAGCTACAGGGGTTACAGAGGACTTTGTAAGGTTATCTATTGGACTTGAAGATGTTAAAGATATTATAGATGACATAGATCAAGCATTATCTAAAATATAAATCAAAAAATTTGCGTGTCCAAATAGTATTAAATTACTTTGGACATACCAAATATTATGGGATTCAGGAAAATGAAAAAAGAATCAGTTGGACTTGTTGAAACACAGTATTGTACTTTTTCAGATGACTTAATTCTGGAAGGGGGAAGCAAGCTTAAAGGAGCTACAGTAGCATACGAAACCTACGGTAAACTGAACAAAGAGAAAAGTAATGCTATCCTTATTTGCCATGCCCTTTCAGGAGATGCCCATGCTGCAGGGTGGCATGAAGGAGATAAGAAACCAGGCTGGTGGGATATTGTAATAGGTCCTGGAAAATGTCTGGATACAGAAAAATACTTTATTATTAGTTCTAATGTTATTGGAGGTTGTAAAGGCTCAACTGGTCCTTCATCAATTAATCCTGAAACTGGAAATCCATATGGGCTTGACTTTCCAATTATTACCATTTCAGATATGGTAAATGCCCAGAAAAAATTGGTAGATTATTTAGACATTAACCAGCTTTTTGCAGTTGTTGGCGGATCAATGGGAGGAATGCAGGTACTGCAATGGTGTGTTTCTTATCCTGAAATGGTTAGACTGGCTATTCCAATAGCTACTGCAGCTATTTCATCCCCTCAACAAATTGCTTTTAATGAAGTAGGTAGACAGGCAATATTGTCAGATCCTAAATGGATGAACGGTTCCTACTACTCTGGAGAAATTCCTAAAGAAGGATTAAGTATTGCCCGAATGATAGCTCATATAACTTACCTCAGTAATGAATCCATGTATGAAAAATTTGGAAGAAGGCTTCAGGATAAAGAAAAATATGGTTTTGATTTTTCACTGGATTTTCAGGTGGAAAGCTACCTTCACCATCAAGGTAACTCCTTTGTTAAAAGGTTTGATGCAAATTCTTATCTTTACATAACAAAAGCCATGGATTATTTTGATTTAATGGCAAATGGATCTTTATCTGAAGGGTTTAAAGATGTAAAAGCTAAATTTCTGGTTATTTCAGTGGATTCTGATTGGCTTTACCCTCCTGACCAATCAAAAGAAATTGTAATGGCGTTGACTGCAAATGACATAGATGTAAACTATCATGAGATTAAATCCCCATATGGGCATGATGCTTTCCTGTTAGAGGCAGGCCAGTTAAATTATATCCTAAATGGATTCCTCTCTGAAATTCTTGTTGGAGATGTTATGACTAGGGTGGCTGCTAAAATAAGTGAAGAAGCAAGTATAGATGAAGCAGCTAAACTAATGCTTGAGGAAAAGGTTACACATCTGCCCGTTGTTATAGAAGATGACAAATTAATGGGCATAGTGACTGCTTGGGATATTTCTAAGGCCGTTGCTTTAAAATGCAGTAAATTAGACGAAATAATGACAAAAAATGTCATAATTGCCCGCCCTGATGACCATATAGAACTTGCAGCTGAGAAAATGAAAAAATATAATATATCATCTCTTCCAGTTGTTGATGATGGTCAAAGAGTTATTGGAATTATAACAACTGATCATATCAGTACACTGATGGCTCGGGACTGATTAAAAAAATTTAACATAATTAACTTTCATATATTAATTAAGTAATTTACGATGATGCAACCTTACAAAACATTCCATGTTGCGGTTTATGATTTTAAATGGGTTGATCATCACAAAAAAACGTTCATATTGTACTTAAATTAATTTGTAATTAAATAAGAGGTGAAATAATGATTTATATGGATCATTCAGCTACATCACCAGTTGATCCAGAAATATTTGAGGCAATGAGGCCTTATTTTGTTGATAATTTTGGAAATGCATCTACTCTATACTCACTGGGTAGAGACGCAAGAAAAGCTATGGAAGCTGCAAGAGAACAGGTTGCATCTTTGATAGGAGCAAAACCTGAAGAAGTTATTTTTACAAGCGGTGGTACTGAATCAGATAACATCGCAATTAAAGGTACTGCATATCGCCTGAAAAATAAGGGAAATCACATAATTACAAGTGCTATTGAACACCCGGCAGTAAGGGAAACCTGTAAATATTTAGAAAAAAATGGATTTGAGGTTACATACCTTCCAGTTTATGAAGAAGGAATTATCAGATTATCTGATCTGGAGGATGCGATAACTGATAAAACTATTCTTATTACTATCATGCATGCTAACAATGAAATTGGAACTATCCAGCCAATAGCAGAAATTGGTAAAATAGCAAGGGAAAATAAGATTTATTTCCACACCGACGCTGTACAGACTGTTGGTAAAATTCCAGTGAATGTGGAAGAAATGAATGTGGACATGTTATCGCTTTCAGGACATAAAGTTTACGGCCCGAAAGGGATTGGAGCTTTGTATGTCCGAAAAGGAGTTAGATTAGAACCTATAATTCATGGGGGTGGACATGAAAAAGGATTAAGGCCAGGAACAGAAAATGTATCTGGAATTGTTGGGCTTGGTAAAGCATGTGAACTTGCAGAAAAAAATCTGTTAGATGATGCAAAATATATAACAAATTTGAGGGACAGATTAATAGATGGAATACTGGATTCTATAGAACAATCTTACCTGGATGGGCACAGAACAAAAAGACTTCCAAACAACGTAAATGTGAGATTTACAGGTATTGAAGGTGAATCATTGGTATTACACCTTGATTCAAAAGGAGTCGCTGCTTCAACTGGTTCTGCATGTTCTTCAAAGAGTTTAGAACCATCACATGTTTTAATAGCACTTGGTTTAGAACACGTTGAAGCACATGGATCTCTACGTTTAACACTTGGAAAAGAGAATACAGAAGAAGAAGTAGATTATGTTATAACAGCAGTTAATGAAGTAGTTGAAACCCTTAGAAAGCTTTCTCCACTTTGGTGTGAAATACCCGGTGCAGAAAGGAGAGAATGAATTAATTTAGTGTAGTTAGAGGTTGATTATATGTATGGCGATAAAGTAATGGACCATTTTCAAAATCCAAGAAATGTTGGTGAAATAGAAGACGCAGACGGTGTAGGAACTGTAGGAAACCCTACCTGTGGAGATCTAATGACAATCTACATTAAGGTGAAAGACAACGTTATTGAAGATGTTAAATTTAAAACATTTGGATGCGGGGCAGCTATTGCAACAAGCAGTATGATAACTGAAATGGCAGTTGGAAAAACCATTGAGGAAGCGCTAGAAATTACAAGAAATGATGTTGCAGATGAACTTGAAGGTCTTCCACCAGTTAAAATGCACTGTTCAAACCTTGCTGCAGATGCATTACATGCTGCAATTGATAATTATAAAGAAAAGATAGGAGAAAAGAAAAAGGAAGAACCTGAAGGTAAAGATATTTGTCCAAGTTGTGGATGAATATAAAACCTTACTTTTCTCAAATTTAAACTACTTTTATTTTGTCCCCTATTTTAACCCTTCCTTCATTTAAGACTCTTGCAAAAATACCTTCTTTTGGCATTATACAGTCTCCAGCTTGCTGATAAATAGCACAGCGGGCATGACATTCCTTACCAATTTGAGTTATCTCGAGAACTGCTTCTTCTCCTACAGATAGTTTTGTACCTACTGGTAATGATACAAGATCAATTCCTTCAGTGGTAAAGTTTTCAGCAAAATCTCCAGGGTTAACATTTAAGCCGATTTCTCTCATTTTATTGATACTTTCAATTGCAAGTAAGCTAATCTGCCGGTGTGTATCTGAGCTGCTGTGGGCATCACCAGTAATGCCATAGTTCTCTTTAAGACATGCATCTCCAACATTTATTTTCTTCGTCTGTTTTTTTTCACTTGTACAAACTGCTATAATTTTGCCGGTCATAATATCAACTGGGTTATTATAAATGAGAGGGGATATTATTTGTTTAATCGTATTTTAAAAAAAATAAATAATGGCATTACGCCTCTTTTTGATTATTTACCAATTGCTGCTGCTTCATCTGTCTTAGTGTTTTGACTGCCTTTCAGTTTTTTTATAATTAGTTCAGCAACTTTTTCACCAGATAGAAGCATTCCTCCGAAGGTAGGTCCCATCCTTGGCTGACCAAATGTGGTTGCAACGGACATGCCAGTTACGAATAGTCCTGGGTAAACTTCTTTGGTGTTTTTAACAACCGCATCTTCTGATTTTTCAACCCACATGCCCTCAAATCCTTCAATATCAACAAGTCCTCGTTTTTCTAAGGATTTTACAACTACTGCATCATGTCCAGTTGCGTCTATTACAATTTTGGATTCTATTGCGACAGGGTCAACACAGGTTATTGCCCTTGGAAGTGCAGAAACTGGTGTCCAGTTAATAACGGTACCGCTAACACGTCCTTCACGAACTACAACGTCATCAAATTTGGTCATGTTAATTACTTTAGCGCCTGCGTCCATTGCACTTGCTATTAATTTAGAACACGCATGAGGTCCGTCTGCAATGAATAATCCTTCTTTTACTTCTTTGTAGGGTACTCCAATTTCGTCAAAGATTTTTTGACCAGGTGCCCTTACAGTTAGCTTGTTCATTAAGTAACCGCCTATCCAGAAACCTCCGCCGAGATAATTGTTGCTTTCGATTATGAGTGTTTTAACACCATTTTCTGCGAGTTTTTTAGCAGCTACAAGACCGCTTGGTCCTGCACCAACGATGATTACGTCACTTTCAATGTAGTCTATAAATTCTTCGGCAAATCCTTCTACAATTGCCTTTGTTACGTCTTTTTCAGATATTTTTGAAAATATTTCCATTTTTAATA
>JAEZKE010000145.1 GCA_023436175.1 Methanobacteriota archaeon
AAAATCACAGATTTTCGAGCGCCGGGACTGGGATTTGAACCCAGGCGGAGCAAAGCTCCACAAGATTTCCAGTCTTGCGCCTTACCAAGCTAGACTATCCCGGCATACGATATATTAATTAGTTTGCAATATGATTCCACGTTCAATTGCTAGACATAGAGTGTATGTTTTTAAACACTTAAAAGCTTAATGGTAGATTTGTATGTAGCTCGATATCCAGCTCAACTTTGAATTTATTTTAAAGAATAGTCTTTACTTGATAGTTGAAAAACTTGGATATTGTATTAACTTCTACTTCCACATCTTTGGATATGTTCCAGGTTCCATAAAAACTTTTTTTATATCTATAACTATGCCTTTATTTGCTTTATATATTTCTTTAGATGTTTTTAAACTTTCGCCTGCCGCAACAAGTTCACCTTTAAGCGTCATAATTGCTACAGTATCGTTTTCTTTAATTTTATCATCAAGGTTTACTATTCCGCCTGCTGCAAGGTCTGCACCATGACAAACCGCGTCAACAGCAGAATCCCTTATGGTAATTTTAGGAAGATGTTTTACTGCTAACTCCATAGGAAGTACGCAGCCCCTAATCAAGGATTCATCTCCTTCTTCCTTCCAGATGTGATATGCATCAGTTAAATCTTGAAGGGTAATTAATGTTTCGTCCTCGGTAAATGGTCCAGATTTGGTTCTTCTAAGTTCTGCCATATGGGCACCTATTCCAAGTGCTTCACCTACATCGTGACAGTACTTTCGTATATAAGTCCCACCTTCACATCCTATTTTAAACAGGACATCCTGGCCATCTATTTCAAGGATATTAACGTAATAAATGTTTCGAACTCTCATTTCGCGCTTTACAGCAGATTTAAGTGGTGGTGTCTGGAAGATTTTTCCCTGAAACTCCTTCAATATGTTTCTTATTTTAGTTTCTGAAATTTCTTCGTGCAGGTGCATAAGACATACATATTCTTTATCTGCACCAAGCAACATTTGAATAGCCCTTGTAGCATAATCTATGCCTATAGGCAAAACTCCAGTAACTTTGGGATCTAAAGTTCCTCCGTGACCAGTTTTTTCCACGTTAAGAATTCTTTTAACCCACGAATCGATTTCATGGGATGTTGGGCCTGAAGGTTTATCAAGGTTTATGATTCCCCGTCTTATATGATCTTCTATGGGTCTTTCATCAGGAAAGTTCCCGTAGTTTGGATCAGTTTCACCTTCGGCTTTTATGAGTAAATCTGCCATTAAATAACCTTAAATTCAGCCCTTAAATGAGCTCTTAAGCTGCTGCTTCGAGTTCTTTTTTAATTTCTTCTACGTTGTCAGATTTTATTTCAATGGTTTGATCAACTGGTTCTAAATGTTTTATGTTGCATCTTCTGTTTTTAATGTTTGTTCCAACAACTTCAACAAATTTTTCATCTATAATCTCAACTATGACACATTTTTCGCCTGCTTCTCTTCCTGCAATCTTAACACATACTCTTCCTACTTCTATTGCTGGCATGAAATCACCTCTATTACTTTTAATATGATATCAGCGACGCGTTCAGCATTAAAACTTCCGGTATTTATGATAAGATCATAAATTTCCATATTATTAATGTTGATACCATGAATCTCACGATATCGTTTTGCTTCGCTACTACTTCTTGAAATTATTTCTTCCTTGACAACATCATAGGGTTTATTTTCTCGCTTACATATTCGTTTGGTACGAATATCTATAGGAGTTATAAACCATAATTTAAGGTCAGCTTCTACAAAATGTGCGGATAGCCTTCCTTCAACAATCAGATTTTCACTGTTATTTGCTATTTCTGCTTGTCGTTTGTCAATTAAGATATCAATATCTTCATTTTCTTCAGCGAACTTACCAAACTCCAAAATATCCATATTTCTTTCTGCAGCCATCTGGCGAAATATATCACCGGCTGAAATATATGGAATACCCAGTTTTTTTGACAGGAGTTTTGAAGCTGTAGTGGTACCACTTCCAGCGGGTCCGCTGATAGATATAATCATTCTTTCCTTGCCTCTTTCTTAAACACTTTTCGTGCACATTCTGGGCAAAGATTTCCACCGTATGGCCTGTTTGGCCTTTTTTTAGATTTTGAAAGTTTGTTTATTTCATATGGTCTTCCCCTAGGGACTCCATGAAGAAACTTACCGCATTCTGCACAGATGTGCTTGCTTGGTTTTTTCTTCTTGTAACGTAAAACCGTTTTTCCTCCAGGGGTTTTTCTGAATATTCTTCTGTATGATCTAGATCTGTATCTTAATTGTGGCATATACATCTCTCCTGATTTTTAAACGCTCAAAAATCTATGATTTTTGGCTCCCCAAAATTCTTTGAATTTTGAGGGTTTAACAGAAAGCAATTAAGCAATCTGCATAATCGTAAAATTCACTGAATAAATGTTTTACATTCCTCCAGCACTTTTAAGTCCCATTAATTTTCGGAATACAAATGAAAATCCAAATGCAGCTAATATGTACCATCCGAGCCATTCGATAACCATACCGGTTAATCCTGGTGATAGATGATAGAACATATGCCAAATAGGGACTAAAAGTATATAATAAGCAAATGATGGTAATTGAATTACAATATTGTTTAACTGTGATTGACCCATCCACCAAAATACAATGAGTATTGGAACAAATGTCACTATCATTGGTTTAAATGACATGAACATCATTTCTTTTTGAAGGTTCATGAATTCCATTTGCTTTTTTTGAAGTTTTTCCAACGCTTTTGTATCGTTTGTCTTCCTTGCTTCCATCATCTCCTGATTAAACTCCTTCATTTCTTTTTGAAGGTACATGAGCCTATCCTGATCTACAAGAAGCTTGTTTGCAAGGGTGGTCACAAACGAAATTATGGCACCTATTGCAAATACGGCCAAAAATTTATTGGGACCAAAATAATATATTATGGGGTCAAATAGAGAATTTAACCCAGTCATAATCCATTCTAATACCATTTTGTGTTCCTCGTATTTTAAAATATTTATTAAATTATTTTAAAGTATTTATCATATCCTTTACAGGTTCTTCAAGCCTGTTGTCATGATTTTCAATAATTTTTACAGTAGCACCAGTAAGTGCTGCGTAGGCCATGGACATTGCACGGTTCATTTCTTGATGAAGTTGTATATCACTTAGTCTTTCCATATCTCTTGTTCTTGTTTTGTCACTTAGTCGTCTCATCAAGATTTCATCGCTGCCTGCTTCAATTAGTATGAAAATATCTGGCTGAAGTTCGTCTAATACCCATTTTGGAAGTCCAGGTAAAAAACCAGCAGGTGTTTTTATAGTACAGTGAGTATCGACAATAATAT
>JAEZKE010000083.1 GCA_023436175.1 Methanobacteriota archaeon
TGGCAGGCCAGAGTCTTAACCAGACTGGACTAACGTCGCATACCAGCATACCATCCTTTTTGGGTTCATCCTATATAAACTTTTAGGTTTTCGATGAGGTCAAATGTCAAATTATATTTGAAATCAAACGTGTTGAATACTTTCTTTATTAATTTTAATATGTTATATCCATTTTTTTCTTCTAAAGTACAGTAACATAAAGATTGCAACTATTAAAAGTATAATTAAAACAGCAGGATATCCTAATGGTTCCCTGAGTTCGGGCATATTATTGAAATTCATCCCATAAAGGCCAACAATAAATGTCAAAGGAACAAATATGGTTGATATCACTGTTAAAACTCTTACTATCTCATTTAATTTGTTACTTGTACTTGATAAATAGATATCAAGTATTTCCGAAACTCTATCTCTTAAAGACTCTAACATCTCAAAGATCTGTAAGGAGTGATCATAAACATCTCTGAAATAATAATCTGTTGATTCATCAATTTGAAAATATTCAGATGACTCAAGGGTACTCAACATCCCCCTCAGTGGTCTAATTGTCTTTCTTAGTGTTATAATATCCATTTTAATATTATGGATCCTTTTAAGGACTTCTGGATTTGTATTTTCTATTAAATTATATTCTATACGTTCTATATTGTCTTCAACCTTTTCTAAGTCCAAAAAATAACTGTCAATAATTGTGTCTATAAGAGAATATAATAAATAATCAGCTCCTTTATTCCTTATTTGATTCTCTTTTATTTTTATTCTTTTGATAATTAAATCAAATATGGGTTCATCATCATCCTGGAAAGAGATTACAAGATTCTTTTGGAGGATAAGGCTCACCTGTTTTGTTACCATACGATCATCATCGTTGATATCAAATAATTTCAAAACAATATAAAGGTGGTCATTATAATCCTCTACTTTGGGGCGCTGATTTATATTTAATACATCTTCAAGTACCAGAGGATGTAAATTAAAACATTTACCTATTTTTCTTAAGGTTTCTACATCTTTAAGACCATTTACTTTTATCCAATTTATAGTATCTTCATTTGTAAATTCGGGACATTTTTCTATTGCTTTTTGGCTGAATATTTCTTTATTATATTCTATAAGATCCATTTTAATTGGTATGTCCTCTTTACCAGTGTAAACAAGTGATCCTGGCGGGAGGCCTGCTTTTTTGGGCCATTTCTTCAAATTTAGCATGTTTTCACTTTTAAAATTTATTTCATTTTAGATATCAATGCTGATTTTTGTTTTCTTATTTAACTTCTGAAACATTTTATTAAAACTTATACTTAAAGTCGGATGATTTAATGTGTCTAAAGTTAAATAACTTAAATATTATTTGATAAGTTTAATTATTCGAAACATTTATATGCGGAAAAAGGCAATTTACTTCCGGCTTGTGTTACGATAAATTATGTAAAAAATTTTCGTGTAACATTTGATTTATAAAATACATGAAAATCAAGAAAATACTTAAAGTAGAAGACTGTTAAGTATAAGGGGCCGTATTGGTAGTAATAATCTTATTAACAATACTAAAACAATTCGTAGGTTAAAAACTGTTTAAATTGTAAACTAAGAATTAATTTAAATTAATTTTTATTTATGATATCAGATTAAGATTCAAATATATTGGGGGTTCACGATTAGTCATCAAATTACAGCAATAAAATATTGTAAGTGGTGTGGTAAACCATTTGAAGTGAAATCACCAAATCAAAAATATTGTCCAGCGGATATAAGTAATTGTAGTCAGGAAGCTAAGCGTGAAAGCTGGCGGAAGGCATCCGGAAAATATAGAAAGAACTATAAAGATATTCCAACGCTTTCACAAGTGTACAAATTAGGATCGGGGCTTTTAAGTTGTCACTCTCAAGTTGATTTCGATAAAGAGTATCTTGCTATACAAAAAGAAAAGAAAAGACTAAAATTACATGGAGTAATGATAGGTTTAAGTGCGGGAATTCAATTGACTTCCCGGCCTTTTATTGAAAATACTTTACAAAGGGGTATTAATCCTTTTTTTGACAATCCTCAATTATTATTTTTAGTTATAATACTGGTGGGAGTTCTTGTTTTTGGAATATATCATAAGTAATACTTCAACCAATTTTTTTATATAAAACTATGATGGTTAATTATGGTACAAGTTAATTGTCCATTTATTATTAATTTAATAAAAAAATTGGTGAGTTTATGGAAATATTTTTAGTAGAACTAATTGTAATTCTAATAATTTCTTTGCTTATAGTAATAAAATCAGCAGACATCTTTGTTGACAATTTGGTAGAAATCGGTGCTTTATTGGGAATATCTCAAATAATACTCGGAGTTACAGCGTCTGCAATTGGAACTTCTCTTCCAGAATTTGGTTCTGCAATGATAGCTACCTTAAGTGGTAGTGTGGATATAGGGGTTGGAACTGTAATTGGATCAAATATATGGAACATTGCAGGAATACTTGGTATAACTGCGGCTTTTACAGGCGTTATAAAATCGGATACCCGGGGACTTAGAAGGGACGGGGCAGTTACACTTGCCACAGCGCTTATACTTATGTTTTTCATGTTCTTTGGGGATATTGGAAAAATAGCGGCTGTTGTCATGATAATTGTATATGCATTTTACCTTAGAAGTTTAATAAAAGCCCAGAAGGAAGATTCTGAAAATAATAAAGATGTAATTGAAGAAAAATCGGAACTTGAAAACCATAATGAAAAGTCCGGGTCTAAACTTAGATCAATCAGTTCTAAGACATTGATATGGACAATAATTGGATTTGCAGGACTGGTAGTAGGATGCAGGTTATTGGTTTATAGTGGAACAGGAATTGGGGAGATTTTAGGTATACCTCAAATGATAATGGGTCTATTTGTACTTGCTATTGGAACAAGTATTCCAGAACTTGTTGTCACGTTTTCTTCTGCCCGGAAAGGTTTACATGATTTATCAATAGGAACCGTACTTGGAAGTAACACATTTAATATACTTATAGGAATTGGAGTACCTGCTCTTATTTTGAATGTTCCTGTAGACCATACTTCACTTATCTTCGATGCTCCTGCAATGATTTTTGTTACAGTACTGTTGATATTACTTATAAAAAGAGACATGAAACTTTCAAGAATCGATGGATTGATTTTACTGGCAACATATATAGCTTATGCAGTAATAAGAATATTTGTATTTGGGTGATAATATGTATAAAAAAATATTGGTTACAAGTACTGGCGAATATTTAGATGAAATAATAGGACATACTCTTGATTTGATACATGGAAGGTCAATGGAAGTCATTGGTCTTTATGTGGCAGATACATCTGCTCCTTTTTTAACTCCACGTAAAGTTAAAGAAATGATGGTTAATGAGCTGAAAAACCAAGGAAAAGAAATTTTAGAAAGCATGGGGCAGGAGTTCAAAAAATCCAGTGCGATAAACTTCAAACCGATTCTTATTGAGGGAGATCCTGCAGAAAAGATCGTTGAAATTGCTGAAGAAGAAAATGTAGATGTAATAATCATGGGAACCGGAAAAAGCAAAATAGATAAGCACTTATTAGGCAGCGTATCTGAAAAAGTCGTCCACTCCGCTCCATGTACAGTACTTTTAATAAGGTCAAAACATAAGCCTTTAGAACAAATCAAATAGATTCACTTAAAAAATTAATTTAATTTAAAATTTTATTTTACATTTTTTACTGTTTTTTTTCAATAGATTCTTCAACTAATTTTAAGTCTATGTTTTCTTCAACGATTTCTGCCAGCCTATCAATTGAGTACTTCTTTAAAGTTTCAAAATTATCTTCATTAAAACCAAGTATATCAAGACCATTTTGAGCCCTTAAATAATCTGTAAAGAATCTTCTAAACGTGAAATTGTGGAATATTCCATGTAAATAAGTACCTGCAGTATATCCGTTTACTGCCCCATCATATGGGGATGAAGGATGATTTCCACACCCCGCAATGATTTTGAACAGTGGTTTTGATTCTCCAAGAATTGTAATGCCTTCATGCAGTTCATATCCTTTTACAGATTCTCCTTTTATTCCCTTGAAAATCCCGTTTCCAATGACACTCGCTTTACTCTGGGTAACAATTTTGTCAATTCGTTCAAATTTTGCTTTAGCATCTAAAATACCGATTCCATCAACAGTGCCGTACTTGGATTCTTTAAACGAGTCGTCGATTATCTTTTTTCCAAGCATCTGGTATCCTCCACATATTCCAAAAACAGGTATTTCCCCTGATAAATTAGCGATTTCATCTGTAAAACCCGCTTCATTTAAAGCTATCATATCATTTACGGTGTTTCTTGTCCCGGGGAGTATCAAAGCATCTACATTCCCTATTTCATCTCCCATTTCTATTAATTTTATACCAATATCTGGTTCGTATTCAAGGGGATCTATATCTGTAAAATTAGAAATTCTTGGAAGACGCATTACTCCAATGGTTATTTTCTCATTTTTACTGTATTTTCGCTCTGATAGGGATGCTGAATCTTCTTCTGGAAGTTTTAAGCTTTCATCGTAGGGCATAACACCAAGAACAGGGGATCCTACAATCTCTTCAATTTGGCGAATTCCCGGCTTTAATATATCCAAGTTACCTCTAAATTTGTTGATTATAATTCCCTTTATTCGTTTTCTATGTTTTTCTTCGAGAAGGGCAAAAGTTCCGGCAATAGATGCAAAAACTCCACCTCTGTCAATATCAGCAACTAATATGACATCAGCATCTGCCATCTCTGCTATTTTCATGTTTGCAAGATCTCTGTCCTGCATGTTTATTTCTGCAGGAGATCCTGCTCCTTCTATGATGATTACATCATATTGTTTTTTTAATGTGTCTAATGATATTTTAATGGCTTCTAAAGCCTGTTCTCTAAAAGAATTCTGGTAATCATAGAAATTCATATCACTTACAGGCTTTCCATGCACTATTACCTGAGATATGAAATCTTCCTTTGGTTTAAGAAGGATTGGGTTCATATGGTATGAAGGTTCAACTCCTGCTGCTTCAGCCTGTAGAACCTGTGCAATTGCTATTTCTGCATTTTCATATGTTGTGTATGAGTTAAGGGACATGTTTTGAGATTTAAACGGTGCAACTGGGTATCCTCTTTTTGAAAATATTCTGCAAAGTGCAGCTACAACAACACTTTTTCCAGCATTTGATGAAGTTCCCTGTACCATTATGCATCGGGTTTTATTAGAACGCAAAAATTTAGCCTCCGTATATATAACTGATTTACATTATGAACATTTGAAAATATACTCTACCTTTTAAACTTAATTTATTTCAAAATTGTTTCAATATTGTTTTCACTTTATATAAAATTTATAAAATTTTGAAAGTAATTTGATAATAATTTTATTATGTTATAATTTCCAAAAATAGTAATAATGGTGATACAATAAGATAAAAACTTCCATATTTAAAGAAATTTCAAAATTTAGCACACCAAAAACTTAATTTGAGGGGGATAATAATGATAACTAAAAAGATTGAAGTGCCTAAAACTGTATCTAAGACTGAAACTGTATTTTTTAATGAACTCAAGAATTTTAAAGGAGAAGAAGTCACAATCATACTTTTAAATGGTAGTTCAATACATGCCAAAGTACTTGCTATTGAATTCAATAACTTAAATTTCATTTTAGAACACGATGATGGAGTTAAAGAAATGATCCGGGGCGAATCAATACAAAGCGTAAGATTAGGAATTAAAATTGAAAAAGAGTAACATATATCATGGTATATTACTTAGAATAATAGCACTTTTTTTTAGATATTAAATTCAACATATTGCAAAAGAGTTATATAGTGTAACTTCATAATTGAGTATTTCATTAAAAAATAAAAATAGTAATATATGCTCGAGTAGTAAATAGGACAAATAAGTTCAGTTCTCAGTTTATTTCCTCTTTATTTGGAAATTTATAGTTAATTTTTAATAAAATTTTTGAATAATGTGTTTTATTTTAATTAATGTCAAAATCTGTTTTAAGGAATGTTGGGGAATTTTAGGAATTGATTTCAACAATTATAAATATGAAATTAGCCATAAAATTATTTCAGAAAGAATTTTAAATAGGTAATTGGTTAAAGTAAAATTTTTTTAAATTCAAAAAAACGAAAAGTAGATATTTATATATAACAATATTATATATCAATAAAGTTAATATTCCATAAAGTTATTATAAATAAAAATGTTGATTTTTTTAAATAAAATGAAAATAGGAGGTTGTCATGGATCATGGCAAATCTAAATTCAAGCTCAAATTCATTCAATTTAAGAACTTATAAAACATCAGAGGAAATTAAAGTCCCTGAAAAGATCATAGATCAAATTATAGGTCAAGAAGAAGCAGTTGAAACTATTAAAAAAGCTGCGAAACAGAGAAGGAATGTTCTTTTAATTGGAGAACCCGGAATTGGTAAATCCATGCTTGCAAAGGGAATGGCAGAATTGCTTCCTCCAGAAGAACTTCAAGATATCTTAGTTTATCCAAATATTGAAGATAATCATAACCCTCTAATTGGAACCATGCCTGCCGGTGAAGGTAAAAAGATCGTTACAAATTATAAAGCAAAGGCAAAGTCTCAGGAAGAGAGGAAGAACATGTTTACAATGATCATAATATCATTCATATTGATCATTGGATTCGTTGTTAACCAGTTTTTCCTGGCTTTAATAGCAGCAGCAGTTGTCTTTGTAGCACTTCTACAAATAAAACCTAGAACTTCAATCATGATTCCCAAGCTCCTTGTAAGCAATGAAAACAACATTGTAGCTCCTTTTGTTGATGCAACAGGTGCACATGCAGGGGCTTTATTAGGTGATGTAAGACACGATCCATATCAGTCAGGGGGATTAGGAACTCCTGCACACGAACGTGTCGAAGCTGGAATGATTCACAA
>JAEZKE010000096.1 GCA_023436175.1 Methanobacteriota archaeon
AGAGATAGAGATAGAATAATTTTCTCCAAAGCATTTCGAAGACTAGAACACAAGGCACAAGTCTATTCTCACGAAAAAGGAGATCATTATAGAACTAGATTAACACATACACTTGAAGTAATGCAAATTGCAAGGAGTATAGCAAGAAATTTAGGCTTAAATGAAGATTTAACCGAAGCAATTGCTTTAGGGCATGATATCGGCCACACTCCCTTTGGACATCAAGGTGAAGATGTTTTAGATGGAATTATGAGGGGAGAAGATGATTTAGGCGGAAATTTAAAATATTGCATAAATTATTGTGGGTTTAAACATAATTTTAACGGTTTAAGGACTGTAGACATCCTAGAAAAAAAATATGAAAAAGAAAAAGGATTAAATTTAACTTGGCAGGTAATTGATGGTATTCTAAAACATACAAAAATTGAAAAAGAAGATAAAAAATGGGATATAACTAGATTTATGCAGTGTAAAAATCATATTGCAGATTTTATGAAATATCATCATCCAGTAACTTTAGAAGGTCAAATAGTAGCTATAGCTGATGAAATCGCACAAAGACAACATGATTTAGACGATGGATTAAGAGATAAAGACCTTAAATTAGATGTAAACAAAATTATAGAATATATTGATGAAAATATTATCAATATAAAAACTAGAACCGAAGAAAACATATGTAATGCTGGAGATTTGGACCCGAAATATTATTCTAAGTTTGTTTCATTTGTAAAAAATGCTACTCCATCAGATATTCTTGATCATCTTGATGATAAAGCCCGTTCTAAAATACTTGAAAAAGGCAATATTGACTATGAGTTATGGGATAAATTGGTTTTAAATCACTTTACTAAGAATTACGTTATTCCAGATAATATTGAAATTAAATTACTTAAAGAATTAGAAAATAAAATTCAAAAGAATAAAAAGTATTCAAATGAGTATACTTGGAATTCTTTAATTAGAGATATAATAGATTATTTCATTAAAGATGTAACTCTTAATTCATCAGAAAAACTAAACAAACAATTAAAAAGTCCTGAAAATGAAAATCATATTAGATTACAAGTGATAGATAAAAATAAAATATCCTGTAAAAAATCAAATATAAACGTACAAACAGAAAATGCATATCAGAACACAAGAAAATATTTTGATTCTAAACTAATTGATTTTAGCGATTCTGGAGCTGAATTTGACAAAAAAATTGAATATTACATTAAAAATCGAATTCTAAATTCGTATAATGTTAACATATTTGACGGTAAAGCGATTTATATAGTTAGACAGTTGTTTAAAGCATTTTATACTAATCCTAGACAAATGCCAAAAGAAACATTAGATAAACTTTCTCAGAGAATTCATGAGAATACTAAATGGTATGGTTGTAAAATAGTTTTAGCTAATAAATATTTAGATGAAATAGAGTTCAGAAATAGCCCTCCAAATGAAATAAATGAATTAATAAAATTTTTAAAATTAGAAATGAAAAGAAAAGAATTAGAAAATGTTTTTAAAGCCACTTATTCTAGTGAAATTGATTTAAAATTAAATTACGATTTTTTAAAACGTATCCATAGTGATATTGATTCTATAAATGAAGAATGTCAAGAATGTGACGACAATTATGATAAAAAAATAATTAAAAAGATATTTGAAAAAATAAACGATTTTACTAAAAAAGATATATTATTGGAAACTGATAGTGAGTTGCAGAAACAAATGATAGTCATTAAATGTTTATTAGAGCATCATTATGTATATCTGTCTATTATATGCGATCATATTGCCGGAATGACTGATAATTATGCTAAAAATGAATATAAGAAGTTATATTTAGTTTAAAATATTTAGAGAATAATAAGAGTATATGATATTATGAAATATTTATTTCCAGGATATTACCATAGTCCAGACTTTAAAAAGCTATTTAAAGAATGTATTTTTGTTTTTGATAGTAGTGTACTCTTATCTATTTACGAACTCACCAAAGAAGAATCAGATAATTTTTTTAATGCAATAGAAAATGATAAAATAAAAGAAAAACTATGGATACCTCATCAAGTTGCTTTAGAATATCAACGAAACCGATGGAAATCAATTTCCATCCAAGAAAGCTCGGTTAATATTAAAAAAAGATTGACTAAACTATCCATTGACATTCAAAATCTCGAAAAAAATCTTAAAAAGCTATCAATGTTACAAAGTCAGTATATAAATGCTGATGAGATACAGGAAGGATTAAATAACATTCAAACAATTATTGATGAACTAAAAATTAAAAAGATGCCTAATTTACTATTAAATGATATAATTAGGAATAAAATTGACAAATTATTTAAAAACAGGATAGGTAATAGTTATCCAAAAGAAAAATTAGAAAAAATTTACTCTGAAGGAGAAAAACGATTTAAAAATAAGATCCCTCCAGGTTACGAAGATATAAATAAAGAAACTATAAAAAAATACGGCGATTTAGTTTTATGGAAACAAATAATAGATAATGCCAAATTAAAAGAAAAACCTGTAGTATTTGTTACTAATGAAAAAAAGAATGATTGGTGGTTTAAAGGAGATACGGGTAACTTATTAGGTCCTCAGGCAGATTTAATTGAAGAATTTTACAATGAAACTGGTCAAATATTTCATATGTATAGATTATCCGACTTTTTAAAACGAATAAGAAAATATTTAGAGATTATAGTTGAAGATAATACAGTAGAACATGTTGAAGATATATCAGATCGAAATGCATTAAAGGAATTTTTAGTTGAAGATTATTTAGACCCTGATGCAGGTTTAATAGAATATAAAACTCCTCGACCTAGAACAGTTAATTTAATGCTTAATCTTATTCAAGAGTATGAAGAAGAATATGAAGGAGCTCCAATAAATATAATCATTGACGAAATGTTTAATAAGTACGATATTGGTAGAACTGAAAGTATAAGGATCATACAGAATTTAAAACGACGAAAAATGGTATTTTGGCCGTATGAAGGACATATTAAAATCCTTTAGCATATTCTTTAAAAAAAATAAATGTTATTTCTCTCCTTTTTCAATATACTTCTTAGCAATCAAAATTAATTTCGAAACTTCCTGACTAAAAGAAGACTGACTAATTCCAAAGTCCTCAAACGCTTTTTTACTTGCAAACTCAAAAGCTTCATCCATGATCGAGACTCGTTTCTATAATTTTTAGATCTTAGTAAATTTTAAATAACAAATAAGATTATTGAAATATGAAAAGGAGTATACGGTATTTAGTACTACTTACAAAAAAGAACGCAGAAATTAGCCTAAATCTGTATAATAGTGTAATCTAAAAAATTCTTTAAAGAGGATAAAATGCAAAATTTGAGGATGAAATAAATGGAGCATGATACTAATATTATACTAAATTTTTTCGTAGGTTTTCTTTTCATTGCTTTACCTTTTTTGCCCGGGGGAAATCCGTTAGGCTTTACTTGGATAATTGTAGGCATCTTCCTTATTATTATAGGAACAACTGGATTGTATAATAAAGGAAGTTTTCCCCGGAATGTATACCGGACAGTTTTGTCATTATTAGCTTTAATTGAACTATTTTTAATCATTTACATCTATATTAACATGCCTGAAAGCCATAACCTCCTATTTTTAATTATCTTAGGAGTTACAGCATTATTATTGTACATTGTAGTATATACACTTATTAACAAAAGAAAAATATCAAAATGGACAAAAGGTGTTGAACCTGTAGAAAATGATATAAATATCAAGAATCACTTGACTACTTTGATAAATATGTAAAATCAGATCCCAATGACCCTCTTGCATGGGCTGGCAAAGCTATTGCTCTTTTAAACCTCAATAAATATGAAGAAGCGTTAGAATGCTCAAACAAATCCATAGATATAAATTTAGGCATTACTAAATTCTTAGATAAAAAATTGATAAATTCAATTAGACTTAACGTTAAAGGCATTGTTCTTTCAAAACTTAAAAGATATGAAGAAGCACTAAATTACTTTGATCAAGCATTAGAATTAAGACCCAGTTATTATTCCATATTAAATAATAAAGGCATTGCTTTAAGTAAATTGGGAAACTATGAAGGAGCAATAAACTGCTATAACAAAGTTTTGCGTTTTGATCCTAAATATCCCCATGCATTATCTAATAAAGGTGAAACGCTTCGAAAACTCGGGAAATATCAAGAAGCTATGGAATATGTTGATAAAGCATTAAAAATTAATTCTAAACTTCCTTTTATTTGGCTTAACAAAGGGGAAACACTTATGGCAATGAATAGAAATGAAGAAGCCATTAAATACATTGATAAATCTTTAGAACTAGATCCAATTTTTGAATCTGCAATTGAAGTTAAAGAAGAGCTTTTGAAACTCAATAGGGAAACATGATAGCCTGAATTACTTAAAAAATTTTATTCATCCTTAATCAAGATCTTTCTGTTATTTATTCTAATTTTTCCAAAAATTTTAATCCTGTCAAGATGTCTAAAATGAAAGAAGTTTAAGGCCTAAAAAGAAAAAAACATTGAAAATCAAAGCAATCAAAAACTAAGTTTTTGATGCATCGAAATTGAAAATATAAAAAATGCGTAGCATTTCTTATCTCCCAAAAATCAGAGATTTTTGAGGATTTCGACAGATTTTCAAGATTTCTACGCCTGTCAAAAACCAAAATCCTATTCAAGCGGCAAGACTTCAAATAACAGTTCTTTAAATTCATCCAAAAGTTCTTTTGGAAACATTAAGCCCACGCAAATTACAAGAACACCCGTACCTACAACACTGTCTTCATTATTGGGGTCATCTATGAGTTCCTCACCAAAAACTAATTTTACATTCCCTTTTTCTTGAAGAAATTCCCAGAGAGTTTCACGTTCATGACCTGCACCATTTACTGCAATGTTATTACGTAATGCCAGCTCTAAAAATCGTTTCCAATCTTCAAAATCGCAGAACTCGATCCATGTTGACCCCTTGTAGTCAATACAGCAGTTGCATGTTTCAATTTCCCAGTGGAAGAAATTTTTAATGACGTCCTCTAAACCTTCATCCACAAAAATATGAAAATCTTCATCTATTTCAACTTCTACCTGTTTATGTTCGTTCATGTTGCACATCCATTTAATACTATTTTTAACATTTACAATTATTTAACATGAGTTAAATACTTAGTCATATCTTGCAATATATCCAATATAATTATAATACTCATTGTTTCGGAGGTATTTTCCCAGTAAGCAGAGCGGAAAATAGAGTTATTATCTTATTTCAACTGCTGTGGCGATAATCGTTATCAACAGATAAGATATGGAAACACCTGCAGTTAGACACTCCTCAAGAAATAAAAAATCTAAAATAGTCTGTGAAGTCAATGATGAGATAGTTTTTCATTGAGCAAAGCTTAATGGTAGTTAAAGCAGGTATGTGTTCGGCTCTGTCAAGATGTATAATGCGGGAAATAAATAAAAAAAATAAGATTAAGTTAATCAATGGCCTTTATTTTCCCAAAGTTGTCATTATAGTACCTGCAGCCTTCAGGTTCTAAAATAACATTCAAAAAGTTATACCTGAATGTACTACAACCAGGCAAGGTTCTTACCAGATGCATCTTTTCCAGGCATTCTATGCCATCATTAATCTCATCACATTCAAGGTTGGTCATCCTTTTTAGGGCATCACCACTTCCGCGTTTTTTACTCCCTTCCACCATTGCTCTTAAAATTATCATTGCGTTTTCACGGGTAGAACCCATCAAAACACCCCCTTATATTCTTTAAATTCAGAACATGCTAATTAATTATATTAAGATGTGCATATATAAATCGAACTGTTTTAAGTAAAATCTTTGAAAATGAAATCCAAAACTATAATTCTTTTGTACAATCTCCTTATTTTCTCCAAAATTATAAATCATGTCAATATGGGAAAGAGATCATATTTCTAATCTCTATAATCAATAAATTGTAAACCTAAATGTTATTTACCATATTATACACTTTTACAGTTGGTCTAATCCCAGATTTCTCGAATAACTCAACTATTTCTAATTGTTCATTTCCCATTTTATCTAATGATTCCTGGCTTGCCCATACAGTTTCAATTATGTAAAGTCCCTTTTTAGTAGAATCCTGTAATAAATATGATGCTATCATTCCTTCTGGCTTCTTATTTTGCTTTAAGGTTTCATAATCTGATTCAAATTCTTCTATTTTCGAAATTGGAACGTTTCCTTCTACAAATGTTATTACTTCCATTTCATCACCATTATATATTCATAATTTATTCTAATTAATATTTTACTGACTAAATTTATTAAAAAATGTCTTTCTGCATTTTCAGGTCATGTTTTTAAGTATTAAAAATCGAAAAAATTACAAATTCTGTCAGGATATCTAAAAAAGAAGTTAAAAAGATTTTAAATTATTGCACTTTCATATTAGGATCGCTTCGCATATTCTTTTATTAATATACCAAACTATCCCCCAAGAGTTAAAAATTAAATTCAAAATCTTTTCTTATACATATAAAAATAGAAAAAAATTAAAATGTTGAGTTTAAAAAATTGGGAAAGATATATTCAGATAGAATACCGTAATGATTTAGATAATAGTTTGATTATTTTCCAAAACAATTTTAAGTATAATAATATACTCTACTAGAGGAGGCACCGATCATGCCGCCGAGAAAGGAAAGATCTGAAAGACCAAATAAAAGAAATAGAAAAGATAACAAACCACCAGCAAATGAATATTTAAGTGTTGCGGGTGATAGACATGCCCTAATTATGACACCTATGGGCATAATGATGGAAGATGGACTGGTTCTGTATAAAAATATAGTCCGTATTTATAAAAAGAAAGATACTGATTTTTATGGGTATGCTAAAATTAGAGTATGGTTTACTACTGGTAAAACAACCGTTAGAAAAGTTAACTCTGCAGAGGCAAGTAAATTCATTCTGGCTGTAAGAAAGAAAATAAAAGAATTAGAAAATGAACAAATTGAAAATTCCAATGAAAATCAATAATTAGATTTTTTCTGCCGCATCGCTGCGGCTATCAAAAATTTTCAATTTAAAGGCGCTTTTGAAAAAAGGTGGAAATATAAAATTATCTCCTTTTTGAAATCTTCAATCCACCTAAAACCATTAAAACCGCAGATATAAGCCCGGCTAAAGGCATCCCTGTTTTTTGAAGTGGTGCTGTTTTACTTGCTGCTTTTACGGTGGTTCCTGAATTACTGTCGCCACCTGAAGAGGGATCCGTTTCGTTATATATGTCCTGAGGAATATTTCCTTTAAAATGGCATGATTTCAGCGTATAATCGCCACCGAGATCGTTGTAGATTGCACCTCCTGCAGTCGAAACATGTTCTGGATCTCCAGCGCCATATGCCATGTTGTTTATGAAATTAGTACCCTCTGCGGTTAAATCACCCTCATTGTATATGGCTCCACCAGCACCGTATGCATAGTTACCAGTGAAATTACTGTGAGTTACAAGTAAATCACCAATATTGAAGATAGCTCCACCTGCACCGTACGCACTGTTACCCGTAAAATTAGTACCGGTTACAAACATATCACCAATATTGTAAACAGCTCCAGCAGAGGCACAGGCAGAATTACTTTTAAAATTACTGTTAATTAAATTTAAATTACCTATATTGTAAATAGCTCCACCAGCAGCAAGTGCAGAGTTATCAGTGAAATTACAACCACCTGCAGTTAAAACACCCGTATTGTATATGGCCCCACCGGCAGCGAGTGCAGAGTTGTTTACAAAATCAACGCAAATTGCTGTTAAATCACCGATATTGTAGACAGCGCCACCAGCAGTATGCGAATAACTATCTATGAAATTACTGTAAATTAAAGTTAAATCGCCTATATTGTAAATAGCGCCGCCAGAACTAAATGCAGAGTTATCTATAAACTTGCCGTGAGTTACAGTTAAAGTACCCTGATTATATATAGCTCCACCAGTAACACCTGCAGAGTTATTAGTGAAGGTACTGTCTGTGACAGTTAAACTACCCCTATTGTAGATAGCTCCTCCGTTATCTGCATCACCATTTGCAAGTGTTAAATTATGGATTGTAACGGTTAAACCGCTTTGAATTTTGAAAACCCATTTTGAATTCGTTCCGTTTATTACAGTACCAGTCTGGCTTTGGCCAATGATATTCATATTCTTAGTAATGGTAATTTCAGTGTTATCAGTTCCAGCATAAGTTCCATCTGCAATGTTTACTGTTCCACCGCTATTTACTGTACCAGTTGCGTTTTTAATACTGAGTTTTGGGCCTTTTATACCGGATGTCCATGTTGAAGATAAACCGTCCCATGAATCGTTTCCAGAAGATCCATTAACATAAATTATATCGCCAGGAGCCGCTGAAACGCCACTAACACAGAAATTAAAAATTAAAGATAAACTTAAAATCATTAATAGAATTAAGATTCGTTTTTCTCCTTTAATTACATGTTTTAATATCTTTTTCACCTCTTTTTTGTAATTATTTTCTTTAAATCAGTTAAATTATTAATTAATTACGTGGCACTTCTATAAAAAGATTCTTAATGTATATGTTACCTGTATCACAAGCATATTATTAAACATTATAACCAAAGATACTAAAAAATGTGGAATAATAGTTAAAAATAATTAAATTCTGCTTTCTAGATTAAAAAAAAACATGGAAAAAGCAAACACTATTGATATTTAAAATTGGGTGATAATATGTCCTGTAAATGAAAAGTGACGGAATACCCATAACAAATAAGGGTATTATAAAAAAGGGTAAGCAGTACTTTTCCATGGAAATTGGTCCTTTTATTATCGTTGTAAGAAAATATAACATTAATGTAAAAATGTGAGTTTAAATGTGCTTTTTAGATATTTCAAAGAAGTTTTACCCTGCTAAAAGAGTTTGAGAAAGTCCATATATCCCTACTTTTAAAAGTGAGCCAATAGGACAGCAACCAGTAGTTTTAACAAAAATGACCCACATATTAAAAGAGAGATAAAACTCTTATACCTTCAATTTTGGCGTAAATAGGAGAATTAAAATCATGAAAGTTTCATCTTTACTTCCAATAAGCAAATGGGCACGATCCTATAATAAAGAATGGTTAAGGCCAGACATTATTGCGGGAATTACAGTTGGGGCATTTACAATACCTGAAGCCATGGCGTATGTTTCTTTGGCAGGCCTGCCCCCACAAATTGGTTTGTATTCTGCAATGGTGGCATTATTAGTTTACATGGTTTTTGGGACTTCTAAACAGTTATCAATGGGCCCTACTTCTACTCTTTCCATACTGGTTGGTTCCACACTTGGTTCTTTAATGGTTGTGGGCGCTGGCCAGTATTTCATGATGGTATCCCTTGTAGCGGTTATAATGGGCGTTTTAGCGTTCTTATCCTGGGCTTTAAGATTGGGATTTGTAATTAAATTCATCTCAAAGACAGTTTTAACCGGTTTTTTAGCAGGTATAGCATTATACATTGCTTCCGGTCAAATTACAACATTGTTTGGAATATCAGGTGCTTCAGGCACTTTTTTTCAGCGTATGTACTATTTTTTTGTTCATATTGGCCAGACAAACCTGGCCACTCTTGCTATTGGCATTTCAGGAATCATTTTCCTGGTTCTTGCAACTAAAAAGTTTCCCAGACTACCCAATACATTGTTCCTTGTTTTAGGGTCAATTGTAGTTGTTACTTTCACTAATTTAAGCTCTTTAGGCGTGAAAATAGTTGGTTCAATTCCCCAGGGACTTCCTTCCCTGATTATTCCAGATCCCCATTTAATAGATATCAGTATCCTGCTTACTTTGAGCATAACTGTTTTTCTGGTAAGCCATGTAGAAGGATATCTGTTTGCTTCACAGTATGCCACTATAAACAAGTACAAAATTGATAAAAATCAGGAATTATTGGCTTTAGGTTTATCCAATATTGCTGTGGGCCTTTTTCAGGGATTACCTGTAGGAGGTGTGCCATCAAGAACTGCAGTAAATAATGAAAGCGGGTCAAAAACACCACTTGCGGGAGGAATATCTGGAATAGTTATTCTATTGGTTTTAGTCTTATTTACAGGAATTTTCTATAATTTACCCCAAGTTATACTGGCTGCGGTTATACTTTTTGTAATAAAACGCCTGATTGATATTCCCCATTTTCGCAAGATCTATAAATTCAGCAAGATAGAATTTTCTGTTGCCATTGTAACGCTTTTAACAGTGCTATTTATCGGTGCACTGGAAGGAATCGTAATAGGTGTGATATTATCAGTTTTAAGCTTACTTAAAAACATGTATAATCCACATATAGCTGTACTTGGACGTATACCCGGTACTATTCAGTATTTAGATATTAAACGCCGCCCTGAAGCTGAAATAGCTTCCCATACTCTCATAGTTAGGGTTGATGGATCTCAGATATTCATGAACACAGAAAGTGTAAAAAATACAATTATAGATTTAGTAAATGGCAAATATAAAGACACTAAATTGTTTGTTTTAGATTTTGAGGCCACATCTTTCATTGATTATTCTGGAATTGAAATGTTAGAAGAACTCACAGATGAGCTGAAAAGCAGGGGCATTAAAGTTAAGGCTGCCAATGTTTACGGTCCCCTCAGGGAATCCATTAAAAAAACCAGATTAGAACAGGAAATTATGGAAAGTAAGTTTTGTTTAACCATTGACCAGTGCATTAAAAGATGGGAAAAAGAAGAAAAAGAATGATACTTAATTCCATGTTCTTTCCATGATCCAAAGTTATTAAAAACAAAAATAAATATTTGAAAGTTACTTTTAGTATAATGCATTAAATGGGCATATTTTAAATATTTAACCCTCAGAAAGTATTATAAGGAGCTATAAGTTTTAATAAGCTAAAAAGTATATATCGATATAAAAAAATATAATTATATAATGCTTTCTGAACAGTTCATTTTAATTGGTTCTCTTTTGCTTTTTATCAGCATAATAATAAGCAAAACTTCTAATAGGCTGGGG
The DNA here is from genome assembly GCA_023436175.1 of Methanobacteriota archaeon. GTDB lineage: Archaea > Methanobacteriota > Methanobacteria > Methanobacteriales > Methanobacteriaceae > Methanobacterium_D. Next base: position 11,044 of record JAEZKE010000096.1, read on the forward strand.
ATCCCCTCGCTCGTTTTTTTCCTTTTAATAGGAATGTTAGCCGGTTCTGAAGGTATAGGCGGAATTTACTTTGATAATCCCAACATTACACAGTTCATAGGAATTATTGCCCTTGTTATCATCCTTTATTCAGGAGGTTTAGATACTAAATGGGGAGATGTTAAACCAGTCCTCGGGAGGGGAGTGGTACTTTCCACTGCAGGTGTTTTAATAACCACTGTAGCAGTTGGCCTCTTTATTAACTGGATTACAGGGTTTTCTCTTATTTCATCCCTCTTAATAGGGTCTATTGTTTCATCTACAGATGCAGCGGCCATATTCTCTATCTTCAGGTCCAAAAACCAGGAGTTAAAAAATAATATCCGCCCGACACTTGAGCTTGAAAGTGGGACAAATGACCCTATGGCTTACTTCCTTACCACTACTTTGATATTTCTGATATTGAACCCCACAACGTCAGTCTGGTCTACTATACTGTTGCTTGTGCAGTCAATAGGACTCGGTGTCATTCTAGGAGTTATTTTCGGGAAAGGATCAGTTAAACTAATTAACAGCGTTAAACTCCACATTCAGGGGCTTTACCCAGTCCTTACCATAACACTGGCTTTTTTAACATTTTCTGTGACCTATTTTGTAGGTGGAAACGGTTTTTTAAGCGTTTATATTGCGGCACTGATACTTGGAAACAGCCATTTCATAAACAAAAAGATTCAAATGCAGTTTTTCGATGGGTTAGCATGGTTAATGCAAATTATAATGTTTTTAACCCTTGGACTCCTCGTATTCCCTTCCCAAATTATCCCAATAATTGGAATAGGGATTTTAATCTCATTCTTCCTGATTTTGGTTGCCCGACCCCTTGCAGTCTTCTTATGCCTTTCTCCATTTAAAGCAGGGTTTAAAGACAAAGTTTTCATTTCATGGGTAGGTATTAAAGGAGCTGTGCCTATTATATTTGCAACTTACCCCATAGTAGCAGGGATAAACGACGCAAACATGATCTTTAACATAGTTTTCTTTATAACCTTAACTTCAGCATTAATACAGGGGTCAACAATCCACGTAATTGCTAAACGTTTAGGCCTTTCTACTGTAAAAACAGAAAAATAGCTTGTTTTATAAAAAATAAAAATCAATGATTAAAACTACATTTTTATATATTCTAAAAAGATGAGAGATTGATTTATACTCATTCAATGCTCTTTATCTTTCCGAAATTTTCATGATAATACTGGTAACCTTCTGGTACCAAAGTAACGTTGAAAAAGTCGTATTTAACTTTTTTAATGCCTGCTAATGTTTTTACTAACTTCATCTCTTCTAAGCATGGTACTGCATTATTAATTTCATCACATTCAAGATTGGTAATTCTCCTTATGACATCACCATTACTGGTAACTCTGCTTCTTTCTACCATCGCTTTCAATATTATCATCGCATTTTCATAGTTAGAATCCATCAAATCACCTACTCTTTTTACTTTTAAAGAAATTGTCCCTCAAACTAAAATTTAGAAGCAAAAATTTTAGAGTTGAATATTTTTCAGTTATATATAGACTGGCATCATATATAAATCGAACTGTTTTATAATGACATTCGTACTCTAAAGAAATCCAAATCTTAATTTAGCATTGAAAGTTATATTTTAACCAACGTGTCCATTAAAGCCTTAATAATTTCTAAATATAATAAATTAAGGTTCATTGAGCCCATAATTTAATTATTCTGCTTTCAATATATATGATATGCATATATTTGCTTTTCATTAAATGATGAAAATTAATTTTTATCGACGAATTTAAAAAAAATAATGTTTTAACCTTTTTTTATCTTTTGAGGGATGCTAATTCATCCCCCACCTAAAAGGGCACAATAAATATCTAAGACCCATAAAAACATATGTATAAAAGTGCATTTGTTCAAAAACATAAAAGTACAAAAAAATATAAATTAATACTAACTTATTATTAATTGAACCACTAAAATCCTGTGCATACTTCGGTGCATCCCCAGGTACCCAGGACTTTTACTCTTGCAATCCCTAATTTTCAATTTTTACAGCATTTAAATATCATAGAGTCGTTGCTGATAGGTTTTTTATCTAACGATGATAATTCCACCCACATGCATATAAAATACACAGTTTAAAGCCTCTTTAAAAGCCTGCAGCTTCTTTACTTAAAATAATATTAAATCATTGAAATTATATATAAATATTAAACAGTATTTGGTGATAATATGGAAGAGTCTCAATTCATTGAAATAACATATATTAACTCAAAAGACAAAGATTTATTTAAAATAGGCGAAAAAAATGTTGAAAAGTTAGCAATACAAAATAATGAACTTATTATACATTTTAATGATGATAACAGGAAATACAGGAAGGTGATACCTTTCTCAAGTATCCTATATTTTGATACAAATTATGTACCAGAACAACCTTCACTAAATTTTTAAAAACACTTACCGTTTGTTATTCCAAATTGAAGATGTAATTACATGAATTAATTTAAATTAAGTGATTAAAAACTTGAAAATTAAAAAATAATGCAAAATATGCATCTGCATATATTCACAAAAATGAAAGTATAAATAAGTCAAGATTTATTAGTAATATGGCCATTAACATTTTCCGGACACTAATAATTTAGCTGTCCGGTTAATTTTAAAAGTTACTCATAATTAAATATTTAATCATTGTTTTAACTTATATATAATAATAAATGAAGTTCCATTTAAGTAATAAGAACTATTATAGCTCTTAATTTTAAAAATAATATGAAAATATAATTTTCAGGACAAAATATCTGAATTAATAATATATAACTAAAATGGAACTTCAAATGTAATTTTATTCTTCCTTATCATGACATCTTACTTGAGGATACTTCTTACCACAGTCCATACATTTATACCCATCACTAACATGTTTAAGTTCTCCACCGCATTTAGCACAAAATAAATGCATTAAATCATCTCCTTATTTATCTATAAAAGTTTAGATACAAACAATATCTAAATCAAATTTTACATCGTAAAATTCCGCTAAAATAAAAAGAATATTCTTTTTATTTTATATTTTATCATTTACTTAAATTTTATTATTAAAAAATTATAGAAATTAAAATTAGTAATTAAAATAAGTTTTTAAAAGACAATTACCAATTTTGTAATTCACGTAATTCCATTTCTAAAAATTGATCAAATAATCTTTTTATTGTTTCAGATGCGTAAAAACCAAACTGAATATAAGTTCCATCAATTCGGGTTATCTCATCTTCTCTATAATTTATGTCATACTTATTTAAAAATGTTACTGCTTTTTCCCTTTCTTTAAGTGGCATGTAAATTGTTACAAAATCTCCATGAAACTTCAATTTCATTTATTTTCTCCATTATTACATTTTGGCCAGTAGTTAACATGTGCATATACAAGTTTGCAGTTACATCTTCTAAAAAATCATCTACTTCTTCTTCCTTTATCCATTTTTCCATTTTAGTATACATAACAAGTTTTAGATCATGCAGTTGAACTAAAAATTATAAAAACTTTTAGAACTAAAACAGTTGGTATACAATTAGTAACTTATTTTAAGTACTCTTTAACAAATTACCTTCAGCACAGGAAATTAACCAGTTAAATACCGTCAAATTCACCAACTATAACAAAGTTATTTTTGAAAATATAAATTAAAATTTAAAAAATGTTTTTAAAGTTACTTTTTCAAATAAATTTAAGAAAATAATAAGAAAAAACTATTTTTACAAGATATTATCATGAAGTCTAAATTTAAAAATAGTTTTAATATATGATATTTAAAATGTTATTTTGTAAATTAAAGCTAAAAAACAATGTAAAAATAAGTTTAAGTCCTATTAAACATATGTTATCATCTTTAAGATAAAAGTCCTAATTTTTTAATGTAGATACTGTTATGTGTTAGTAGTTACATACAATAATTGCTATTAAGTTATTAAATTAGATGAGAGGTGATAACAGATGAAGAATCTAAAAATAGCAGCCATGCTTATTTTAGCTGTACTTTCCATGAGTTTTATGATCTCAGGAGTCTCTGCAGCTAAACTGGATCCAAACTGGCAGTTCCATGTACAAACAGTAAAATTAAACGACACATTTACAGTTACTCCTTCAGGAATTCATATTCCAGAAGTATCCTTCGATGTACAGTACAATAAAAACTATCTCAACTTAGTATCTACCGAAGGAAACACATTTACACTCAAAGCCGCCAAACCAGGAATTACAGTTGTAAATATAATTTGCACTCCATGGTACCACATTTTGATCTATCCGCCAGTTGACGATCGTACCATCACTGATACCTATATGATAATCATTAAAAAATAAGTCCTTAGGTTATCTAAGGATTATTTAATTTTTGAATTAGTTTTTTAACTCTTCAATTTTCATTAGGGCCTCTTCATTATCGGATGAAATCTTCAGTACACGTTCAAAACATTCTAAAGCAGGATTATCTTTACCTATATCCATGTAAACATTTCCTAAATTTATATAAGCTGTTTCATAATCATTATTGAGTTTAATAGCTTCCTTAAAAGATTCAACTGCTTCGTGGTTCTGCCCCAGGCTGAACTGCACATAGCCAAGATAATTCCAAAGTTCTTCCTGATTTTTATCTATTTTAAGAGCTTTTATGAAATATTCAATCGCTTCTTCTTCTTTTTCCATGAAATACAACACATTTCCTTTATAAAACAGTGCTTTGAAATTATCAGGCTCTTTTTCCAAGATTCGATCTAAGTACATTAACGATTCACTGTAACGCCCCATGTCAGCCAATGTAGCCCCCATATTATAAATAGCCTGCTTGTAATCCGGATCAATATTCAAAGCTTCCTCAAAACATACCAAAGCGTTTTCATCATCTTCTAAAATGCTGTATGCCATACCACAATCATTCCATGCCTCAACAAAGTCTTCATTTATAGATAACGCTATATCAAAGCAATTTATGGCTCCTTCATAGTTGCCTGCATGAATTAAATTCAAGCTTCCAATATAGTACCAAAGGTCTTCATTTTCTCCGAATCCTTGGGCATCTAAAAAGGCCTCTAATGATTTTTCATAGTCCTCCATGAAGAAAAGGCACATTCCTTTGCCAAAAAGTCCGGGAAAAGTTTTTTCTATCCTCAATGCATTATTGAAACAGATCAAAGCTTCTTCATAATTGTCCATTGCCCCTAAAAGGTATCCCAGTTCTAGCTGGGCCTCTATACAGAATGGATCTGCTCCCACTGCCTCACGAAAGTAGTTAATAGCTTCATCAGACTTTCCACAACTTAGTAGTTCTATTCCTTTTTGATAAAGTTTTTTAGCTTGATTATTAGTCAATTTATTTCTCCTTATACAGTTAGTTAAGTGTAATTAAATTTTAAAATGAAATCTATGGTTTAGATTAATCAGGACACTGAATTAAAAGATTCTCTTTTTTAACATAATTAAAGCTTACTGATTGAAGATAGTCACAGTGGTGATGTTGCAAAATCCTGAAAATTATGCTAAATGAGTTTAGAAAGATGAATTGATAATCAAAGAGAAACTTTACATTTATAGATAGTAAGTTATTCTATTTCTTTAATTAAATATTAATTAAACTGGTTAAAGTATAATACTAATCATAATTAAGTAACATAATATTATAAGTATATAGAAAACTTTATTAGGCATTTTAGGCAATATAATCTATTATAATCTTAATTACACCAATATTTCATATTTTTTATACGTTTATCTCGACATTGATTTCAACTATTTTTATCAGATTCGGAGGCGATACATTGACAAACGTAGTAAATTGGTGGGACATTATAGCTAAACTGAGATATGACAAATCCTACTGGCACCATCTAGAACCTGCAGAGATAATGGAAATCGTACAAAAAATTAAAGAAGGAAAAGAAAAAATATGGGGGCTGGATAAATTTATTCAAATAGAATTAAAACCAGCATTACGCAAATTAAATCGGATGAAATCCCATTTGCATATAATGAACATTCAAAATTTGAATATACAAAAAATTAACTCCTATTGAACCATATACGGTTAATTTCTTTTTTAAACGGAATTTTCTTATTTAGTACTTGAAAATTTCTCAAATTGAATAATTCCAAGAAGTTTAAAATGTATTTTAGAATACATAATTGTATTAACACCAACTTAAAATATTATACTATAAGAGGGGAGTCAAAATGGCAGAAGAAAACGTTGTATACATCGGAAATAAGCCCATAATGAACTATGTTTTAGCTGTGGTAACTCAAATGAACAGTGAAATTTCAGAAGTTATTTTAAAGGCACGTGGAAGAGCCATAAGTAGGGCGGTTGACGTTGCTGAAGTTGTAAGAAACAAGTTCATACTAGATGCAAAAATTAGAGCAATAAACATTAGCACAGAAGAAGTTTCAAATAAGGAAGGATCGAAAAGTAATGTTTCAGCCATTGAAATACATATCAGTAAATAAAAAAAATCTTTTTTTTAAATTTTAATTTAAATACTTTAAGGGTTCTAAACCAGTTTAAGAGATTATTTTAAATGATTTAACTTATAAATAATAACTTTAAAACTAGGATATTATTTTTAAATAAACGACTTTAACTTATTCAGTAGATCTCAAGTTTAGAATGTATAGTAAATATGCAAAACTGTCTAATTTTGCAATTGTATTAAAATTTTTTGTTTATAGATACAAATTCAGTATTTATTGGCATTGAGTCCCCTGATGCAATGAACTACAGCATCAGGATTATAAAGAAAAATAAGATAGAATATGTTACTAAATTTTGATGGTGCATTGCATATTTTATTGGATATATCTCAAGTCATCGTGATCGTGGGCAAATTCTGCCCCTCCAGTAATGTGTTCTAACTGTTTATCATACAGCTCTTTAATTTCATCAAAAATATAGTCATAGAACCTTTTTAGATCATCTTCATCGTCTTCACATATTCTAAATTCATCCTTAGATTCTCGACCGTATTTTACTACGAAACGCCCATCTTCTTTTTTAATTAGAAGTGTACTTCTCACATTTTCTTGTGGACGACCATTTGGAACTTCATATAATCCAATTCCAATACCAACATGCCAGAATCCATCTTCTCCAAGTTTTGTGGCTCCGTGTATATTATAGCTAACATTGGGATCGCTTTCTTTATCAGGAGGGTAATAATTAACCTGTTCAGGAGGACAATCCAGATATTCTTTTAATCCATCTACCATTTTAATCCCAAATTCCATGCATTCATTCTCATAATTGAAATATCTTTTTCTGGCACTTGTATAACTTTCACAGAGTTCTTCAAATCTTGTCATACTCTCACCTTTTAATTATGTCAGTTAACAAAAATTAATTTGTATTATTATATAGGTTTTATTTAATAATAAATATAGGAATTAGATATTTAAAAGAAAACCAAGTAATAAAAAATGTTTATAAACATTTAAACATAAGCCCGGCAGATAGAAAATGATAAACTATTAAAAATAAGTCAAATACCTTAAATTTTTAAAGAAAGAATTAATATAACTATTTCCAATTTAAATTATTCCTTTAAATATTTATAATGATGTAATAATTTAAACGTTTTAATATAGTTTAACAGTTAAATATTAATTTTTGAAGTTATTTATTTATGGTTCACCAACAAATTTGGGAAATTAAATTACTTAAAAAATACATACAGTCAAACGATGATCAATTTTAAACTTTCAATATTTAGGAGATAAAACATGACCGACAAAGATAAACTATCCTCAATAAAAACAAAAGCTGATGACATTTTAAAACACCACAATGGTGTTTATCTTGAAAAACGATTATACTCTACTTTAAAAAAGGAATTTCCGCATTTATCAAGGGCAGATTTTAGAGAAGTTGTAGGTGAATTATTATATGAAGACTATGTACTGGAACATGGACTCATAAGACCAATGACAGATAAAAAGGGCAGAAAATCAGATAAAAATTATGTTACAGGTAAACTGTCAGGAAAGGGTGCCTCTAAGCCACAAAGAATCCCTGGTAAAAGAGAAATATGATAATATAATTAATATGGCTAATTGTCTTTAACATGATAAATAACAGACACTAATATGCTTAAAATGGAAAATTCAATATTTAAATTTAAAAACTATCATTAAAAATATGTATTTGATATTTACAATTTTTTTAACCCTTATTTAACTAAAATGCATAGTTGTATATAATATTACATCCAAACATTATAGTAATCATTATTTCTACGGAGGTTAAAAAGATGTCAGAAGAAAATGTGGTATACATTGGAACTAAACCAGTGATGAATTACGTATTAGCTGTAGTGACTCAAATGAACGGGGGAACATCTGAAGTAATGTTAAAAGCCAGGGGAAAAGCCATAAGTAGGGCAGTTGATGTTGCTGAAATTGTAAGAAACAAGTTTATATTAGATGCCGAGCTTGGAGCTATAGATATCAGCACAGAAGAAGTGGCCAATAGAGAGGGATCAAACAGCAATGTTTCAGCCATTGAAATACAGCTCAGCAGATAATAAAACCCTAAAAACATTAAATGAAATCCTTTTTTAATTTTAATAAAATTAAAAAAGTAAAAAATCATTTATATTATTCATGTAATTTACTTTCTTTGATAAAGAAATGAATATAACTAATTCATATAATGATCTAACTTTTTTAATTCTTTAATTATTGAAATATCCGGATTAGTAATTCCCTTGATTTTAAAACTTGTTTTGAAAGATTAGAATGATAATTGAAATATACTATCTGCATTGAATTTTATCAGTATTTTTATATACTATACGGCACACAGTATTGTATAACATATATGTTTTTGTACCGCATTGTATTATAAGGAGTATAAAATGAGCAATTTATTTAGAAGATTCGAGACTGAAATGAGAAGAGGTGCCATACAGGTTGCAGTGATGTGTCTACTTGAAAATGAGCGTTATGGCTATGATATTACTAAAAGCCTCAAAAAATCAGGACTTAATGTTGAAGAAGGCACTTTATATCCATTACTCAGGCGTCTTGAAAACGATGAACTGCTTTCCAGCCGTTGGGATACTGGAGATTCAAGACCAAGAAAATATTATCAAGTAACAGAATACGGCAGGGAAGTTCGAAAAAACTGGTTAAAATTTTTTAAATCAATCAACACAGCTGTAGAAGAATTTGAAATTAATATCAATCTTGAAAAAGGTGACTAAATGTATATGAACGACTATATAAATAAGGTAACAAGGGGCATGAGTCCAAATCAACGCAAAGAGGTTGGTGAAGAACTTAAATCCCATATTTTAGACAGTGCAGATGCTATTGCAGCTTTAAAAAACGTTGAAGTTGATGAAAATATAATTCACGAAGCAATTTTAATGATGAGTCCTCCAGAAAAACTGGCTAAAATGTACCCAAAAAACCAGATTAACAACGATAACATCTGGAAATTGGAAAAAATAGTCGAAAGTGATATGTGCGCTAAATGTGGCACATGCACTGTAATCTGTCCAAATAACATTCTTGCCTTTGAAGGCAGGCCCGAATTAACAGGAGAATGTCTTCGAAACGGCCACGGAATGTGTTTTGAGGTTTGTCCAAGGGTTTCATCTGGAAAATATCAGATAAAATTAAGGGAAAAATTTGAAAATGATATTTATTATGGAAAAGGATTATCTGAAGGGCAGGACGGTGGTGCTGTAACAGCTTTCTTAAAACACCTCCTTTTTATGAAAAAGATAGATGGGGCCATCGTGGTTGGTGATGAATACTGGAAACCTGTTTCATTGATAGTTCAGAGTGCTGATGATTTACTTAAGACATCAAAGTCTAAATATACAATATCAACCCTTGAAGCACTGAAAACAGCTGGCGAGATGGGTCTTGAAAAAGTAGCCATTGTTGCACTACCCTGTCAGGTAAACGGTCTTAGAAAACTACAATATTTCCCATATCTTGCAAAACATGAAGAGGAACTTGGAAGAACAGGTAAACCTGTAAAAATTCCAAAAATTGAGTATCTTATTGGACTTTTCTGCACAGAAAAATTTGACTATGGAAACATGAAGGAAATATTAAAAGAAAGCAGCATAGATATGGAAGATGTTGAGAAATTCAACATTAAAAAAGGCAAATTAATCGTGTATGTAAATGGAGAAGAGAAAAAAATAGATTTAAAGAAAATAGAACTCTGTGCAGGATGTAGAATGTGTAAAGATTTTGATGCTGAACTTAGTGATGTTTCAATTGGTTCTGCTGGAAGCCCGAATGGATATTCAACAGTTATAATCAGGACAGGAAAAGGTGAAGAAATTAAAAACGCTTTAAACCTTAAAAAAGGCGTAAAAATTGAAGAAATCGAAAAACTTCAGGGTTTCAAACAAAAAAGGTTCCAGAGAGAAGTAACTAGAAGAAAAGAAAATGATGAATATATATCATTTTACTGGGCTTCAGATTACGCAGGTGTTTCAAAAAGAGCCGATGGAACTTATTTCATCAGGATCAGGGCAAAACCAGCCGGATGGTACACCACAGAAGAAATAAAAGAAGTTGCAGATATAGCCGAAAAATATAATGCGAGGATCAAATTAACAAACAGGGGAGCATATGAACTCCACGGCATAAATGGATTTGATATTGAGGATGTTGTTACAAAACTCAATGAAATAGGTCTTGCAACAGGTTCAGAAGGTCCGCTTGTCAGGGCTACACTTGCCTGTCCAGGTAAAGAAAACTGCGGCAGCGGACTTATAGATACAACTAGAATATGTAAGATTATAGAAGATAAATTCAAAGAGAGACCTACCCCCTATAAATTCAAAATTGCGGTGAGCGGATGCCCAAATAAGTGCATGAGGCCACAGATACACGATACAGGAATAGCAGGTATAAAATTTCCAGAAACTAATGAAAATAAATGTAACGGCTGTGGAAGATGTTCAGAAGTTTGTAAAGTTGAAGCCATTAATATCAGGGGAGACACATCTTACACCAACTATAATATCTGTGTTGGCTGTGGAAAATGTTTAAATGCGTGTCCGCACAAGGCAAGGGAAGTTAAGGAAGAAGGATTTATGCTTTATATAGGAGGTAAAGCTGGAAGAGAACTGGTTGAAGGTGTCAGCACTAAAGTTAAAAGTATTGATGAAATAACAGACTACATAGATAATGTTCTCAAGGTTTATGATAAATATGCTGATAAACCACAAAGAGAACGGTTAGCCTCAACCATGAAAAGAATTGGCCAGACAAAATTCCTTGATGAAGTTAGAAAAGGCATTGAAAATTGAAATTTTTTTAATTTTTTTAATTATTATTGCATATTTTTTAAAGATTTAGTGGTTGACGGTATAGTAAAATAAAATGTTGAACCCTTACCTAACTCTGATTCAACCCAAATCTTTCCACCATGGCTTTCAACAATTCTTTTACAGATTGCAAGCCCAATACCAGTTCCCCTGTACTCATCAATTGTATGTAATCGTTTAAAAATTTCAAAAATTTTGTTGCTGTATTGTTCTTCAATTCCAATTCCATTATCAGAGACTGAAAATACATATTCATTCTTTCTTGCATCCAGATATGCTGAAATATAAATTTTTGGCTGTATTTCTGGCTTTTTAAATTTAATTGCATTTCCTATAAGATTCTGGAATATCTGAACCAATTGTCTAGAATCAGCCGTTACAGTAGGAAGCCTTTCATGAGTTATCTCAGCTTCATTTTCATCAATTAACCTTTTAAGATTAGATAAAACAATATCAATGGTTTCATTAACATCTGTCAGTTGAAAGTTTTCACCTTTTCCAACAAGAGAATATTCCAGTAAACCCTGAATCATCTCCTTCATCCTCATTGCTCCATCAACAATGAAATCAATATATTCATCAGCAGTGTTATCTATCTTACTCTTATAACGTCGCTCTAATAGTTGTGCAAAGCTCGCAATACTTCTAAGTGGTTCCTGCAAATCATGGGAAGTAATATAAGTAAACTGCTGAAGTTCATAATTAGAACGCTTTAACTCTTCCACAAGTTCTTTAAGTTTCTCTTGAGCTTCTTTACGTTTTGTTATGTCGGTGTTAATTTCTAAAAACCCCAAAGGTTTACCATTTTCATCTTTTTGCAATGACCATCTGCTTAATACCATAATAGAAGTACCATCTCTTTTTTTATGGATTAATTCCCCATCCCACTGCCCATAGTTTAAAACATCTTCCTGGATTCCATCTAAAGGTTTTGGATACTCCGCATGTAGTAGTTTATGAGTAACTTTTCCCAGTGCCTCTTCCTGACTCCAACCATAATTTTCTTCAGAGCCCTTATTCCAGAAAGTAATTTCATCATCCATGTTGCGGACAAAAATAGCATCATGGGTAAGGTTAATCAAATCAGCTTGCCGTTTAGTATTTTCTTCTGCTGTCAGTCTCATTATATCAATTTTATCAATAGATACGATACTTAACCAAATTAAAATGGTTAAAATTAATATAGTTGAAAATATTGTAATTGCTGTCCCAAACTCTGCATCATATAATCCACTTTTTTCTCCTAAAAGTCTTACCCAACCCAAAAATAATGGAATAATTACAATACCAGGTATTATCCTTCGTCCAAAGATACCACCTATTCGATTACTCGTTAATATTTCCATAAAACCTTTAACTGGACGTGAGGTAAGAATTGCAAAAACTATCACAATTAACATAATAGATCCATATGGAGAAGGAACTGTTGTATTGCTAATAGGATAAACAGTTGTTTGATAAAAATACCCTAAAACAATAAGAAATGATATAAACCCAACAAGAATAATTAATAATTGAAAAATATGAAAATTTCCTTTTTCTTTCTTATCAATCGTTAAAAGAGAGATGCCAATTAATAAAAAACTGGATGCTGCCAGTAGCGACATTCTGTTCAAAGCTCCAGTTTGGAAAGCACCACCCGGTTCTCTAAATATTAACTGATCTATACCTAAACCAATGCCAGATATATACTCAAAAAGAGTAAAAGATCCAATTAATAAAACAATTAAAGATAATATTCTTGCGATTAAAAGATTACGTGGATTAACTCTCTTTTCCTGAAGAAGCCATATGGTCATGCCAATAAGAAGAAAAGAAATAGCGGTGTTAGATTTAATAGTAGAAAAATCTGAACCTGGTGTTTTAAGAATTCCAATATCCAAAACCCATCCTATAATAAATAACAAACTGATTAAAATTATAAAAATACTTAAAACTTCAGAAAAAACCTGTAATTTAGATATGTAATGGTTTTGAGGACATGAACTCATTTTAAATCACATTATAATATAAATATAGTATTAATAATATATTTATATAAATTATTAATTATTTGGAATTTATCGCCCACTACAAATATTTTAAAAATAAATTAATTCTAAGTAAGTTTAAGATTTCCTGAGCTTTATAAAGGAGGGTAACCATTCCAGTAAAGCTCAACAGCATATTTTGCAGCGGTTTTCATCTGTTCAGGATAATCAGTCCTCAGTTTATCAAGCAATTCATATTTATCCCTGGAGCCTGCAACAGCCTTCATTACATTCAAATAAACATCAAGAGATTCTTTTGAATATTTACAGGGAATTTCAAGTGTTATACAAACATCCCATTCTTTAAATAAAGAAGTCCTGATGTAAGGAGATGTTGAACCTATTAAAACACCTTTTTCAAGGTGTATAAGCGGAGGAACACCTGTACGTTCCTTCCTGTTTAAATCAGTCAATTTTTCAAAACTGTTTGAATTATAACAGTGCAGTTCAACGTACATTTCAGGTTTAATGTCTCTAATTATAGATACAATCTCTTTACCCCTATCAGAACCGTAATAATGCCTGTCAAGTGTGCTGATATAAGGGCTCTTATCAAAATTGTACATAGTAAGGTTGCCGTTTTTAACATCACCTTCAGAAATTTGCAAAAGAGCATCTACAGTTGTAAGTCCTTCTTTCCCGTGGACTCCTCCAATAAAAAGACGTACAGGATTATTTCCTTTATTTATTATCTTTTTAAAGACTACCATCTATAAAACCTGCTTTTATAGTATAACAAACGTAACTTTTTAAACTTGATAATTTTTAGATATTCAAACTTTTTATAGATACTTAGCCAAAAATATTTGGTTATTTACCATAAAAAATTAGATTCACATTTAAAACATAATTAAAAAAAAATAATAGGCGATTTTAAGTCCCTTCTTCCCAGTTTGCAAGATATTCAGACTGTCTTGGGCTTAATTCATCTATTTCAATATTCATTGCCTTTAATTTTAATCTTGAGACTCTATCATCAATTTCATCTGGAGCTTTATACACTTTATTTTCTAATTTAGCCCCTAAAAGATGTTTAGCCGATAGCGCCTGTACCGCAAAACTCATGTCCATAATTTCTGCTGGGTGGCCCTGGCCGCGTTCTCCTGCTAAATTAACAAGTCTTCCATCTGCAAGAAGATAAAATTCTCTTCCATCTTCCATAACAAAGCCTTCGATATCTGGCTTTAACTGTTCATGCTTAACAGCCATATCCATAAGATCACCCTTGTTTATCTCTACGTTGAAATGCCCAGAATTTGCAAGTATACAACCATCTTTCATATTTTTGAAGTGTTCCTTTGTAACGACGTCTATATCTCCAGTGACAGTTATAAGCATATCAGCATATTTAACTGCTTCTCCTACTTGCATTACCCCGTATCCATCCATTTTTGCTTCTAAAGCCCTTATTGGATCAACTTCAGTTACAATAACATTTGCACCGAGACCTTTTGCCCTCATTGCAATACCTCGACCGCACCAGCCGTATCCGCAGACAACAACTGTTTTACCTGCAATAAGTACATTTGTTGAACCCATTATTGAATCAAATGTTGATTGTCCTGTTCCGTATCTATTATCAAATAAATATTTAGTATATGCATCATTTACAGCAATAACCGGGAATTTCAATGCTTTATCTTCAGCCATAGCTTTTAGCCTGTGAATTCCAGTGGTAGTTTCCTCGCATGCGCCTATTATATTTTCTATAAGCTCTGGTCTTTCCTTATGTACTAAAAAAATCATGTCTGCCCCATCATCAATTAAGATATCTGGTTCATGATCCAGTACTTTGTGAATGGTCTCATAATATTCTTCTGTGGTTTCTTCCCTCCAGCCGTACATATTAAGACCCATAGTTGCTCCTGCAGCTGTGGCATCATCTTGAGTTGAAAGTGGATTACATCCTGTCATTGCAACTTCAGCACCACCTGCTAAAAGCGTTAATCCTAAATTTATGGTTTTTGGTTCCAAATGTAAGCATGAGCCTATTTTAATTCCTTTAAATGGTTTTTCTTTTTCATATTCTGCCTTTATATGCTCTAAAACGGGCATGTGTCTTTGTACCCAGTCTATTTTTTTCTTACCTTCTGGTGCAAGTGAAATATCTTTTACTTCATAACTCATTTTTTCACCCTAATGCTAACATTGGTTATGCTTAAAATAAAGCTTAAAATTAGCGATTTTATCATAATACCTGAATTTTCCAATCTACACTTATATAATCAATTATATTTAAACTTACTTTAGTATGAATGCAAATGTACTAAAATTTAAATACTGCAGTTGAAACACAGCTAAACATTATGATACATAACTTATCTTTTAAATATTTAAATCCGTGATAAATAAATGATTTAATTAAATTCTGGATAATTTTTACTGAATAATTAATAAATAACATGTTAAAGTTAGTAATATTGCGCTTCATGCAGCATAATTGCTGGTTATTAACAATATTTATATAATATTTTTTGCTAATTTTAAAACATGGAGAATCGTGAAGAAGAAATTCTGGATCCAACAGTATATTATGAACAGCTCCAGAAAATGTATATCGAAGAAGCTGACCTGAATTTATCCACAGATTTTGAAGCACGAACAACACTGGTTAAACTAAATAGACTTAAAAGTGATGTTTCAAAATTAAAACGCAGTGTATCTAAAGATATGAGAACAATAAGGACTATGTATTTAGACGAATCAATAATAGAAAAACCTAAAGTTCTTGGCTTATTCGGTAGTGGAAAAAATTTGAGCACTGCAGAAAAAAGAAAAAAAATAGAGAAAGAACGTGAAAACAATCTTATGCCATATAAAGAAGTTGTGGACATGATCGATGATTATATACTTCAAATTGAAGACCTTAAAAAATATATCGAAGATGAGGTCTTAGAAACCTATTCACGGATTCCCAAAACTGTAAAAAAAATCTCTAAAGCTGATCTGAATAAGTAAAAGTAGATTTTTCATCAATCATTTTAAAATATATAAAAATACAATAATTGCTTTTTTTATTTAATTAAAAGAATTTATTCAGTTAATTATCAAAATCATTGATTTGACTGATTATTAAAAATAGTAATGCTTGAAATTAGAAAAATAAAGAGGAAGTTATTTTTAACTTCCAGATAAACTGAATTAATGGTACTGCACTAATTCAACGTCTTTTTCGTCCTTTTTAACCTTCTTCATGGCTTTCTTGAAGTATTTCATCTTTACATCTTCAGCTTCCATATTGTGCCTGAGTGTCAGCATAACCGCTTCACGGCATACTGCTTCTATATCCGCACCAACATATCCACCTGTGTTTTTAGCAAGATACTTTAAGTCCACATCGTCTGCAAGAGGCATGTTCTGGGTATGAACATTGAATATTGCAAGCCTTGTTTCTTCATCTGGATCATCGACTTTAACATGTCTGTCAAATCTTCCAGGTCTAAGTAAAGCAGGATCTATTATATCTATCCTGTTTGTAGCTGCAATAACTGCAACATCCTCTAATTCTTCCATTCCATCAATTTCAGTTAGAAGCTGGTTTACAACCCTCTGGGTAACTCCAGAATCTGTACTTCCCCCACCTCTTGTTGATGCAATAGAATCTATTTCATCGAAGAATATTACAGTAGGTGCTGTTTGTCTTGCTTTTCTGAAAACTTCCCTTACACCTTTTTCAGATTCACCAACCCATTTTGACAGTAGCTCAGGCCCTTTTATTGCGATGAAGTTTGAATCACTTTCGTTTGCAACAGCCTTTGCAAGGAGTGTCTTACCAGTTCCAGGAGGTCCGTAGATAAGAACTCCTTTTGGTGGCTTAACTCCAAATTTTTCGAAGTTTTCAGGATATTTAAGCGGCCATTCTACAGCTTCCCTTAATTCTTGTTTTGCCTTTTCAAGACCACCTATGTCATCCCATTTAACATCTGGAACCTGTACCAGAACTTCACGGAGTGCTGAAGGTTGAATTTCTTTTAAAGCAGCTTTAAAGTCTGATTTTTTAACAATCATTTTCTGAAGAACTTCTTTTGGAATTTCTTCATCTGCCTTTACCTCTGGAAGAATTCTTCTTAAAACTCTCATTGCAGATTCTTTAGCGAGGGATTCAAGGTCTGCACCTACAAATCCATGGGTAACTTCTGCAATTTCTTCCAAATTCACATCTTCAGATAGAGGCATCCCTCTGGTGTGTATTTGAAGTACTTCTTCTCTCCCATCCTTATCAGGGACACCTATCTCAATTTCTCTGTCGAATCTTCCAGGCCTTCTAAGTGCCTGATCAATGGAATCAACTCTATTGGTTGCACCGATTACAACAACCTGTCCTCTGGATTTAAGGCCATCCATGAGAGTTAAAAGCTGTGCTACTGTTCTTCGCTCAACTTCTCCTGTGACTTCTTCACGTTTTGGTGCAATTGCATCGAGTTCATCTATAAATACTATAGATGGTGAATTTTCTTCGGCTTCTTCAAATATCTCCCTGAGCCTTTCTTCAGAGCCACCTACATATTTACTCATGATTTCGGGCCCATTAATTGCTATAAAATGGGCATCGCTTTCGTTTGCGACTGCTTTTGCAAGGAGTGTCTTACCAGTTCCTGGTGGACCGTGCATTAATACACCTTTTGGAGGTGATATTCCAAGTCTTTCAAATAATTCTGGCCTTTTAAGCGGGATTTCTATCATTTCCCTCACTTTCTTAACTTCATCTTTAAGGCCACCTATATCTTCATATGTCACGTCCACGATGTTTTTAACTCCTTCAAGTTTGGAGACATCTACTGGATTTGGTTGTATTTCAACGTCAGTCATTTGAGTGACTTTAACTACCCCTTTCGGTTTTGTTGAAACTACTGCAAGCTTTATTTCACCCATAGGAGACATATTCATTCCAGCATCCCTGAAGAACTCATCAAAAAGACTGCCCCTCATGGTTGTTGCTGGTTGTCTAAAGCCAGACACGATTATATCTCCTTTAGTTAAAACTCTTCCTGCAAATGCAGCTCTTACATCTCCTTTAACCATTATTTGCTGGTCTACAGGCGCTAAAACTACTTTTTCAGCATCCTTTGTATCTGCACGTGTTACGGTTATTTCTTCACCAATGGAAGCGCCTACATTTTTCCTTATGTATCCATCAATCCTTATTATGCCTAAGCCAATGTCTGATTGAGATGATGCTGCTGTTGCCGCAGTTATTTTCTTTCCTTCAATTTCCACTATGTCTCCATCTATTAAACCTAATTCCTGCATACATGCCGGGTCAATTCTTGCAATTGATCTACCAACATCAGACTGTGAAATTGCCTCTGCAACTTTTAGTTTCATTTCTTTATCAGCCATATTTTACCTCTTTTTATTTAATAATATTGATTTTATTCAATTAAAATTAAGTTTAACTACGAATTATATTTTAGTTAACATGAGTTACTATAATAGGTTGTCATTTATAGTATATAAATGTTTTGGTTTTAAGCATCATATATGTAGTCTTTTTAACAATGAACATCATATAATATATTGTTAATAATAATATATGTAATTTAATTAACTCTGTTAAAAATTATGGTCCACTACTTTACTTTAAATATAAAATAGAAACTTAGACCCATATTTTATAATATCAATTTATAACTGCAGATAACCAGGATTATATCCATAATTTATGCATTATTAAGGCACATAACAAATTTTAAAGGTAATGTTATGGATAAAATAGTTATAAATGCAGATGAAGCAAAAAAGAAGTCTCTTGAAGAATTATTAAAAAAATTATCATCTAACAAGAAAGGTATATCTTCATTTGAAGCCCAAGAAAGATTTCAAGAATACGGGCCTAATGAAATTTGTGAAGAAAAAGTTAACCCACTAATTAAATTCCTTAAATATTTCTGGGGGCCAATGCCCTGGCTTATAGAAGTGGCAATTATCTTATCTGCCGTGATCCAACACTGGGCAGATTTAGGAATAATATCTACATTATTGGCATTAAATGCCATTATAGGCTTCTGGCAGGAGCATAAAGCAAGTAATGCTATAGAATTACTTAAAGAAAAACTTGCACTAAAAGCAAGAGTACTGCGTGATGATAAGTGGCAGGAAGTATCAGCAAAAGAACTTGTTCCTGGAGATATAATTCATATAGGCTCAGGAGATATCATTCCAGCTGATGCGAAGATAATAGACGATATTTCAGCCGATGAGTCTGCTTTAACTGGAGAATCACTTCCAGTGGATAAAAAGGCTTCGGATATTGCTTATTCAGGATCAGTAGTAAATCAAGGCGAAACAAATGCTCTTGTAACTTCAACTGGAATGAACACTTATTTTGGAAAAACCGCCCAACTGGTAGAAAAAGCTGAAACCAAAAGTTTCCTTCAAAAAACAGTCATAAAAATTGGGGATTATTTAATTATACTGGCTGCGATTATGGTAGCAATCATTTTTATAGCTTCATTGTTCCGGCATCAAAGTCTTTTTGATACACTGCAGTTTGCACTTGTCCTCGTGGTTGCATCAATACCTGTAGCTTTACCTGCAGTACTTTCTGTTACAATGGCTGTCGGCGCGGTAGCTCTGGCAAAAAAAGAAGCAATAGTAAGCAAACTGGTAGCTATTGAAGAAATGGCAGGCGCAGATGTATTATGCGCCGATAAAACAGGCACAATTACCAAAAATGAATTAAAACTTGGAGAAATAAAACCATTTGATGGGTTTAAAGAAGATGATGTGCTTCTATATGGTAAACTAGCATCACCAAAAGACAGTAATGATCCAATAGATGTTGCAGTATTATCCAAAGCACAAGAAAAATCTATCAAAATAAAAGGATATAAAATAACTAAATTCAAGCCATTTGATCCTGTTTCAAAACGTACTGAAGCTTCAATAGAAGATTCTAAAGGTAATAAGTTTAAAGTTTCAAAAGGCGCGACTCAAGTTATATTATCTCTTACAGGTGAAGATAAAAAAACTGCAGATAAAATGAATGAATATGTAAATAAATTCGCTGAAAAAGGATATCGTGCACTTGGAGTTGCAATAACTGATGAATCAGGAAAATGGCAATATGCAGGTCTTTTGGGGCTCTACGATCCTCCACGTGAAGATTCAGCAGAAACAATAAAAACAGCTGCTTCAATGGGGGTAAATGTAAAAATGGTAACTGGAGACCACATTGCAATTGCTAAAGAAATATCAAAAGAAGTTAATCTTGGAACTAAAATTATTATCCCTGAAGATTTCGCTGATAAACCCGATAGAAAGGCAAAGAAAGTTGTCGAGGAAACAGATGGGTTTGCAGAAGTTTTCCCGGAGCATAAATATCACATAGTTGAATTACTTCAAGATAAAGGGCACATCGTAGGTATGACTGGAGATGGAGTCAATGACTCTCCTGCACTTAAAAAGGCCAATGTAGGAATTGCAGTAGCAGGAGCTACAGATGCTGCTAAATCAGCTGCTTCAATTGTTCTTACCCGGCCTGGAATCTCCGTAATAATTGATTCTATAAAACAAAGCCGTAAAATATTCCAGCGGATGAATAATTATTCAATATATCGTATAGCGGAAACAGTAAGGGTTTTATTTTTTATTTCTCTTTCTATAATCTTTTTTAACTTTTATCCTGTTACTGCACTGATGATTGTTTTACTTGCACTTTTAAATGATGCACCTATAATGACCATTGCCTATGACAACGTAATATATTCCAATGAACCAGAAAAATGGGATTTAAGACTTATATTAGGTATTGCTACAATGCTTGGAATAGTAGGAGTTATTTCGTCTTTTTTTATCCTTTATATTGGATTAAATGTGTTTAATTTGAGTCCTTATCTTCTTCAATCATTTATTTACTTGAAACTCTCTGTTGCAGGACATATGACCGTGTTTGTAGCCCGTACTAAAGGACACTTCTGGTCCGTAAGGCCAGCACTGCCTCTATTTTTAGCCGTTGTAATTACACAGACCATTGCAACTTTAATAGTTGTATATGGATTTTTACTACCTGCAATAGGTTGGGGACTTGCTGCTTTTATATGGGGCTATGCTTTAATAGCCTTTGTGATAACAGACTTTATAAAAGTATATTTCTACAGGCTGTTGAGTCGAGAAGGGGTTGATGTATACAAATAGGCAGTATCAAATTAAAATTAAGACAATTAATATTCTCCTTTATAAAAAAAGAAATAGAAAGGGTAATCTTAATGTTTAAACCACTATTTTTATTGAACTATTATAGTTCCCGTTATGGTAGAGTTTAATGCATCATGATAGCCATAAATACCAGTTTTATCGAAGAAGAAGTTATAACTATCGCCCGGATTTAATGTATTACTTTGAAATGCTCCACTATCGCTCACTATTTGATGCTGTGTGTTATCATTATTTATCCATTGAACATTAGTACCTGACTTTACTATAATCTTATTAGGATTAAATGCCATATTCTGGATAGAAATTGTAGTCGCAGCAGAAGTCATATTTGTACTGTTATTTCCCATACTTTGATTGGTTGAATTATTCATACCTGTTTGTACATTTGGATTTGAACTCTGTGCATAATAAAGATATACACCGGCCACGATTATAATGATTATAATTATAATCAATGCCAGAAGTCCCCTATTTGTTTTTCTATACACTTTTTTCCTCCCTTTTTAACAGCGTTCAATATATTACCTTAATAATTATATCCATATTGTTATTAAAAGTTAATGATTTAAAGTATGTCCGGATAAATTTATTTAAAATGTCAAACAATTTATTTAATAAAAATAAACAAATTAACTAACTTAATTTTATATTAAGCCCATTACTTTAATTTAATTTTAAAAATAACCATTATAATTTACTAATTTAAGCTAAATAAAAATATAACTGAATAATTTTAATATGATATAAAATTAGATGAATTTTTTACTTCAATATGAATTATCACTACTTTTGAATTATAAATTGAATGTAAATATATTAAAATCTCAACAGAAAGTAATAATAATCTTGAAATTTATAATAATAATAGCCTAAAAAGCCACAATGACCCTAATCCAAACAATATAAAAAGGCGTTAATATGAGAATATCTGATGAATTAAAAGGAAAAGAAGTTGTGGATGATTCTGGAAATAATATTGGAGAAATAAGCGATGTAAAAAGGAATCCTGAATCGAATAAAGTTGAATCGCTAATTATTACTGAAGGAGGTGATTCAGCTAAAATGGGACTTGGAGATAAAAAAGTTGTATCATATACCAATGTCGATTCAGTTGGAGACAAAATAGTTTTAAGGGGATCTCTCTCCAGATAACGTTTAAAAAAAAGTAAAAAATTAATTTTTATATGGAATAATTAAAGGCCCAAATAATAGAAGGTGATAAAATGGATGATAGAGGACAATATTCCATATTATACTGGCTAATTGTGATAATAGTCATTATAATAATACTCAGATTACTTGGCGTTTGGTAAATAAATAAACAATATTTAAAAATTTATAATTTCTTCAAGGATTGCTTAATTTAGCTTTTTTTATTCATTAAATTAATTAAATGTCAAATTTAAAAAAAAGAAATAATTAAATAATTACATTCCTCTCCTTTCTTCTCCCCATGCCCTAGCTACATCTGTAGGCGAGTTGAATTTATCTTCAGGTAATTTTTTTATAGCTTGTACAACATTTTGGCTCGCATTATTCTTTTTGGCCTGTTGAACTAAATCCTGTCTACTTGCTGGAAAATTTATACCTTTTAAAGATTTTTCTATTTCTGAAGTTATTCCTCCACGACGAGTTCCACTACTGCGTTCAGTATGTTCACCTCTTCGTTCTTCACCCCACGCTTTAGCTACATCTGTTGGAGAATTAAATTTATCTTCAGGTAAATCTCGTATAGCTTGTACAACATCACGACTTGCACGGTTACTTTTTGCCTGTTGTACCAAATCCTGCCTATCTGCTGGAAAATTAATACCTTTTAAAGATTTTTCTATTTCTGAAGTTATTCCACCACGATGGGTTCCACCACGACGTGCCATGTTATCACCTCATTTTTTTTAAAATTGGGGTTTAGAAAATCCTTCAAAATCTGTCAAAATTTATAATTTTGACGCTATGAAAAACTCCGTTTTTCAAAAGCTTTGATTTTCCTAACCTCTCTTTTATAAGTTGTTATCTCAATGATAAGATAACTGTTGTATAAACCTGAATTTCGGGCAAATATCTTTTAAAATCACTTTTCATGTTTGGGTTACACTTTTGAAGTTTATACTTTAAAAAATTTACTACATTTTTCAAAATAATTATTACTCATTAAATTCAAAATATCAATGAATCAAAATTAAAAATGGATGCTGATATTTTGCCATATAAAAATAAAGAAGATTTGCCAGCACAGGTAAAAGAAAACTTACCAGAACATGCCAAAGAAATCTATTTAAAAGCCTTTAACAACGCATGGGATCAATATAAAGAGCCCGAAGAACGCAGAGGTAAAGAATCAAGGGAAGAAACATCCCACAAAGTGGCATGGGCCGCAGTAAAACAAAACATTCAAACATTTCATGTTTGATGCGCCAAAATTCATTGAATTTTGAGCGATATAAAAAAGGCAGCTCTGGAAAATGGGAAAAAAAATAATTAAAACTTAATTATTGCTTGATATTATGCCCGAAAAATTAGGATTAAGAGAAGTAGTAGCCATGGGAATCGGCGGCCTTGTATCTGGTGGAATATTTGCGACATTAGGCGTTGCAATGACCACTTCAGGTAACGCTGTTCCTCTATCATTTATTTTAGCAGGAATTATAACCCTTCTATCATCCTATTCTTATATTAAATTAACATTACATTTTAAAGAACAAGGCGGTTCCTTTTCTTTTATTGAACATATTGTTGAAAATAACCATATAGCCGGATTTTTTGGCTGGATATTAATTGTAGGATATATAGGAACAATGGCATTATACGCTTTTGCTTTTGGAGGATATTTAATAAGCCTTTTTGGATTACATGACCCTGTTTATAGAGCAATAGCATCTGTTGCACTGATTTTCGCTTTAGCCGGCATTAATCTTCTTGGAATAAGAGAATCCGGAATAACGGAAGATATATTAGTTTACATTAAAGCAGCATTTTTGTTGTTTATAGCATTTGCAGGGATATTCTTTTTCACTGGAAACTATCCCACAGGTGCACAATTTTTTAATATGGGCGTAATTAGTCCAATAACCGCATTTGCAATAATATTTGTTGCTTATGAGGGATATCAACTATTAACTTATGATTACAGAGATATTAAAAATGTTGAAAAGAATTTAGGTGGGGGAATATATATTTCGGTTATTTCTGCAATGATTATTTATGTTTCAGTATCATTTATGGCTACACTTTATTTAACCCCACAAGCTGCAACTACTTCTCAAGAATATGCCTTGGCTCAAGCAGTTACACCATTTTTAGGCTTTATTGGGTTCTTTTTAGTTGTTATAACTGCCCTTCAAAGTACAGCATCTGGAATTAACGCGACACTTTTTGGATCTGCAAGATTAGCACATAAAGTATCACATGATAAAGAACTACCCAAACTTTTCTCTTTCAAGAATAAAAAGAACATACCTACTTATGCCATAATAGTAATGGCAGTATTTACATCAATATTAACTGCACTTGGAACCTTAGAACAGATAACTGAATTTGCATCATTAGTTTTTATAATAGCTGATGCAGCAGCAAATTATTCCAATGTAAGACTCTATAAAAAAACAGATTCAAATGTATTTATTTCCCTTGCAGGGCTAATTGGGTGCATCATAGCATTTCCTATAGTTATATATTTCTTATTTACAACAAAATTCTTTATTTTACTTTCCATTATAGGTATATTTGCTATAATGTTTATTATAGAATTTTTTTACATCGAAAGGGAACCAATTGAAGAAAAATTATGACATATAAAACTTGTTTTTATAAATTACAGTAGTATAAGAATATCTAAAGAGTGAAAAAAAATGATAGAAAAAATGAGTGAAAGTGAAGGTAAAGTATTGGGCTTTAAGGCAGCAGGCACTGTTACTAAAGCAGATTATAAAGTGATGGTGCCAGAGGTTCAAACACTTATAGAAAAAGAAGGATCAATCTCTATGCTCCTAGATTTGAGGCAGTTCAAATGGGAAGAGATAGATGCATGGATGGCTGATATCAACTTTGGCCGTACCTACCGCGATAAAATAGATAAAATGGCTATCGTGGGAGATAAAACCTGGGAAAAGTGGATGACAACACTTGTGGAACCTTTTTATTCCAAAAAAGCACGATTTTTTTATTCAGAAGATATTGATTCTGCTTGGAAATGGTTAAAAGAGTAAAAATAAATTTACCACTGAAATCATACATAATAACTTATTTTCCAAACCAGCACTTTAAATAGAATATTTAAATGTGAAGTTATTCATTAAATACCTGAAACATTAAAATAAATCCATTTGAATCAACTTCGATTCATCTTATAACCGCACCAAACCCTCTCAAGAGATTTTCAACATCAAACCTTGCATCAGTGTTTATAACATCATATTTAATAGTGACACTTATATTCTTCGATGATATTTGATTTCCCCTATACAAATCAGCAACTGAAGCGTTGATAACTCCTTCTAAGCCTTTAATTGTATTTACAATAATATCCTGGCTGCAATTTTCTGGAAATACAGCAGAAACAAAGTAAGTTTTATGCGGGTAATTTTCAACCTTCCACTGGTACACTTCTTTATCACTTAAAACTTCTACATTGGATAATTTAAGTTTTGTTTCTTTGCCGTTGATATTTAGAGTCAAGAAATCCGGTGATAGCCTTTTTAAAGTCCCAATATGAACTTTCCCAGAGTATATATGCCTTAAACCCACTTCTTTACCGATAGCACCTTTAAGAATATTGACTTCTTCAGTTAATGCAGATATTGCCTTATCTGACCTTCCAAGGGCGGCTTCAAGGTCATCCATGTGTTTGGCAGCAGACCCCATAACTTTAACAAATCCTTCTTCATCTCCACTTGAAATCATTCCGTTAAGTTCTTTGTAAATGGAAATGAATATTTCATGGGTTTTTTTAGTATATTTATTATGGGTCTGTATTGAGTAGTAAAGATAAGGATTTTGTGCCACGATCCTTGCAATCATATCCATCATAAGATCGTAAATAGGGCTTGCAAATTTCCTAGACTCTTTAATATCTACATTAAGCCTTTCTATAGTTGTTGCAATACTTATATAAGCTAAATGAGTCAATCCCTGTACAACACTCATCATCTGGTCATGAATCTCAGGAGTTGTAACTATTATATGGGCATTTTCTTTTTGGAGGAACTTATAAATTTTATTATACCATTTACCCTTATTAATGGGCGTAACAACAATAACCTGACCGTCTAAAGACCTTATTCTTGGACTGAACATGGGATGAATTGGTAAAACTTCCACACCCAAAGGGACGTGTTCCTGCATGACCCTGGAAGGTTCTTCTTTTACAGAAGTAACATCCATAAGTAAAGAACCTTTCTTCAGAACTGGAGCTACCTCTTTTACGGCAGATGATGTAACATCTATTGGAACTGAAACTATAACTATATCTGCTTGCGATGCTGCAATGATATTGCTACTGGTATAATCAACTCCTAATTTCTTTGAAACCCTTTCCCCGGTTATTTTGTCTCTTCCCGTTATAGTTACATTAAATCCCTTACTTTTTAAAAATTTGGCAATCCATTCGCCTAATCCTCGTGTACCTCCAATTACTGCAATTTTCAAGGAAAAATCTCCAATTCATTTTATACTTTTGTTTTATACTCATATCATATATAAAAAAATAGTTAAATTTGGTAAAACTAAAAGTTTTCCAGTTAATTCTTATAAATATTTTGTTTATGGTTATCCTGTAATTTCTGTGTGATATATTCCACAAAAACTTGCTTAATATATAATAGCCTGTGAAACTAACTTAAAGAGCATTATGTTAAAAAAGAAGAGCTTATTAAGATTCATTTCTAAATTATATTTTTATCTTAAGGTAATAAATAATTTAAATCAAAATATAATTGCAGATAACATAAAAGAGACATATATGTCTTTTAATAATACATTTATAATGTCTTTTATTTTTTAGTTAGTCTTATATTTATCTGCCAAACTGTATCCTCCATAAAATCCTGCAAATTCATGATAAATTTAAATTAATGAAATTTCCACGAGATTTAGACTACAAAAATCAATTAATATCCGACTAATACTTTTACAAGTACATGAAACCGATAAAATATGTTGTAAAATCCGATAAACCATATTACGCGTTTAAATTACATTCAAAGTTTAGAATTAATAAGGAGAAATTTGATGTCAGATAAAAGAATTCTGATAGTTGAAGATGAGATTATTGTGGCAATGGCCATAGAACAAAAGTTACTAGATTTAGGTTACAGTGTAGTAGATACTGTTGACACTGGTGAAGATGCAATTAAATGTGCTATCCAGTTAAAACCAGATTTAATATTAATGGATATCATTTTAAAAGAAAAAATAGATGGCATAGAAGCTGCAAAACAAATACATGCTAAATTAAATATTCCAATTATTTATTTAACGGCATATTCATATAATGAGATAGTAAAGCGTGCCCCCATAAAGGAGCCTTATGAATATTTAGTTAAACCCTTCAAGAAAAGTGAATTAAGTAATCACATTGAAATATCTCTTTCAAACCACAAATCAAAAAAGATGGAAAGTAATAAAAAGAAAGTTTTAACTGACTGTCAAGACTTTGTTTTGGCAACCCACTAAAATTTCTCTATGCGTTAATAATTTAAGGCTAAAATTCTGCGTATTACATCTCATTTTGGATATTCATTATGTTAAACCCATTAATTCTAAATTCAGGTTAAATTTATCGCATAACCTGTTCTAATTAAAAAAATAAAAAGTTGGATGTTTAAAGTTATAAGCTTTTTCATATCTCAAGAGCCTTAATTTCTCTCTTTTTAGCCCTTCCAGCTATACCTTCAATAGCATCCAAAAGATCTAAGACTTTATCGTTTTTAAAAACACTTCCAAAACCTTCAAACTCAGATGTACTCTTTAAAAATAAACCTTTTCGTTTCATAGAAGTGCCTCTCTCGTTTAATGGATTGATCTCTACCATTATTGTTTCCCTATTATCATTTGCAGGTGTTTTGACCAGATATACTCCTTCCACCGTAGTTGGTACCCTCTGCCAGGGTTTAACATCTTTTAATGTATCTCTTATTTTGTTTTCTAACTCTATACTCATTTAATGCCTCCAAATATGCGTTTTATATAGATAGTTTATGCATAGCATAGCTTACAGAACAATATACTCATAAATATACTGCCATAATTATTATATAGTTTTAAAATATGTTATTTAAATGATTTCCAAGTAAAAACATTTTATTATCAAAAATTAGAACTCATGTAACTAAAAAAACCAGTTTCAATCTTTACCAATTATCTTCACAATATTTTTTTAGCTTAAAATAAGATTTGTAAGTAGAAAGTAGTTACTGAATGATAAAAACCAAATCTATTTTTCTCCTAAAATCAAATAATAGAAATAAAGGGAGCATTTAGGAAAAAAATCATTTCTTTAATTAAAAATCTGAAAAATATTTAATTAAAAACAACGAAATAACTAAAAAAAGTAAACTTTCATAAAGTTAATTTTAAAATAATTTTAAACATTACAATCAATGGTTAAAATAATAATTTAAATGGTGTGAGAATGCATATTGTTCATCAAGATACAAAAAGAGGAGTAATTGAACTTATTCCTGAAACATTAGACGACCTCTGGCATTTATCACATATTATAGAGCCAGGAGATTTAATATCATCTAAAACTACCCGTAGGATACAGGATACAACAGGAGAACGTTTAAGAAGTGACAGAGGAATTAAAAAAACATTTTTTATAGGTATAAGAGTAGAAAGTATAAACTTTCATAAATATACTGGAAAATTAAGGGCTACAGGAATAATAGAACAGGGCCCGGAAGATCTGGTTCCTCTTGGAACTCATCATACCCTTGATTTGAAACTTAAGTATTCAATCAGGATAACAAAGGAAAAATGGTCACGATGGGTTATAAAAAGGTTGAAAGATGCTGTTGAATCATCTAAAAAACCATCAGCAATTATTGTCGCTGTTGAAGAGGACGTTGCCGATCTCGGGATTATCAGGCAGTATGGAATAGAGTACTATGGACCTATAATAGGAAGAATATCTGGAAAAAGAATTATCTCCAAAAATAGGGGGAAAAACATAGCTAATTTCTACGATGAAGTGGCAAAAACACTGCTCGGATTTGAGGATATTCAGAGCATAGTTGTTGCCGGGCCGGGATTTGGAAAAAGTGACTTTTATGATTTTTTAAGCCAGAAATATCCAGAACTCGCCAAAATTGCAATTGTTGAAAATACGGGAACTGGTGGACGAGTTGGAATAAGAGAAGTCCTTAAAAAAGGTACAATTGAACAAATGGCAACAGAAGGTCGGATAGCTCAGGAAATGAGATTGATGGGAAGAGTTTTAGAAGAAATTGGAAAATCATCCAATTTGGCCGCGTATGGAAAAAAAGAAGTTACAAATGCGGCTAATGCGGGGGCTGTTAAACGGCTGCTTGTTTTAGATGAACGGGTACGTGAAGAAGATACCGAAAATATTATGAATTTAGTTGAAAGTACAGGTGGTAAAGTAACAGTCGTAAGCAGTGAACATGAAGGTGGAAAACAATTAAAGGCACTTGGTGGAATTGCAGGCATATTAAGATATAGTTTGGGATAAGCACTGAAATGGCTTGAAATATTCATTATTCAAAATAGTAGAGGCTATGGCATAAAAATTATTATTCAACTTAAAAATAAAAATAGATTTTTAAAAACTAAAAATCTATTTACTTAACACCAAGTTCTTATATAATCTACTCTAATCTCTTAATAGGTGACTCCATGTATCATGAATTCATTTTTATAATTTTAATATCCGCTGTTTTAACTTTTTTAATTAAATGGATCATCTCCAAAGCTGGCGGAAGCTTATATACTACTGTAAGAGGGGGTACGCCCCGTGCTGTTGGAATTGCACCATTTATAACCATTTTATTATTTTTACCTACACCTTATAGTTATCTTGTAGCTTTAATCGGGATTTTTGCGTTTTTAGACGATTTAATTGGAAGAAAAGAGATTAAAATACTGCCATTTGAGATAGGGCAGCTCTCAAGAGGCATAGGGATGCTTGCGGTAGCTGTACTTGGATATTATTTTATTGGGCCAGCTGCAATCCTGATTGCACTCATGATCCAACCTTTAAACATTGCAGATATGCAGCCCGGGGCTGCCTGTTCAACTGTAATTATTATGTGCATTCTTGCAGTTATTTTAACAATAAAAACTGGATTATTAGGTTATTATATCCCTCTTGTTATTCTAACAGCATGTATTGGCTATGCTCCCTTAGATTATAAAGGAAAGATTATGATGGGTGAAATTGGAAATCATTCATTTGCAGTTGCTCTCGGAATAGCCTATGCTGTTTTAGGCGGAGTTTATGGAGATATCTCAGGTATTGGATATTCGCTTGGGAGTTTTTTAGGAGTATTAGTTCTATTTATAATCGCATTATTTGTTATAGCATTTATAAGAAGAAAAAATTTAAACATTTTTTTAGAAGAAAGACTTGGAATAAAAAACCCCTATTTTGGAGATTATGTAATGGATGTTCTCACTGGAGGGGGTCTTGGAGATTTAATGCGCAAAATCCTAATTGGAAAACGTGAAATCATCATAAAAAGGCATATATTTAAAATTTTAGGGTTTAGAAGACTTGCCTATAATCCTCATGCCCATAAATAAATAAAATCTAATTTAATTTTAAAGGAAACACCCAAAATAGTAAGCAGTCATTTAAATCCGTTATATTGATCTTATCCATTATACGGAAAAATATAAAGCATGTTTTTTAAAATCTTATTTTAGCCGTTTATAACCTAAAATAGCAACAATTATGCCAAAAATAGTCCATATGATCCCCGAATAAATATCTTTAAGGTAGATTAAGCTGTAAACTCCAAGAATTACCAGTACAACTGCACATAAATATACAATTAAGTTTGCTACTCTCATAGAACTTAATCATCTTTTTTAAGTATTTAAGTCTTTTCAAATGTTCTCGCCCAACTATGAAATAATGCAATAACTGTATTATGCCCTAAATTTTAGTATTGGCTAAATTTAATACCATCAAAATCATCTAAATTTTACCATTTGAAATTTTAACCATCAAAAACATGAACTTTTCTTTAATTCTATGCCCTAGGATAGTCTAGAAGCCTTAATTTATAATTTTAATCGAATTTAAAGCATAAGCAAACATTTAAATATTTTTAAAGCAAATTATTAATATTATTTATAAAAATAATATATGGTACCATAATAAGGAATTCCTATGAATAAAAAATTGAATTTATCTAAATTTAAACCTTTAATGATTATAATTTTAATATTTTCCCTCGTATTTTTCCTTAGAATACAATCAGTTTATTTACCTGGCGTACCTGAAGAATTAAAACACAATTTACAGGATAAAAATGGAATTCCATACTTTAATGAAATGGATTCATATTACAACTACAGGATGACACAGGATTACATTAACCACGGTTATCTGGGGGACATAATGGTAAATGGCAGTTCATGGGATCTGCACTCATATTATCCATCTGGTCGGCCTGCGGTATATCCCCCTTTAATTGCTTATATTACTGCATTTACCTATAATCTGATGAATTTCTTTGCAAATATGCCATTAAATAAATTTACCATGTGGTTAACTCCGTTTATAGCATCTCTTGCTGTTATTCCTGCATATCTGTTTGTAAGAAATTTAACCAATGATTATGGTGGAATAACTGCAGGAGTTTTAGTTGGCACAGTTCCAGCATATTTCACCCATACATTTGCAGGGTTTTTTGATACGGATATGTTCAATATGCTCTTCCCAATCCTGATTGTGGGATTTTTTATTACAAGCATACTTGCAAAGAATATTAAAACTAGAACAATTTATGTAGCATTATCTGCTATTTCATTGCTTGTTTATTCAATGGCCTGGGAAGGCTGGTGGTACATGTTTTATTTGGTGATCGGTACAGCCATCATATATCTTTTAATTTCAAATTATATGTTTGATATGGAAACCATTAAATCATTTAAAAATTATTCTGATAAATTCAAATGGTTTATAGGTCAACCAGCATTTTTTTCATTAATAGTGTTTTTAACCCTGAGCGTTATTCTATTAAACATTTATTTGGGGCCTTCTGAATTTATAGATACTTTTACAAGATTTGTTGGAGCTTCTCAACTGCATACCTCTATTCAAAGTACCAGTTATCCAAATGTATACATATCTGTAGATGAACTTAAAGCGCCATCTATTTTAGAAACATTAGGAAAAGTAGGCGGAATTATACCATTTGTATTTGGTATTTTAAGCATTCCATGGTTACTATGGAAATTAGAAGTAGAGAGAACTAAAAAAGCCGTGAGCAAATATAAAAAGAAAAGTGAACATGAAAGAAATACTAAAAGAAAAATAGGAATTAATGAAGAGAAGATAAATAAAAATAACCCATTAAATTTTTATGTGATAGAAACTAAGAAGAATTACCTTTTATACGCAATTTTATTTGCAGTCTGGCTTTTAACTATGGGATTTGCTTTAACACAAGGGTCAAGATTTATTGAACAATTCTCAATCCCAATAGCATTGGGTGCAGGAGTCTTTGTAGGTTTAATGGCACCATATTTTGTAAAAAATATTAAAAATGCCAGATATCATTCAATATCAATCCTTTTATTAATTGCATTGGTAGCATACGCCCCTGTATCCTCATCATACATGTTCTCAAATTCAATATATCCCACCGTTGATGATTCTATGTACAACTCATTAACATGGATAAAAGATAATACCCCTCAAAACACAGTTATAACTTCATGGTGGGACTTTGGGCATTTATTTACTGCAGTAGCAGATAGGCCAGTTACATTCGATGGAGGGTCCCAAAACACGCCGCGTGCCTACTGGATTGGAAATGCATTATTAACGAGTAATGAAAATTTATCTGCAGGAATACTTAGAATGCTGACTTCAAGTGGTGATCAGGGTTATTTAACCCTTGAAAGTTATACGCACAATACTGGCAAAAGTGTTGAAATATTAGATAGGATTTTACCTGTCGATAAACAGGATGCTCAAACCATATTGACAAGTCATTACAATTTAACTTCAGATCAGGCTCAAAATGTGTTACAATACACACATCCAGCTAAAGCCATTCCGCATGTCCTATTACTAAATAATATGTATCTGCTCTCAAAGGCATACTGGTGGTCTTACTTTGGAAACTGGAATTTCCAGAATAACACTGGACAGGGTTACAGTTATTCTGCACAACAAGCAGATTCGCAACAGGTTAACGGTATGACGATGATTACAGCTCAAAACGGGATTGTAGCACAGATCAAAGGGACAAAAGTAGTTGCAGGTTTTCAATATAAGCAAAATAATCAAACCCATTTACTGGATCCTCACAAGTTAATTGTTGTTCAAAATGGCAAAGTTGTGATGAATCAGATTGTTTCCAATTATAGTTCATTTAGTATAATTTTAGTAGAAGAAAATAATAATTATTTAGCCGTTATTCTGAATAAGGAACTTGAAGATTCCATTTTTACAAGACTGTATTTTACAAATGGTGCAGGTCTAATTAAATTTAAGCTTGTACATAAAGAAGGTAAAATAATAGACCCATATGGAGTAATGGTTTGGAGTGTAAGTTAAAATAAATAAAATTAGTTTGAACATATGTGTGGTCCCCATTCTTTAATTGTAATGATTTTTGTTACACACATTTTCACAATTAATTGAGTTATTAAATCTACTTTTTTGAAATTACAAAATAGCAAATTTTATATTACTTATTTTATAAATAGTATTAACGCTGTACTTAATTATATTAAAATTATAATGGCCTACCCAAAATAAAAGTTACCTTCTGGCCATTGTCAAGTCGGAGGACTAAAATTATCTTTGACTTGATTTAAAAAACACAGGTGATAGAATGCATGCAAAAGATTTGTCTGGGAAAGATATTGTGGATTCCAAAGGGGATAAAGTTGGAGTAGTAGATGATGTGGAAATAGATGTAATGAATAAACAAGTAACAGGCATTATCGCAAGAGAAGGCACTATTTCATCAAAACTAGGTATGGGCGAAGAAAGGATGATCTCCATGGATATGGTTGATGCAATAGGTGATAAAGTAATTTTAAGACGTATGGAAAAACGAATGTAAACTTTTTTTTCTACTTTTTTCTTTTTAATACAATATAATTTTTATTTTTTGCCAAATATTTATAACTAATTCCTTACATAATGTATAAACAATAATATTGTTTATATATCCAAAGGAAGTCTAAAAATGCTGATTTTAAACACACCCAATATTGAAGGGAAGAAAATAAGTGAATACTTTGGTTTAGTAACTGGAGAGGCACTTTTAGGTGCAAATGTGTATAAAGACCTTTTTTCAGGTGTTAGAGACGTCGTTGGTGGGAGAACATCAGCTTACGAAGAGGAATTAAAGAAGGCAAGAGAATTAGCATTATCCAGCATGGAAGAAAAAGCAGATAAATTTGGTGCTAATGCCATACTAGGTGTTCAAATAGCCTATCATAACCTCGGAGGGACTATGGGAAACACTATTCTTGTAACCATGTATGGTACTGCAGTACATTTTGAATAATCACTATATCTCATTATTATAACCATTTAAAGATATTAAGGAGAAATAATCTTGCTAACCTCAATAAAAAGCTCCATCATAGACAAACAATGGGGAATTGCTGCAGTAATTATAGGGACATCCTTAGGATTTGTATCTGCCGTTATTTGTGTATATGCAAATTTAGTTATTTTTGGATTTAACATTATGTTTATAATATCTCCTTTAATTGCAGGGTTTAGCGAGGCATATATAGCCAGAAAAAAATATGGCAGAAGCACTGGAGCTATCAGCGCCCTTTTAATATTTATTATTATCAATATATATGGTTGGTTCTTCCCTAAAAATCCAATAACTCTTAATTTATTCACATTAGGAGGTATTGCCCTCACTATACAGGCAGCTGTTCCGATACTCGTAAATTATCTGCTTTTTGTTGTTTTCCTTGGAACCATAACATATGTCATAGGACTACTAGGAAACTTAATCTCAAGACTGCTGGGAAAAGAAATAGAAAAACCAGAAGAAATCCCAAATGCAGATCTTCCCCAACTGGATCTTTTATTTGCAACTACCACCGAACTTGGGGGAAAAAATATAGTTAAAGAATTTGGTTTAATTACTGGAGAGGCTATTTTAAAAGAAGAGAAAAAAGATAACAATTCATCGCATTTTAAAAAAATTACCTCAAAAAACGGTTCAAATATAGAATATAAATTAGGACAAGTTAGAAATGAAGCACTGCAAAATTTAGAAAGTGAAGCAAAGAAATTGGGTGCAAATGCCATTTTAGGCGTTAATATCGATTATAAAAGCATTGGCGGGATTAAAGGAAGTACAGTAATAGTAACAGTTGCCGGCAGTGCTGTACTGTATGAATAGAAATTGTAGAACTTTTATAACTTAAACTTTTATTTTTAAACAACAATCTTTAAGTACAAATACATTATTAAAATGAATTTTACAAAATTAAAAATTTACCTGTGTTTATGACTAACTAGCAATGTTTATATATAATATCTATACTAATTTTGATTTAAAGTAGTATAACTCAATTTAACATACTTAAAATTAGAATTAACTAATTTTAACATGATGAAAACTCATTTACTAAAAATTAAACAGAGACCAAAGTCTATATTTAAATGATTTTCAAAGTTACAGGACATTTTAATTAAAAGGTGAATAAATGAAAGTATTATTTATGGTTACAGGGCGAGGAATTGGAGGAGATGCCGCAATTGCCCTTAATATAGCTAAAGCACTATCCGAGTATGGTGCACACTGTGAATTTGCCCTGAATCATGGTGCAAAAGGATTATTATTTGAAAAACACTGCATAAAATGGCATGAAACAAGTATTCCTCAAGCAGGGGGGCATGCTGCTACTAAACTTACCCTTGTAAAGGGAGGTTTTAAAATTGTTCAGGCTGTTTTTGAAGCTTTAAGTCTGTACAGAAAAATAAAACCAGATGTGGTAATTGGATCAATAGGTGGAGGGGCAGTCGTTGGATGTCTGGCTGCTAAAATTGCAGGTATTCCCTCTGTAGGAATTGTATCCACCCCCACTGATTCTAAGGTATCTAAATTTACTACAGTTGTAGCGTTACCAGAATCTCCATTATTTAAATCGTCAATTAATAACAAAAACGTGCATAAAGTCTTTATGCCAATAAATCCCGAGATTGTAAGTGGAAACAAAGAAAAAGCACTGAAATTAATGCCCGAAGGCTATGATCCGGCATTACCTACTATATTACTATCATCCGGCTCTACTCTTTTTGAAAAAATGGCTCTTGCTGCACCTAAACTCAGAGACAGTGCGATCAAAGCAAATATAGTGGTTATAGGGCATCCCCTTGATGAAAAATATAGAGAATATCTTGAAAGCGATGGAATTCTTTATTTAGGTTATATTGACTGGGTACGTGATTTATACAAATTAGCAGACTTTGTAATTATCACAGATGATGGAGTGATGCTTCACGAAGCCATCGCATGTAATTTACCAATTATAACGCTGCTTAGAGTAAAATATGGACGTTACCACAATATGGGTGATGTATTCAGCGGTGCCATGGTTGAAAGCGATCTTGATAATTTGGATGAAGTTGTTAATGACTTCTTAGAAAATATTGACAAAACCAAAGACAAAGCCTCAAAATATGGAAAAGATGTTTTGAGATCATCAGATAAAATTGCGAGAATAATCTGCGATAAGTTAAAAAATAAATAATTTTAATATTTTTTTTCAGATTAAAAAAAAAATAGGGAAGTGTTAAAGATTACTGTCTTTCCATCAGTTTATTTTTAATTACAACACCTACAACAGCGAATACAGCCCCTATAACTGCATAAATAATGAATAACGCTATTAAAGTAATTATACTAAGTAAAGTCATTACATTATTTCCTAAAAATATAGGCACATGAGCAAAATAGCTGACTAATGCAGCATATGAGAATGATGCAATTATAATTCCCAAAAAGTTAATTATTACACCATGAATAGCTCCTACTTTTAGATCACCACCGAGAATATATCCTCCGATTAATGGTGCTATAATAAAGCCCAAAATAGTCAATGACAGCATACCGCTAGATACAAGTAAATAATAAATTATTATTGCTAGAGCAATACCAAAACCTAAAGATTTCCAGTTAATCATTTATTCACATCCTTATTTTTTCTTTTAGTAGACTATTAATTTGCTGATATATAATTTAGTCTGAAATTCCCTCTAACCAAAAATTTATATTAAAATGGGCATCTACGTATAAGCGTGATCTTTATGTTAAATGGGATAAAAAATATCTATAATTTTTATGTAGAGCGCTACAAAAAACGTTTTTTATATTGTTTTGCAATTTATTATGGTTTACTCATTATTGGAATGATAATAGGGTTACTATATCCCCCAGTAAGTACTGGAACTGCAGGGACAGTAAGTAGC
This sequence comes from Methanobacteriota archaeon, assembly GCA_023436175.1. Classification (GTDB taxonomy): domain Archaea; phylum Methanobacteriota; class Methanobacteria; order Methanobacteriales; family Methanobacteriaceae; genus Methanobacterium_D. The sequence goes on from JAEZKE010000096.1 coordinate 49,231, forward strand.
CAGTTTACTACTGCATTACCAGGATTAATGCAAGCTATTGGCGCAGGTGACGTAATTAAAATAATTGTGACCATTTTCGCATTTAACAGCATCTTAGGGAGCTTTTTAGTACTTACACTTCTAAACGTAATAGGCCTCGGAACACTGGTATTCATTTACAGACCAATTAGGTGGGGATTAGTGTATGCCCCTACAAGTCCTCAGGCAGTAATGCTTTTAATAGCAGTTATTCCAACATTAATACTTGAAGGAATAGCATATGTTATTGCATTTACAGCTAGTCTTGACCTTATCCTTGCCCTTGTAAAACCAAAATCCCTTGGGGAAGAAAGCAGGTTTAAAGCATGGAAAAAAGCATGGATATACAACTTAAAGTCATATGTGCTGGTTTTAATAATGCTGTTTGTGGCCGCAGTTGTTGAGACTATTACACTAGTATCTTTAGCCAGAGTCTAACTCCCTTATTTTTTTTAAAGTGATTAAATGAGGATTTGAAAATTGAGAAGCTTTATATATAAATTTTCCTTAAAACCGTTACCAATTAATTTAACTAATAAATCAGCAGACTTATATTCGCTATTTATAATATGAACTATTTTAACACGCGAAAAAAACCCTAATATCTAATTTTCATATTTGAATTAAATGTACTGCCACTTAAAATTTTCACCCCTGCGTACAACTAACCCTGCTGAGCTTTCAGGAAAATGGGAACTGAATACAATTGCATGCTGCTTTAGCGCATATTCAACTCCCCAAAGTCGTGAAGAACGTGCTTGATCTGTAAATACATCAAATATTGAATTTAATTTGGGATAACTGACCTGGATAGGAGTATGGAAAATATCTCCAGAAAATAAGGCTTTTTTTCCACATGATGAAAGCGTAATGGACGAGTGATTAATACTGTGCCCCGGAGTAGGCTTAAATGATAATCCATCAATAAATTCACTACCATCAATATGGATCATCTCAGCAAGCCCAGCTTCAATAATCGGTAAAATACTATCTTTCTGGATAATAACGCTTGTTTTATTTCTATCGTTGTGGTTGGCAGGATCTTTATAGTACTCATATTCCTCTTTAGAAAATATGTATTTCGCGTTGGGAAAAGTTGGCACCCACTCCCCATTAGACAGTCGTGTGTTCCATCCAACGTGGTCTACATGCAAATGCGTCATTAAAACATAGTCAACATCTCCTGGTTTAATCCCTGCATTTGATAACTTTTCAAGGTAAGGTAAATAGAGATGATCAAAGTAAGGTGTAAAAGGACGTTTCTTATCATTTCCAGCCCCAGTATCAACCAGTATTGTATGTTTTTTGGTTTTAACCAGCCACGTATGAGTACTTAACAAAGCAGGTTTCGCTTCCATCGAACCGGATAATATCATTTTTTGTCTATCAGTTAATGAATTCCAGTCAGGAAGGAGTGAAGCAGACGTGAAGCTGTCTAGAATTGACTCGCTGATACGGGTGACTTCAACATCGCCCACTTTATATGTTTTAGATTTAATATCCATAATCAAAGACCTCTTCTTCATTAGATTTTGCAAACTCCGAACCCATTTTAAATGTTTTCTCACAATCTTTAGGGAATATTTCTTTTCTTTTGACTTTAGCCATAACTTCAATATTTCTATCCATAATTTCATACCCCGAATTATTCAGTGTACCATGTTTCTAACTTGTCAGTGATGGCTTTGAAAGTTGATTCAAGTAAAAAATATCACTATGCAGTGCATCATCAATTTTTATGACATCTAAATTCTTGGATTTTAAATCTTCACATTCAAATATAATCTCAGGCAAATCACGTGTACCATAAATTAGGAGTTTTTTATCAGGAGCAAACTTCAATAAATCAACATCCTCATTTAAAATATTAAATAAGCTAATATTGGGAGATTTGTGGACTAAATAATCCATAGATTCTCTTATATTATTTTGTACCTCATTGCTAAAATTCCTACCAAGTGCAGGTGAAATTCCTATAGCATAATCTGCGCTGCTTATAAGTGCAAGCCTTCCCCCAAAAGAGTGGCCAACTACAGTTACATTACCATAGTTTTTGAAATGTGAAATAGCAGATTCAACATCGGATAAGATATTACAGTCCAAGTCAAATGAGTGCTCGCCATGACCACGAAGATCTATACAGCCAGTTATAAATCCTTTCTCAGCTATACTCCAGGCCAAACCTAATGTCTTTTCTTTAGTACCACCATAACCATGAACCACAACAACAGCTCCTTTTGGATCTTGAGGAGTAATAGTCACACAAGTACCTTAAAACCATCACCATCGATAAATTCTCTCATAATCTTCATTTAAAACGCCTTAATTAATTTTTAAACTATAAATTGTGAAACTTATTGTTTTATTAGAGATTTTCCTTCTTTATAGGGCAAACCAACCTTATCCCCTAATTTCCAGTAGGATGCATTAGCAGAAGTGAATAATAATGGATTTATTTTCTCAAAATCTAATTTTTCATTGGTTATGCATTCTTCGTTTACATAGGTCTCAATAACTTCACCTATGAAAATATCCCGGCCATGGAGATCAACTGTTTCTATAAGTTTACAAAGCATATTTACAGGACAATCTTCAATTAATGGTGCCTTATCTACTTCACCATAAAATACACTGAAAACGTTCGATTTATCAGTATCACGACCTGAAACAAGCCCAACATAATCTGTTTTCTTCATTTGATCCACTGAAGGTATATTAACACCGAAATATCCATTTTCTTTGATCCCAATATTTGTATAACGTGACTCAAGTGAACCGATATAAACATATAAAGGTCGAGGTGATAAAAGTCCAAAACATCCATAAGTGGCAAAATTAACCTTTCCTTCAATGATTGAACTTGCTATACAAACAGGGACTGGAAATGGAAGCAATTTAGTTTTAACTTTTGACATAATCAACCTCTCAAATCTTTCTATTTCCTACTTTTACGCCATAAGTTATTTATATATACCAGTAGGATAAAAGTAACATTATTTCCTAGAAGTAAGTAATGAGTAGATTAATATGAAATATAAAAAAGAGAATAGATGCAAACTAGTAGATGCAATGGGGATTATAGGGAACAAATGGAACCTCCTAATCATCTGGCATCTCCGTGATCAGAAATTAAGGTTTACTGAACTTCAAAAAAAGATGTATAATGTTAATCCAAAAACAATTACCAAACACCTGCGAGACCTTGAAGAGAATAAAATTATAAAAAGAGCAGTATACCCTGAAGTCCCTCCCAGAGTAGAATATTCATTAACAAAAAGGGGAATAGAATTGATTCCCATCTTAAAGTCCATTATGGAATGGGCGTCACAATATATGGGTATTGAATTAGAATAATTAAAAAACAGCGCGTAAAATTAAATATAAAAAATAATTTTAAATTATTTTGAAAAATCGGCCAATTTTAACAAATACCAAGATAATCTTGTTTATTTGGGGTATTTTAGTGCTATATAAAAAATAGAATTAATAAAAAGATAGATTTAGTAAATGATACGTAGTTTATATTTATAAATAAAAGTTATCCTTAAAAATAACACACTATATATAAAATTACTACTAATTCTCTAAAACAATAAAAAAATGAAATTTTTTGAGTTTAAAATCATCTGATTTTAAAGCAAAAAAAATTAAATTCAATCATTTCAATTAAAACTTAAAAGGTGATTTATACATGGTAAATTTAATGCTCAACACTGTAATGTGGAAATTAGGCGGCGCCTCGAAAATGGGCGGCCTCGGAAAGATAGGTTTTCTTGGAAAATTAGGACTCCTTGGGATCTTTGGAATGGTGGCAATCGTAGTGGTAGTGCTTATTATACTGGCTATAGCTGCATTCTTCCTGTTTAAATTCATGAACAGGTTCCGAAGGGTTCATTAATTTCCTTTTTTTAATTTTATTCAAATCTTGCAAAAAATCTGAGCAGCTTGTATATTGCATCTGTAGAAGGGTGTACTTCCATAAAATCATCAAAATCATCTACTTTTTGCCCTTCCCTTAACAGCTTAGACATGTAGGCCATGCTTGTACGTGATGACGGTGAAATTGAAAATATTTCATTTATATCTCCATCTTCGCTGACATTCATCTTTGTAAATCCTGTTTTGCCGTCATGCACTCTCCAAAAAGATCCGGGGCCTGCAGAACCTTTCATATGTCCATTAATACCGTTCTTTTTATTTTCAGCATTTATAAATGCTACATCCTGCTGCAGGGAAATTGCACTTGGTATAAACCGGTAATCCATTTCTTTAAAGATCCCGCAGGCATTTCTTGCTGCTGTAACCCCTTCTGCCCTTGCAACTGGTGTTGTACCTATTCCACCAGTTACATCTCCAGCAGCATATATATCTTCATGACTTGTCTGCATTCTTTTATTTACAACTATATTGTTTCTCTCGCCTAAATCTACAATATTAGATACTATCTCAGAATTTGGAACCATACCTGTTGCAAAAAGCACAAGTCCATTCATTTCTCCATTACCAGTAGAAATACCGTCTTTATGAATACTGTTTACACTTAAATTTTCATGTATGGTAACATCAGGAATAAGATCTCTGGTGACATATCTTTTAATGTCTTCATCGAGCATTTTCAGGAAATTATTTCTGCATAAAACATTTACTTTAGTACCGAATCCAGAAAATACATTGGCAAACTCTGCTGCAATAACCCCACTTCCAATAATAATCAATTCTTCTGGAAGTTCTGTTAAATTTAATATGTCTTTATAGGTTATGGCATTTTCAAATCCTTCTATTTGAGGAATAAAAGGCCTTACACCTGTTGCCATTATCAATTTATCATATTCAATTTCTTTATTATCTAAAATAACTTTGTTATCCTCAAGGCTTGCATTACCTCTTCTAATTTCCACACCAGCATCTCTGGTTTCTGTTTCAAGAATATGTCTTATTTTAGCTACCGTTTCTTTGATACCCTCTATAATTTTATTAAAATGGAACCCGTACTCATAATCGATTAAGCCTAAATTTTTAAAATTTTTTGCATCATTTATGAATTTTGCAACGTCATTTAATCCTGTAACCATAACACATCCTTCATTAAGGCATGTACCTCCAATTTTATCTCTTTCAACAAGAATTACATTTTCTCCAATGCTTGATACTTCAATCGCTGCAGTTCTACCTGCGGGTCCTCCTCCAATAACTACAATATCCATAAAGATTCCTCCACCTGAGAACTTTAATTACCTGTTAAAATCATAGCAAATGTGATAGTTTAAAATAGTTTTTTTTATATGTAACGTTACCTATTTTAGTTACAATCACCGCATACAGATTTGTTCATTGCATTTCCACTTGAAATGTTTTTTTAAATTCCCAAGCATATTTTTATATGTTATGAGTACATATTAAAATTGATTAAAAAATTTATTTATATAGTATAAGATCAAATTTATAAAAATAACCATATTTTACAATCAAAAATTAAATAAGAGGAGATTTTCAATGTGTATCGCAGCACCAGCACAAATAGTAGAAATTAACGATAATGTAGCAGTTGT
>JAEZKE010000152.1 GCA_023436175.1 Methanobacteriota archaeon
ACTGGATTGAATTAAAAGACAGTAATGGAAAAGCAGTAGCATTCACCAAATCCATTAACGGGAATATACTAACAATAACACCAACCAGTAACTTAACCAAAGGAACATTATACACACTAATTATCCACACTGGTAGTTTAACAGACTTATCCTGTAACAATGTGTCACTCACCATAAGCACATTCACAACAGATGGAACAGCACCAACAGTTAAAAGCATCGATCCCGCAAATAAAGCAGCAAACGTAGCAGTTAACAAAGTGATCAAAGTTACATTTAGCGAGTCAATTAAAAATGGAAGTGGATGGATAGAATTAAAAAACAGTAATGGAAAAGCAGTACCATTTACAAAAAGCATTAACGGTAACGTGTTAACAATAAAACCCACCAGCAATTTAACACCTGGAACTAAATACACTTTGATTATTCATACTGGTAGTCTAACAGACTTATCCGGCAACAATGTGTCACTCACCACAAGCACATTCACAACAGACGGAACAGCACCAACAGTTAAAACCACATATCCCTCAAATAACACAGAGAATGTAGCGGTTGACAAAATAATAAAAGTTACTTTCAGCGAGTCTATAAAAAATGGAACTGGATGGATAGAACTAATCTGTGGCGGAAAAACAGTGCCCATAAACACTTCAATAAGTAGCAATGTATTAACAATAACACCAATCAGTAACTTAACCACTAGAAATATGTACACCTTAATCATCCATACAGGGAGTGTAACAGACTTATCAGGTAATAACATGTCGTTATACACAAGCAGGTTCACAACTGTATCATCAAATTCAAAAGTAATAGGATATTGGATGTTCAGTGCTGAAGCAAAACAACTTACAACTGCAAAAGCACAGGCACTTAAAAGCAAACACATAACAGACATTTATGTTTGCACAAGAGATGTAAATGGAAATTATCATTTATCAGAGCTGCAAAATGCAATAACACTACTGCATAAACAGTCAATACGAGTACATGCTTGGATTATATGTTTTAAAAACGAAGAAGGCTGGGTAAATCCTTTAAGTTCAACTTATCAATCAAGTTTAATTTCACAAATTAAAAGCATTACAACTAATTATAATGTAGATGGAATACACCTTGATTATGTCCGGTATCCCGGAACAGCTTATAAATACAACAATGCATCAGAAATAGTCGCTGATTTCGTGTCAAAAGTCGATAATGTAATTGGTGACAAAATTCTTTCATGTGCTGTGATGGCTGAAGGATCTATAAATGATGATTATTACGGCCAAGATTACAGCTTAATGAGTAAATACTGCAATTACTTATGTCCTATGGCATACAAAGGCAACTATGGACAGTCTACTTCCTGGATAACATCAACAATAAGTTATATAGTCCAACAGAGTATCTGCCCAATTTATGCAGGTTTGACAACATATTGTGGCGATGATAATTTAAGGGCTTTGAGCGCTTCTGAAATGCAGACGGACGTTAATTCAGCCAAAAATGGTGGAGCTTCTGGAATTGTGCTTTTTAAATACAACTATGGGTATACCGGAAGCATAAGCTTTTAATATTTCCAGTGTTATTAAAAGTTGGAACGTTGTAAAATAATTGTATATAATACATATGCTAAATTGCCTTTCTGGCAAGCATATGTTTCTTTTTTTTTCACTTGAAAATCAAAACAGGTAAAAACTATGTTTTTGCTGTCGCAGAACTTCATTTTGCAGGCTTTCAAAAATTGGAGGTTTGCTCCACAAAAATTGAAAATTTTTTTATAGTCAAAATCAAAACTCTGTAAACGTCATTTATAAATATCAGTAATCATAAATTGTCATTAATAATCATTATATAATATAATAGTTATACCTGAATTTTTATCATTCTCAATTTTAAGTTACTTTGAAAATATCACAATTCAAATTGAACACGTTAAAGATTAAGGTTCAAAGTTTCAAAAAGAGATGGTGTCAGCATGAACGAGAAAACAAAAGAAATAGGATCACGCATATTCGAACTTAGGGATTTATCAGAAATAAGTACCGAAGAAATGGCAGAATACCTAAAAATTGATGTTGAAAAGTACAAAGAATATGAAAATGGAATTTCAGATATTCCTGCAAGTATTCTATATGAAATAGCACAAAAATTAGGTGTTGACATGGGCCTACTGCTTACCGGTGAAGAAACCAGAATGCATATCTTTACTGTTACAAGGAAAGGTAAAGGAACTGCAGTAGAAAGAAGCAAACAGTACAAATATGAGAACCTTGCTGAAAAATTTATTCATAAAAAAGCCGAACCATTTATCGTTACTGTTGATCCAAAGGATATGGAAAAAGAACCTTCCAAAAATTCACATCCCGGGCAGGAATTTGATTATGTTCTTGAAGGAACTCTCAAGTTATACATTCACAATAATGAACTCATCCTTGAGGAAGGAGATTCAATATTTTTTGACTCCTCATATGAACATGCTATGGAAGCATTAAACGATAAACCCGCTAAGTTCCTTGCTATAGTAATGTAAACCAGTGAAAAAGAGGTAAAAATATGTCTTCCTTATTAAATAAATTTGTTCAGAAAGTTGAATTTGACTCTTATGAAGATTTTAAAGAGAATTTTAAGATAAATGTCCCCGATAACTTCAATTTTGCCTATGATGTTGTTGATGAATATGCAGAAAATATTCCAGATAAAATTGCAATGGTATGGTGTAATGATAAAGGTGATGAACAGGTTTTCACCTTTGCAGATATGAAATATTACAGTGATAAAGCTGCCAATTTCTTCACAAAATGTGGAATTAAAAAAGGCGATACTGTAATGCTTACACTTAAAGCACGCTATGAATTCTGGTTCTGTATTCTTGGCCTTCACAAAATAGGGGCAATAGCCATTCCTGCAACTCACATGCTCAGAGCTGAAGATATCGTATACAGAATAGAAAGTGCAGGACTTAAAATGGTAGTATGCATTGCTGAAGATGGAGTTCCTGAATATTTTGACGAAGCAGACAATGAATTGAATGATACAGAGATTATAAAAGTTATAGTTGGAAATGAAGATAGAGAAGGATGGTTAAATTTCAGGAAAGAAATTGAAGAAACTCCTCTTGACTTCAACCGCCCCACTGGTAATGAAAATACGATGAACGATGACATATCTCTAATTTATTTCTCATCAGGGACAGTAGGCCTACCAAAAATGGTTAAACATGATTTTACTTACCCTTTAGCACATATAGTCACTGCAAAATACTGGCAAAATGTAGTAGAAGACGGACTTCACTATACAGTTGCTGATACTGGCTGGGGAAAGGCCGTCTGGGGCCAATTATACGGGCAGTGGATATCAGGCAGTGCAGTATTTGTATACGATTATGACCGGTTTGATGCTGCACATATGCTAGAAAAAGCCTCAAATTATGGAGTCACAACTTATTGCGCCCCACCAACCATTTACAGGTTCATGATAAAAGAAGATATGTCAAAATATGATTTTTCAACCCTGGAATATGCAGTAACAGCAGGAGAGCCTCTAAATCCAGAAGTTTATAATAGATTCTACGAATTTACAGGTTTAACCTTAAGGGAAGGATTTGGCCAGACAGAAACTGTTGTATCCATCGCTAATTTCCCATGGATTAAACCAAAACCAGGTTCAATGGGAAAACCATCACCAATTTACGACATTATGATTGTAGATAAAGATAATAAACCAGCCGATATTGGTGAAGAAGGTGAAATCGTCATCCGAACGGGTAGTAAAAAGCCAATAGGGTTATTTGGAGGTTACTATCATAACCCTCAAAAAACAAAAGAAGCATGGCATGATGGATGCTATCACACAGGAGATACTGCATGGATGGATGAAGACGGTTATTTATGGTTTGTTGGAAGAACAGACGACATAATTAAAAGTTCAGGTTACAGAATTGGCCCATTCGAAGTGGAAAGTGCTGTTATATCACACCCTTCAGTATTAGAATGTGCCATAACTGGATTCCCAGATCCTGTGAGAGGACAGGTGGTAAAAGCAACAATCGTACTTACCAAAGATTATGAACCTTCAGAAGAATTAAAAAAAGAGATTCAAAATCATGTTAAAAAGGTAACAGCACCTTATAAATATCCCCGTGTTATTGAATTTATGGATGAACTTCCTAAAACAATAAGCGGGAAAATAAGAAGGGTTGAAATACGAAATAAAGATCACGAATAATTAAATTGAAATTCATTAATTATTTTTTTAATTTTAGAACACTCCTGTTTAAACTTTAAACAGTTTAGAGGGTTTTTTAAGATATTTAACTAATTAACTAACTTAGAAGGATGTATTATGTCTAAATCAAGAGAAGAACCTTACCCTGTAATCAACACTTTAGAGTGCAAAGCATGCGAAAGATGTATTTTAACATGCAGAAGAAATGCTCTAAAGATGAGTGATGAGGTAAATAAAAGAGGATACCGCTACGTAGTTTATGAGGGCGAAGGGTGTACTGGATGTGGAGATTGTTATTATACCTGTCCCGAACCTTTAGCTATTGAAGTTCACATTCCAAAAAAAACTGAAAAAAAGGAGGAATAAACATGGCAACTCAACTTATAAAAGGAAACACAGCAGTTATAATAGGAGCCATGTATGCAGGCTGTGACTGTTACTTTGGATACCCAATCACGCCTGCAAGTGAAATTCTTCATGAAGCTTCTAAATATTTCCCAGCTGTAGGAAGGAAATTTGTACAGGCAGAATCAGAAGAAGCAGCCATAAACATGGTCTACGGCGGAGCTGCAGCAGGCCACAGAGTTATGGGGGCATCTTCAGGGCCAGGTATGAGCTTAAAACAAGAGGGAATATCATTTTTAGCAGGAGCAGAACTGCCTTGCGTTATCGTAGATGTTATGAGAGCCGGCCCTGGACTCGGAAATATTGGACCAGAACAGGGGGACTATAATCAGCTTGTAAAAGGTGGAGGTCATGGTAACTATAAAAACATAGTTTTAGCACCGAATTCTGTCCAGGAAATGTGCGATTTTACCATGAAAGCCTTTGAAATTGCAGAAAAATGGAGAAATCCAGTTATAATCATAGCCGATGCAGTTCTCGGTCAGATGGTAGAACCACTTACTTTTCCAGAAGAAGCAGTTGAACCAAAAATTGATACATCATGGGCAGTATGTGGAAATGCTGAAACAAAAGGTAATCTTGTTACATCCATATTTCTTGATTTTGACCAGTTAGAGGAATTTAACTACAAAATACAGGAAAAGTATGAAGAAATACAAGAAAATGAAGTTAAATACGAGGAGTACCTGATAGATGATGCTGAAATAGTCCTTGTATCCTATGGAATAAGCAGCAGAATATCAAGATCTGCTGTGGAAGCTGCAAGGAAGGAAGGAATAAAAGCAGGGCTTTTCAGGCCAAAAACTCTGTTCCCGTTCCCTGAAAAGGAACTTAAAAAGATCGCCGATTCCAAGAATCCTAAATTCATATCTGTAGAAATGAGCAACGGACAGATGCGTGAAGATATTAAAATGGCAATTGAATGCAAAGATGTAGAACTTGTAAACAGAATGGGCGGGAACATAATAGAGCCCAATGATGTTTTAGATAAAATAAAAGAAGTTGCTGGGGTTGAAGAAAATGAAATTTCCTGAACATTCGAAAATTGCAAATTTTCGATGTACCAAACACGAAGCCCTCGAAACCTTGTTTCGGGGCGTCAAAATTCAGAGAATTTTGACAGTGTTTGAGTACGACAAAAATATTGAAAATATTTTTGGAGGTGAATAGAATGGAAAATGCTAAAAAAATCATTAAAAAGCCCGAATCAATCCTCGATACATTTGAGAGAAAAGGGGGAAGTGCACCCACAGCAACACATTACTGTCCAGGATGCGGTCATGGAATTTTACACAAACTCATTGGAGAAGCTATAGACGAGCTCGAAATAGCAGATAGAGCCGTACTTATAAGCCCAGTAGGCTGTGCAGTATTTGCTTATTATTACTTTGACTGCGGAAATGTACAGGTAGCTCATGGAAGAGCTCCAGCAGTTGCAACAGGAATTACAAGGGCAGAAGATAATGCAATTGCAATGCTTTATCAAGGCGATGGAGATTTAGCCTCAATTGGGCTTAATGAAACAATTCAAGCTGCAAACCGTGGCGAAAAACTTGCAGTCTTCTTTGTAAACAACACTGTTTATGGTATGACCGGGGGACAGATGGCACCTACCACCCTTATTGGAGAGGTCACTGTAACCTGTCCTAATGGAAGAGATCCAAGGTTTGCAGGATACCCGCTCCATATGTGTGAACTGTTAGATAACCTCCAGGCTCCAGTATTTATTGAAAGAGTTTCACTTTCAGATGTTAAACACATAAGAAAGGCGAAAACAGCTGTAAAAAAGGCGCTTAAGATACAGAGAGATAATAAAGGATATGCATTTGTTGAATTTCTCTCACCGTGTCCAACAAACCTCAGACAAGATGCTCTTGGCGCTGAAAAGTTCATCAATGAAGAGATGGAGAAAGAGTTTCCCCTTAAAAGATTTAGAGATAGAACACGTGAAGTAGATCCTCTTTGCAGGGGTAAAAGTGACTTCTCAAAGGAATCACTCGATAAACTCTTTAATATATCAAGTGAAAGTACAGGAGCTGCCATAAATAATCCCAATTTTGGAGAAAAAAGGGTTAAAATTGCAGGATTCGGTGGTCAAGGTGTTTTAAGTATGGGTTTAACTCTTGCAGAAGCAGGGATGAAAGCACAGCACTATGTATCATATTATCCTGCCTACGGACCTGAACAAAGGGGAGGATCATCCAACTGTGCAGTGATTATCTCAGGTGAAGTAATAGGTTCTCCTGTGGTTAACGATGTTGATGTTCTTGTAGCTCTAAACAAACCTTCACTTGAAGAATTCATAGACGAAGTAAAAGAAGGCGGATTAATTATTTATGATTCATCTATAGGAGAATTTAAAGGTCCTGAAGGTGTTGAATCAATCTCAGTTCCCGCATTTAAGATTGCAAAGGAACATGGAGTTAAAAGAGCAGGTAACACTGTTTTACTTGGAGTATTAATGGCTCTTGGGTGCACAGAACTTCCAGAGGAAGTATTCAAAGATGCCATAAAACATACTTTCTCTAAAAAGCCAAAATTGATTCCAGTTAATCTGGAAATACTTGAAGCTGGAGCAAAGTGGGCCAGAGATAATCTAAGTTAAAATTTAATTCTTTTTTTCTTTTTAAATTTATTTTATAAAATCAAAGTTCAAGTACCCTACTTTAAGCTGCTGTTTTTAGATTATTAATGGATATATATTACAGATAAGGTAAATGCCAAAACTTAAGTAAAATTTAACCAATATATATTTACGATAGATTACTGGAATCTTATTATTTAAGTGGTGATAAACCATGTCTGAACCTTTAAAAGAAGATGTTTCTATAGTCCTGTGTGGTGAGGCAGGACAGGGAATACAAACTGTCGAAGAAATACTTGTACAGGCAGTCAAACTCGGAGGATACAATGTTTTCTCATCAAAGGAATACATGTCACGAATACGAGGTGGAGAAAACTCCACTGAAATAAGGGTATCCTCAAACAGAGTAATGACTTATGTTAACAGGATAGATATCCTAATTGCAATCAGCAGAGGCGCCATAGATCACCTTAAAGATAGAATATCTGATGATACCATCATAATTGGAGATGAAGACACTTTAAAAGATATAGAGATGTCTTCCCTGATAAAAATTCCATTTTTAAAAACTGCTAAAGATATTGGAGGACCTATATTTGCAAATATTATTGCTGCCGGCGCACTTTCAAGAATTTTGAATATCGATTCTCAGATATTTGATGAATGTATAACTGCCATGTTTGGAAGAAAAGGTGAAAAAATACTTGAAGGCGACCTTAAAGCTGGTGAAGAAGGTTATAAAGTTGGAGAAGACCTTATACAATCCGGAAAATTCAATATTAAAATTAAAAAAGACCCTCAAATACGAGATGAGCTTCTGCTAAACGGTACCGAAGTGGTAGGTTTTGGCTGTATTGCAGGGGGCTGTAAATTCATGTCTTCATATCCCATGACACCTTCCACTCCCCTTCAAACATTCATTGCCGGAAATTCCGCAGAATTTGGCATGATCTTTGAACAGGCAGAAGATGAAATAGCTGCAATAAATATGGGCTTAGGAGCCTCTTATGCCGGTGCAAGATCAGTTGTAGCTACTTCAGGAAGTGGATTTGCACTCATGAGTGAAGCAGTAGGATTATCCGGAATGATTGAAACCCCAATAGTGATATATATTGGGCAGCGTCCAGGTCCTGCAGTTGGACTACCTACGAGAACTTCACAGGAAGATCTTACAATGGCCCTTTATTCTTCTCCAGGTGAAACTCCAAGAGCAATTTTTGCCCCTGGAAAATTTGAAGATGCGTTTTATTTATCATATCATGCATTTAACCTCGCAGATAAATATCAAATTCCTGTTTTTATACTTTCAGACCAGTATTTTGCAGATGTCTACTACAATTTACCTGACCTTGACCTGGATGAAGTAAAATTCGAGAAATATATTACTAAAACAAATGAAAACTACAAAAGATTTGAAATAACTGAAGATGGAATATCTCCACGAGGAGTTCCAGGATATGGGGATGGTCTTGTAGTTGTTGATTCAGATGAACATGATGAAGAAGGGCACATAACAGAAGACCTTAATTTAAGGACAAGAATGGTAGAAAAACGTCTATATAAAAAACTTAAAGGAATTCAAGAGGATATAATTCCTCCAGAACTTATAGGGCCTTCAGATTATGATGTTCTTGTTATAGGTTGGGGCTCTACATACGGCGCCATAAAAGAAGCGTCGGATAACCTCAAAAACGACAACATCGCATTCCTATATTTTAAACAGGTTTATCCTCTACACAGGGAAACTAAAAATTATCTTGAAAAAGCTAAAAAGACGATTATTTTTGAAAATAATGCCCAGGCACAGTTTGCAAATCTCATAAAAATGGAAACTGGTTTTGAAATTGATGAAAAATCATTGAAGTATAATGGAATGCCTTTTTCGGTTGAAGAAGTTACAGAAA
>JAEZKE010000144.1 GCA_023436175.1 Methanobacteriota archaeon
TCCAATGATAAGAACTTTTTTTATGTCATGATCCTTCGGCATCTTTATCCCCGTTATTTTGTAACTTATTATTTTGTGAGTTAAATCCATTGAACTATGTTTTTATCTTTATTAAATATTTTTCAATTTGGCAGTCTTTCCTCTCCTAAAGTACTCCCAATGATAATTTTATTAATATTCCTTTATTGTCTTAACGAACCTATCAAATGTATAATCTGTATCGTGAGGTCCAGGACCTGCTTCGGGATGGTACTGTACACTTGAAACTGGAAGTTCCTCATGTTCAATTCCTTCAGGTGTACCATCGTTCAGATTCACCTGAGTCATCTTAAGAGGAGTTTCTCCAATTGATTCAGGATCAATGGTAAATCCATGATTTTGAGAAGTTATAGAAACTTTATCAGTCCTCAGATCCATTATTGGTTGATTTATTCCCCTGTGACCAAATTTCATCTTGTATATCTTAGCCCCGAATGCAAGTCCTATTATCTGCTGTCCGAGACATATTCCAAAAACAGGGAGTCTTTCAGATAGTTTCCTTACATTTTCTATGGCTTCTTTTACCCTTGTGGGGTCTCCAGGGCCGCTTGATACAAGTATTCCATCAGGTCCGTAATCAAGAACTTCTTTATAATTAGTTTTATAAGGTAAAACAACCACACCAGTTTCTCTTTTGAGCAATGCATTTATACTGTTATTTTTTATTCCACAGTCAACAATAGCTACTCTTCTTTTGAAATCTTCCCCATAAATTACGGGCTTATCTACACAAACTTGATCTACAAGGTCTATTTCTTCTATATCTGGTTGATGCTTTGCAATATTCAGCAGTTCATCATCATCTAAGTCTTCAGTTGTAAGTGCCCCCTTCATGGTTCCGTGTTCTCTGATCTTTATTGTAAGTGCCCTTGTGTCAACTCCGCTTATTCCTGGAATTTCATAGTCACTTAAAAATTCTGAAAGACTTTTTTGAGAGTGACTGTGTGATGGATGTTGACTTTCATCCCTTACTATAAATCCTTCTGCCTTTATTCCATTTGATTGAAACCATTCTTCAGATATTCCATAATTTCCCTGAAGAGGATAAGTGTTCATTAATATTTGACCTTTATATGATGGATCTGTAAGTGACTCTACATATCCTGTCATTCCTGTAGCAAAAACTACTTCTCCAGTCTTTGTAGTCTCAAAACCAAAGCTTTCTCCTTTAAATATTGTTCCGTCTTCTAAAGCTAATTTTGCTTCCCTTACCATTTAATCACCGTATAATCGTGAATTAGTTTAATAGCTTAAATTAATATTAATCAAAAAATTGAACTTTATTTAGTAATTATCTTTATGACATTTGATCTTCTATTATTATAGTTTTTGTAGTTTTCGAGAATCAAATATCAAAAATTATTCCGTAAGTTTTTTCATGATTACGGCATCTTCACCATCTTCATAGTAACCTTCACAGATCTTACTTTCCTTAAAACCTAATTTAGTGTAGAATTTTCTTGCCCCTGCATTTCCAACTCTAACTTCTAATTTAATTTCCCTTACATTACATTTTTTGAAGATATCTACAGCATAGTTTACAAGCTCGGCTCCTACGCCTTTTCTTCTGTAATTTTTATCCACTGCAATTGAAATTATATGGCCTTCATCTTCATATCTGATCCAAAATATAATATATCCTACAACAATATTATCTTGTTGGGCAACTAAAAATCCTGCCCCTAAATTATAAATATCTATAATGATACTTGCTGGATAAGGATCCTTAAAGGACTCCATTTCAATTTCCAGGATCCTTTTAACATCTGGACGTTTAAATTCTCTTATTATCATGAATATCTCCGTGGTAGAAATGTGGAAAGATTTTGCTCAATATATAGTCAATAATTATAGTAACGCAGAGAAGATAGTCGAGGTAGGTGCTGGAAAGTTCCATAAAGTCGCCTCGATTCTGGAAGAAAACCTCAGTTCATCTATTGTCATGACAGATATTAAACCTTCTCATGGCAAAATAATTAAAGATGATATTTGTAATCCTGACTTAAAAGTATATAGTGGATCATCTCTTATTTATTCTATAAGGCCCCAACCAGAATTGATGCCCCATCTTATGATTGTTGCAGAAAAAACTGGTGCAGATCTTATAATAAAACCTTTCTCTACTGACTCAATACCTGCAGACAAAATGAAACTTGTAAATTATAAAAGGGCAACTTTTTACAGGTATTCCAAATAATTTAATAGTGATTCATTATTTCCGGGTGAATGACGTAACTTTTTAAACTTATAAATTTTAAGTAATAAATTTACATTTTTTGAAGAAAACTCTCAAAAAATCGGAGATTTTTTTGAGATTGAAAACACTTGAACAAATTATCTTAATAATATCAAAAATATTGAGTCATTCACTCTAAAATGAAATTTCATTTATTTACTATTCATTTTAAACTAATAACTCTTTAAACTGATTTTAATGGATTTAAAGTTAAAAATAATTTTTACATGACATATACATCTAAATCAGACTTTTTTAAATTAACGCTCATGTCAGTTACATACTCATAATCCTTGACCAGAATTTAATTAATTATATATTGGGTTAATTACTATAAAGATTGAAGGAATAGTTATAAAAAATATAAAATTTGAACCATAATATAACCTTAAATGTCTTAAAACTAATTTTTACGAACTATCAAAAATAAATTAAGTTAATATATATTATTTGTATTAAAAGATGTGTTACAATGAAATGGCAAAAGTTAAGTGTAGAAGAAACGTTGGAGACACTCGACTCAGATGCAAATAAAGGTTTAAGCGAAGCAGAAGCTAAAAATCGTAACCTTAAATTTGGACTGAATGAACTAGTCGAAAAGGAGAAACCTGGCCCAATACGTCTTTTTTTAGGGCAGTTTAAAGAAATACTTATAATTATACTTATATTTGCCGCTATAGCGGCATATTATGTAGGGGATGCAATTGATGCAATTGTTATCCTGATTGTTGTTGTAATAAATGCTGTTGTTGGATTTATACAGGAATATAGGGCAGAAAAAGCTATGGAAAAGCTTAAAGGTCTTATTTCTAATGAAGCAGTTGTTATCAGGGACGGGAAAAAGCAGAAGATACCTGCCAAAAACTTAACACAGGGAGATATTGTTGTTATAGAAGAAGGAGACAATATTCCTGCAGATTTAAGACTAATAAAAAGTTTTGATTTAAGGGTAGACGAATCATCACTTACTGGAGAATCACTTCCAGCTAAAAAACACTCTGAAATCGTTGATGGTGAAGAAGAAACAGATAATCTGGTCTTTATGGATACTGATGTATCCTTAGGTCGGGGAAAAGGTGTTGTAGTAGCAGTAGGTATGGACACTTCTATAGGGAAAATAGCAGAATTAATACAGGAAGAAGAAGAGGATACCCCATTACATCAAAAAATAGGACGCCTCGGAAGAAACCTGGGAATTCTCGCACTGGTTGTCTGTTCAGTGGTATTTGTTTTACAGTACCTGCAGGGACTCCCAATAATTGATACATTTTTAACCGCTATTTCATTAGCAGTTGCAGCTGTTCCAGAGGGCCTTCCTGCGATTTTAACACTTACACTTGCTCTTGGAATGCAGAGAATGGCAAAAAGCAAAGCCATTGTTAGAAAACTTCTCGCAGTTGAAACTTTAGGGTCATGTAATGTTATATGTACCGATAAAACAGGTACACTTACCAAAAATAAGATGACTGTAAGGGAAACCCGCATAACTGCTCCTGAGAAAGCCTTTGAAATTTCTGCATTATGTAACAATGCAGTTTTAAATGAAGGCAAGCTCATAGGCGACCCTACCGATGGGGCCATATTAGCTTATGCTGAAGAAAATGGGTATAAAAGGTCAGAACTTGAAAAAATACATCCCAGACTGCTTGAAATTCCACTTGACAGCGTTAGAAAGAGGATGACAACAGTAAATGATTTCAATGGAACTAATTACGTCCTGGTTAAAGGAGCTCCTGAAATTGTTTTAGATAGATGTATGTGGATTGAAAAGGATGCAATGGCTCAAAAACTTGCTAAACAAGATAAAGAAATCATATTAAATGATCTAAAGGACATGACAGGTAAGGCCCTTCGTGTTCTAGCTCTTGCATACAAAAAACTAACACCTGAAGAACAAGATCTGGATAGTGTTGATAAGGATAAATTAGAAGAAAACCTTGTTTTCGTTGGTATGGTTGGAATGATGGATCCACCAAGACAGGAAGCTAAAGAAGCTGTTGCAACATGTATGAGAGCAGGGATTAGAGTTGTAATGATAACTGGGGACCATGAAGATACTGCTGCAGCCATAGGGAAAGAAATTGGAATTCTTACAAAGGGTAAAGTTCTTACAGGTTCCGAACTTGATAAACTCAGCGATACTGAATTCAAAGACATGGTTGATGATATTCAGGTTTATGCAAGAGTTTTCCCCGAACAAAAGGTCAGAATTGTAGAAGCCCTTAAAGAAAAAGGCAATATCACATCAATGACTGGAGACGGTGTAAACGATGCTCCGGCTCTTAAAAGGGCAGCTATTGGAGTTGCCATGGGAAGCGGTACAGATGTTGCTAAAGAGTCAGCAGATATGCTTTTACAGGACGATAACTTTGCCACCATTGTTAAAGCAGTTAAAGAAGGACGTATAATATTTGATAACATCAGGAGATTCGTCAGGTTCCAGCTTTCAACCAACATAGGCGCTATACTCACCATTACCTCCGCATCGATCCTGAGCCTTCCAGTACCATTTAACCCAATCCAGGTTTTATGGATAAACATCATCATGGACGGGCCACCAGCACAGTCTCTTGGAGTTGAGCCTCCTGAAAAGAATGTTATGGAACGTGCTCCCCTAAAAGAAGAGATAATACCTCGGAAGAATTTAATCAAAATAGCCATTGCAGGAGTAGTAATGACTGTGGGAACCTTAGTACTCTATTATCTAGAACTTACAAACGGAGCAGGTACTTTAAAAGCTACAACCATAGCATTTACAGTGTTTGTCATGTTTCAAATCTTCAACGTGTTTAACTGTAGGGCAGCGAAGTTTTCAAACTTCTCAAATAAATTCCTTGTTGTAGCGATTGGACTGTCATTCTTACTGCAGCTAGCCGTTATATATGTTCCATTCCTACAGGGCGTATTTAGAACAACTGCGCTGTCAATAATTGACTGGGTTGCAATTATAATAGTTGCCAGCTTGATCTTTATAAGCGACTGGCTAGTTGAGAGGTTTATGAAATGAATATAATGGTAATGGCAGGTACTAAAGATGCTGCAAATATCATAAAAAGGTTAAGCAGTGCCAAAAAATTCAACATACTTGCCACAACCACTACATCTTATGGTGCAGACATTGCAAAAGCAGCTGGTGCAGATAAAGTAATTTCTAAAGGGCTTACCCTGGAAGAACTTGTTGAAGTAATTAAAACAAATGATATAAACATTTTAATAGATGCTACCCACCCATTTGCTGCAATTGCAACTCATAATGCTATAAAATCTTCAAAGATAACTGAGATCAAATATTTAAGGTTTGAAAGACCAGAAGAAAACTTTAAGGAAAACCATCTCATTCATGAGGTATCATCATTTGAGGAAGCTGCATTAAAAGCAGAGGAACTAACTAAAGGCAAAGTTATGCACCTTGCAGGGGTCTCAACATTAAAACCGGTGATTGAAAAAATCGATTCCTCAAAATTATTTGCAAGAATACTTCCTTCAGTCGATTCCATTCAAAAATGCATTGATATTGGGCTAAAACAGGAAAATATAATAGCAATGCAGGGAGTATTCTCAAAAAAATTCAACAAAATATTGTTCGAGGAATATAACATATCTCTTATCATAACAAAAGAAAGCGGAGAAACAGGCGGAACTCTATCAAAAATAAGTGCTGCTGTTGAACTTGGACTTGATGTAATATTGGTTACCCGCCAAAAAGTTGCAGAACTTGGGAATAAAGATATTTTTACAGATCTAGATGAAATAATTGATTTTATGTTAAAAATTACATAAATCATTATTTAAATCCTTTAAAAACATCTGGATAATTTTAACTTTATTTTTTAAACTATTTTTATCCTTGTTTCTAATTTAACTGTTTTTAACATTAGTCATTTCACTTTAGGACTAATTACAATATTGGAAATGCAATATGCTAATCATAACCATACTGAAAGGTAGTTAATATATATAGCATATATTCAAATAAGATCAACTCAGCATAATGAGGTGTTTTTATGGACAAAAATCATGACTATGTTTTACTCACATCTATTTTTACAATAGGCCTACTTATTGGCCTTGCAATTAATTGGGACACCTCTTATTTTACGGATACTCTCGCAGTGACCGATGATCTCAACCAGACTTATACAAATGCCATCGATGACGCTATGATCGCGGATGATAACGAAATCAGCTCAAATCTCACTCCTATTACTGAAGATAATTCCAATTTAACCTGGCAAGGGAATAGCAGTGATAAAAGAGTTTTAGTTGTTTTATGGACAACCCATAAATCCAGCTATCCTGTCGGAGAAAATGTAACCACATATTGGGGCGAAACATGGGTTACAGTTGTCCCTGAGATAAAAAACTTCTTTAAATCCCATTCAATTTCCGAGCAGTACCTCCAGTTAAGAGTGGCACAGCTTTTAGGTTTACCTCCAGATTCAAAGGATGATTACTTTGTAGAGGTTTGGGTAGCTCCAAAAGACCTTTTTAGACCAACGCCAGATAATGAAATCAATGATACAACTGCACAACTGGATTTTCCAAGCTCAGTCGATCCTGCATATGAGAAATGGTTCGATGACAACATAATATCTTCCTATTTCCCTAAAGAGTACCCATGGACACGGTTAGGATATACATATGATTGGGGCAACCCCAATTCCCACATAGGAATGAGTGAATTTGTGATAAAAAATAATTCAAATATCACCGTTAAATCATTGCAGACAACAAAGGAGTATCTTGCCTCTTAAACCATTTTTACTTTTTATTTTTTTATAAATAGATATCTCTATTGTTGCTATGTGCATAAAATGTTTATTATTAATTTTTTAGGTTAAATAGATATATTAAGATTTTAAATGTATTTTTAAGATTTAAATTTTGTTTGTATAATAAAATAAGTTATTTATTACAAAAAGGACATAATTATAACCATCATATAATAAATATATCGAAATTAAAATATAAATGGAGTTGTAAACTTGAAATCAATAGTTCTATACTATTCAAGAACTGGAAAAACCGCTGTTGCCGCAAAAGCCCTTGCAAATAAATTATCCTCAGAGATAATTGAAATTAAAGACCTTAAAGGTAGAAAAGGAGTTATAGGTTATATAAAAGGTGCTCTTGATGCAAGAAGCATGCAAACTACTCAAATAGAACCAAGTACTGTAAACACTGCAGATTATGACCTAATCTGTCTGGGAACCCCAACATGGGCTGGAAAACCAGCTCCCGCCATAAATACAATTATAAAAAATTCTGAAATTAGAGGAAAAGATATCATTCTATTTGTAACGCTTGGTGGAAACGGATACGAAAATATACTCGATGTAATGGCTAAAGAAGTTGAAGCAAAAGGTGGGAATGTAATTAAAACCATTGCAATAGTAAAAAGCGGCAATAAAACCGATGCAGATATTGCAAATGAAATAAATAGAACAGATATTAATATTTAATCATTTTTTAGAAGATTACACGTAATTTAACCTTGATATTACATTTTTAATTATTTTAAAGCTTAGTTTCCCTGCTAATAAAATTATAATAATAATTTAGTACTTATTTTAAAGTGCAAATATATTTTTGTTTCATTACAAACTGTTTTTAAAATTTAATATAGTTTTATTTATTATAAACTATTCTAAAAATCTTAATATAATTTCATACATTACAAACTAATTTAAATAAGTAAAAATAAGTAAAAACATACAAATTGAAGTAGTATAAATATAATTTTAATTTACAAAAAGGTGTATAAATGGCTCCAGAGGATATTTTCGATCTCTACGACGAAATAAAGGATGATTTAAAGTTCATAACATCATCAGATATTAGAGCGAAAATAATTATAAGCTTAAAAGAAGGACCAAAAAAGTTAGGCGATCTAAAGGATGAAGTTCACATGAGATCCTCTTCTATTTTACACAGTATGAGCCAGTTAGAGACTAAAAATCTTATAACTAGAGAATTTCAAAGTTATTCATTATCCCAGACCGGTGAAATGGCAGCAATTGTTCTTATGGATATGATAAATTCATTTTCTCTAATTAAAACTCAGGAAGACTTCTGGTTAAATCATGACATAAATGAGATTCCAGAATATTTAATGGATAAAATTGACTGTTTAGGTGATTTTAAAGTCATAAAATCTTCTTTATCAGATTCCAATGAGCAATCCATATTCAAAGAGCTGCTTTTAGACTCCAAAGTTATAAAAGGTATCATTTCCCCTTTAATCATCCATGACGAACTTGAAGTAGTAAATAAAAAGGAACATATAAACATTATTTTAGCCGATAATGCTTTAAATGAGGTCATTGAAGGATTAAATTCTCAAAAGGACATAATAGAGAACATTAAACTTTGGAAAATAAAAGAGGATTTAAAATTAGTTTTAATTGTTACAGATAATTTCCTTTTACTGAATTTACCCCAAGTCCAAAAAAATAATTCCATCAGTTATCTAATAAATGAAACTGAAGAATCAATTAAATGGGGAAATAAACTGTTTAATTACTATCTCAGACAAGCTGAAGAGTTAAATATTTAATTTTTAATCAGATTCAGTTATCTACTTTCTAAAAGAACAACTTCAACTTCAGTTCCCTCTGGAACTAACTCCATGTTTTTCTTGATTTCAAAATAACCATCAGCTTCTGCAATAGCTGTGATTGCACCAGAATCTTTCATTATAGGATTTGCCATGTCATTTTCTATTTTAACAAGGACATATTGGTGTCTCCCCCTTGATGAATGATACCTTCTTGACAATTTGAGTTTTAAAACATCAGATTTCCTACGATCTATAAAAGCCATTTTTCGTAAGAATGGGGCTACAAGAACATGGAAGACAGTTAAAGCTGCTGCAGGATAACCTGGAAGTCCAAAAATGGGTTTATCATTAATTTTTCCAACTATTGTAGGTTTACCAGGTTTTACAGCTATTCCATGAACAAAAATTTCACCAATATCATCTAAAACCAATTTAAGGACATCACCAGCACCTGCAGATGTCCCACCAGAAGTTATTATCACATCTGCATCTAAATGTTGTTCTATACGGGACCTGATATCATCGTAATTATCTTTTGCAATTCCAGAATATACAGGAGTACATCCACATGATTTTACGGCATTTATAATAGTTTGGGAGTTAATGTCATATATTTTGCCGTATTCTAACTTTTCATCGTAATTTATTATCTCATTTCCAGTTGATATAACTGCAACTTTAGGTTTCTTGAAAACATGTACTTTTCCCATCCCTATAGCACCTAAAACTCCAATTTTATCATGAGTAAGTAAAGTACCAGAAGGTAAAAGAAAATCTCCTTTAGATACATCAGAACCCTTAGATGCTATCCATTGTCCAATGGCTGCACTTTTATATATACTTACATTTCCCTCAATATTTTCTGTGAATTCAACCATCACTACAGCATCTGCTCCTTCAGGAACTGGGGCGCCAGTCCCAACTTCAATGCATGTTCCTTTTTTAACCTCTTTATCTGGTTTATCTCCTGCCCCAATAGCATCGATTAATTTTAAAGTTACAGGACTATCTTCTGAGGCCCTAAAAGTATCTTCTGCTTTAACCGCATATCCATCCCTTGATACCCGATTAAATGGAGGAAGATCAATTGCAGCATGTACATCTTCTGCCAGTACCGTCCTATATGCATCTTTTAAGAGTACTATTTCAGTTTCTGGATTAATCGCTATATTTTTTATTATACCCTTTACATCTTCTGGATCTGTTATCTTCAAAAATTCTGTTCCCATGTAAATCACTTTCAAGTAAATCTGCCGATATCTGATTAAAAATATTTAGAAACTTTTATCTTTAATCCTGTTTCCACTTAAACCACTTTGTTACATCAGGATATATTTCCTGATTTAAAATATTTTTAAATATCTTATTATGATTAAGCTTAATTAATTTTGATATATTTATCAGTTACTACTTCAATTTAAAAAAAATAATGGTAAAATATATAGTTTAGATGTATATGGTATTCTTTTTATATGATGCATTAATCAATTATTTAGATTTTCTATAAAAAACGATCAAAATTTCACGTGAAAATAGTTTTCATTTCAATAATTTTAATAGACTATTTTATATACTATAATACACATATAATTGATAGCAGGAAATAGATGATTATTTTACTAACATAATTGCTTAATTTATCAAAAAATATCTGGCAAATCTAGGATATTGCTATTACTTGTATAAAATTCACTCATTTAAAAATCTAAGATTTTTAAGCTCGTAAAATCCGTGATTGCCACGTTAATTTAAAAGTAGTTAGACAATATAATTAGTATTTATACATTGTTCATCTTATTTATTATGTATAATTAGAAAAATTTTCAACTAAGGAGGAGAGTATTTGAATAGAGGCAGAGGACGTGGACAGGATACACAACAGGTTAGAAGAGTAAGATCTCCAAGAAAAGGAGAAATACCAGGTGTTGTTGAACAGATATTAG
>JAEZKE010000047.1 GCA_023436175.1 Methanobacteriota archaeon
GACCTACTACAGTTGAAATACCACCTGCAATACCGAATAAACCCATATATTTTCCTCTTTGTCTTGGTGGGACCATCTCGGCAATAATTTTCTTTGGCACAGTCACAATTATACCTGCACCTAATCCTTGTATTGCTCTAAATAGTATGAGTTCTGTCATATTTTGTGAAAATCCACAAAGAACTGAACCGAATACAAAGACTATCAATGCACCTATCAATGTTTTTTTACTACCATAGAAATCAGACAGCTTGCCTGAGAGCATGGCAGAAATTATTACAGTTGTAAGGTAAATCGTAACTGGCCAAACGTAGTACTGCAAACCACCTAAACTTGCAATAATCTTAGGCATAGCCGTAGTAGTGATGGTACCATCTAATGAAACAATTAAGAGACTAATCATAAGTCCCGAAAAAATCAATTTAAAATGTTTTAAAACATCATTTTCTGCACCCATAATGTTAATTCACCCCTAATTTTTCTAGTTCATCCATATTTTTAGCTTCATTTGTCATGTTTTTCATCTCATTCTAGTCTTAATTTGAAATTTGAAGAGAGCTGTCGCTAAACTAGCTATAAAAATTGAAAATTAAGTAGCAAATCTCTCAAAAATTCAAAGAATTTTTGGAGCACAAACACTGCCAAATCTTAGATTTGACGCATCGAAAAACTTTGTTTTTCGAAAGCTTTGTGTTTGTAAGTCCTTTTTCTAGCGATTTTTTTATAATAATTTTATTATTTAAGCGACTCTTTTATTTTTTTAAGTCTTTCAATAAGTAAGTCGATTGATTCTTTGTGAGGGGTAATTTTATCTTTATCAAGCTCTTCCATGTAAGATAAATGCCAGTTCATTGCCTCTAATGAATTTTCTACAGAAAGCACTCCCTGATCCATATGTTCATTACGCTGTTGAAAATGTTCAAATAAATTAGTTACTATGATTTGCCCGTCCTCAGTTAAATCATATTTTCCATCATCTTGTTTGGTTATTAAACCTTCAGATACCATTTTTTTAAGCATAGGATATATGGAACCTGGTAAAAGTCGCCTCGATTGCACATTGCCTTCATGATGTGGATGTATATGGGTACCTTTACGTTGCCATTGAACCTGCAAATCATAATGTTTTTGGACATTAGCCATAATTTCTATGCCATTACTAGGTCCAAATTCACCTATTACGTGGAGTATCCACATTCTTAATCCTCCGACCTCTCTCATTCCTCATCCTCCTTGAAATTCTTTATGAATTTTAAATTATCTTCCTTATTATTTTGATATAATGTTTTTTACTTCAATAGTTTAAATTATAAATGTTATTTATATGAGTTATAAATATCAAATTTTTATATCAAAAATATATATCAAATTTTTGATATCAAATAATTGATATAATGTAATATATATGTTTTGTGGTGGATATTCTTATTTTTCAAAATAATTTTCGAATTTTTAAAGAGCCAATTTAAACAAAAAACTACTAAAAATGGAATTAAAAACTGATAATAGAGAATAAGCAGTTATCAGTGAATTAACTTTTCTACATATTATAATTACACATTTTTCAAAATCTAAAAAATCAAATAGTAAACTAATTAAAGGACAATAGCTTAAACTCCATTCACCAACAAATTTTGTATTCATATAATATATCACACTAATGAGGTGAAATAATGGTAAGTGTCAATCTTGAAGCAAAAAAGACAGTAGACTTAATGATAAAAGACGCAGATGAATTAAACATAAGCGTAGAAAAACTTGAAAACGGTTCCACAGTCATTGACGCCGGTGTAAATGTCGATGGAAGCCTTAAAGCAGGGGAACTTTACACAAAAGTATGTCTTGGAGGACTTGCAGAAGTGGGAATCTCAATTCCAGGAGACCTCTCAGAAAGCTTTGCGTTACCTTCCGTAAAGATTAAAACCAACTCCCCAGCAATATCAACCCTTGGAGCACAAAAAGCAGGATGGTCTGTAAGCGTAGGCGACTTCTTTGCCCTCGGTTCAGGACCTGCAAGGGCATTAGCTAAAAAACCAGCCCACACTTATGAAGTAATCGGTTACGAAGACGATGCAGATATCGCAATTCTCACCCTCGAAGCTGACAAATTACCTGGTGCTGATGTAACTGACGCAATTGCAAAAGACTGTGGTGTCTCACCAGAAAATGTAACTGTACTTGTCGCCCCAACATCATCCATCGTGGGTTCAATCCAGATAGCAGGAAGAGTTGTAGAAAACGGTACCTATAAAATGATGGAAGCTCTAGACTTCGACGTTACAAAAGTTAAATTTGCTGCAGGAATCGCACCAATAGCACCTGTTGACCCAGACGGACTTAAAGCAATGGGTAAAACAAATGATGCTGTTTTATTCGGTGGTAGGACTTACTACTACATTCAGTCTGAAGAAGGAGACGATTTAAAAGCTTTAGCTGAAAATCTGCCATCATCTGCATCTGAAGGATATGGTAAACCATTCTACGATGTATTTAAAGAAGCAGAGTACGATTTCTACAAAATTGACAAAGGAATGTTTGCACCTGCTGAAGTAGTCATAAATGATTTAAGAACTGGTGAACTCTTCAGAGCAGGATATGTAAACGTTGAGCTCCTTCAAAAATCATTCGGTTTATAATAATTGAAATTTTTTTAATTTCCTATTTTATTTCTTATTTTTAAAGTGATATTTTCGACTGTTACTATGTCTTAAGCCCTAAATTGCAAAATGAAATTTTTATTTTAATTTAAAGTGGAATTCTATTCTGTTTAAGGAAAATGCACAAAATTATTGAATAAAATTTAGTTTATGGATGTATAAACTGATGAAACAAATTAATTTGATATAACTAATTTAAAACAGGTTACAACTCATGCGAAAAATCGATAATGAATGAATTACAAAGAAATAAGCATGAATCAAAAAATCCCACAGAATGACGAAAAGATGCCAGTATTGTTTATAGGACACGGTTCGCCAATGAATATTATTTCTGAAAATGATTTTACAAGAAGTTTAGTCAAGCTTGGCCGATCTCTTCCTAAACCAAAGGCAATATTAGTAGTTTCAGCTCACTGGCTGACAGATGGAACTTACGTTACCTGCATGAACAAACCAGAAACTATTCATGATTTCTATGGTTTTCCTGAAGAGCTATATGAAATTACCTATCCAAGTTATGGTGCTCCAGATTGTGCCAAATCTTTAGCACAACCTGATGATAACATTAATTGTACCACTCAATGGGGTTTAGATCATGCATCATGGGCAGTTTTAAAGCATATGTATCCTCAGGCAGATATACCTGTTTTTGAAATGAGTCTGGACTATTCTTTCAATGACTGGCATCCAAAACCAGTGCAATATCACTATGATTTAGCTTCAAGACTTGCAGGGCTGCGAAAAAAGGGAGTTTTAATTATAGGCAGCGGTAATCTTGTCCATAATCTTAGAATGGCTGATTATAATATAAATGCCAGGCCATATAATTGGGCAGTTGAATTTGACCAAAAAGTGAAATCTAACATTTTAAAGGGAAATGTGAAAGATTTAATTAACTTTGAAAACATGGGCTCCTCAGCTTCCTATGCAGTGCCTACACTTGACCATTATTTGCCCATGATATATGCTATTGCACTGCATGAAGAGAATGAGCCATTAACTTTTACTTATGAAGGTTTTCAAAATGGTTCTATTTCTATGAGGTGTTTCCAGATTGGGTAAATGTCTAACTGAACTTGGTCTAAATTTGTTGTATTCTTATTACATTTATCAATTCTAATCGTAATTACTAATTAAATTGATTACGCATACGTTTTTAGTAGAATGTATAAAACCATAAATACACTAAAAGTCTTAAAATAAGTTTAATCTGGTATAGATTTGGGTGTAAATTTGGAAAAAGTTATTAAATAGGTCTTTCTAATTTCTTATTATAGAGATTAGGAAGTGAAAAAATATGGCTAACAATATGATTCAATGGAGACCTATAATTATTGGTACAATAATTGCCGTTATCTTAAGCGTTTTATCAATGCTCGGTCAGGGTTTATTAACCGCTGATTTTTTACTGGCTGGAATAGCAGTCGGTTTCATGGTTGGGGGAACAATTAAGGATGGGACAATTAATGGAACAATTATGGGTATAATAGGAGCAATTGTATTCCTTATAATATTAGTAATTGTATATGCAAGCCAAGGTTACGGATCTTTAATAACATCCATACTCACTTATTTGATAATGTATGTGATTATCGATATAATCTTAGCAATAGTTGGTGGAGCTCTTGGATCTGTAATAAGGGCAGAAATAAAAGAGACTCCAGTCAGAGAATAGGTAATTATCCTATTCTTCCTTTTTTATTATAATTAAAAATTAGATCAATTGAAACTACAGATTAAAAAATAAGATAATTAACTTTTTATAAAAATTTAGAAAAAGGCATTAATTTGATTAATGCCATAGATATTTATTCTGTGATTTTTATAGCTTTCATAGGGCAGGAACTGGTGCAGAATGCGCATCCAATGCATAACTGGTCATCTACTAGTATGCTCCAGTCATCTGAGATAGATATGGCTTTTACGGGGCATAAAGAAACACATGCACCGCAATCCACACATTTTTCTTCCTCTTTTCTCACCACTTTTTTAATAGGATCTACACTAATTCCCTGGCTTTCCATGTATTCAATGCTCTCTTTGACCTGATTTCCAGATATCTCAACCAGCAGTTTACCTCCTTTAGGAGTTATATTTGCCCTTAAAATATTGAAATCTATATCATAGGATTTTATTGTGTCTGAAATTATTGATTTATTGGTTATATCTGGTGAAAATTTTAGCCAGGCCTTCATTTGCACACCTCGTTGTTATTTTTTTCCTTTCCAATTAATCTTGAAATATCTTCTGCAGTGATCATTCCCTTCACTTTATTGTCTTTATCAACAATTGGAAGCCCTGAAATCTCGTGTTTATCTATCCTTCTTGCTATTAAATCTACAGGCTCATCTTCACGTGCTATTATAACACGTTTCGTCATAACATCCTTTAACTTAGCTTTGCCTTTAGCAATAGCATTTGCTATGTCCCATGAAGTTACAATTCCCATAAGAGTGCCATTTTCATCTACAACAGGGAGGTGATTTATGTTGTTATCAACTAGTTTTTTGGCAACATCGCTTATTCCCTCTGTTGGATATGCCCTTATTACCGGTTTGCTTTTTATGTTCTTTACAAGTATAGATGGTTTTGTAATTTCAAGTGGATTTACAGTGTATCCTTTAGATGGTAAGTTCATGATAGGTTCTGTAAGGAAGAAATTAGCTTTGTTTATCCATGCTTTAAGCTCATTTGCAATTTCTTCTGCTTTTTTGTAGGATGATAATGGGGATGCATTGACTTCTACGCCATTAATTTCAATTTTACCAGTTTTAAGTTCTTTATAATTTGTTTCTCTTATAACTGGGCGGCTGCGTTTTGGAACTCCATAGTCTACAACCTGACAGATAATATCTTCATCGCTGATGGCTGTTCTTTTAGCTATATCCTCATTTAAAACAGGAATTGGAATTCCAGCACCAACATATAATGTAGGGCCGTATTTTTGCATGGTTGCTCCCCTGACAAAATCACTGCTCATCTTCTTCATATCTCCCATGAGCATTAATGTTCCAGAACCGCTGATAGGAACTCCATTTCGGCGTTCAGCTTCAGTAGAGTGTTGTGTTCCTTCTCTAATGATATAGCCTTCTCCTCCGCACAGGAATATCCGGGTTCCCATGCCTATTGTTTCAAAGTAAGGATCATTGAGGAGTGGACTCAGCTGCCCTGCACTGGAGTAGCTTACATTCCCAAAATGGGGCAGG
The DNA here is from genome assembly GCA_023436175.1 of Methanobacteriota archaeon. GTDB lineage: Archaea > Methanobacteriota > Methanobacteria > Methanobacteriales > Methanobacteriaceae > Methanobacterium_D. The sequence goes on from JAEZKE010000047.1 coordinate 5,867, forward strand.
AGTGTTCCCATGTATGTGTATAAAGTTTCTTCAGTTGAATTTGTAGCAACGGCATAATTTTGATAGCAGTTTCTTGGATTTACCATCACTGCCTGATTTAATTTATCGAGGGTAATGGTGGTTTCTATTTCCTTCCGAGGATAACAGTCAGTACCATAAGCTTCTACAGCAAGATCTATTTCTTTACCTCTGATTAAATCTTCAATTAAATGGGAACCACCATAATCCATCCCTATTTGTGGATTTCTATTTAATTGAGTAGCTCCTATGTATGCATCAACGGCAGCAAGCCCTGAATAGGCTTCAACATTATTTAAAAATGTTTTATTCATTTTAATAGGAGGATCAGAATGACCGAAATTTAAAAATGCTCCTGAAGAACACATAGCACCGAATGTACCTGTTGTAACAACATCAATTTCTTCTGCAGCTGCTTTTACACCATTTTGTTCAACAAAGGTTGTCATCTCTGCAGCAGTTAAGACAACAGCGTCACCAGTTTCAATTTTTTGGTTAATCTCTTTAATTGTCTTCATTTGACCACGTTTAGTATTTATTATAATGATTTTTATAAAAATAACATTAAAATTATTAATTTAAACTAATTTATATTTATTCTGTATCTATATTGGCCGTATTTTACTTCAATTTGGCAGCTTTGGGGACCAAAGCAGAAATATTATAAATTGGATAATCATTCGAAAATCATAAATTTTCAATAGTTTTAATTATTTGAGAATCTAATTTTTAACATAACTGAATTCAATCCCTTAAAATTAAAGAATTTTTACAACTGATTGATTAAAAAATTCTCAATTATATTACCTTATCATAGTTACGTTTTTTCTAAGATATACTTAACTCAAAATATACATCTGCAGTATATATCATTCTTTTCTAAATTAAAACTAAAACTATTTTCAGAATTCATATAAATTAAATTAGTGTGATAGTGATTCTAAATCCATTGTTAGGTATTTATAACTTTATATTACATCTGCTTTCTAAAATTTGTCAGTTTGTTATATTAAATAGATTTATTATAAATTATTAAAATTTTTTAAATCGGGATATACTAATTTTCAGTTTTTAACTGGTTTTTACTTTTAAGATAACACTATTAAATTTTATTTAATTTTTTTTAGAAAATATTATTAATTACAAAAAATATAATATTGTGTAATTGTTTATTTAGGTTATTATTTAATCAATGGAATTTTTAATTGATTAAAAGGGGAAATGACATGGTTAATACCAAGGGGTATAGAAACTGTAATGGTGAAACTTATAACGTTTCTGGAAGTATTGATACAAAAGTTAATGGGCACAATTTTATTGAGATATTACTTGTGGAAGATAATATTGCTGATGTGCGCATTGTTAAAGAAATTTTTAAAGATTTTAAAATTAACTGCAAAATCCATGTAATTAACGATGGAATAGAAGCTCTAAATTATTTATATGAACAAGAAGAGCATATATGCGCCAAAAAACCAGATATCATTATTTTAGATGTAAATTTACCTAAAAAAGATGGTATGGAAATATTATATGAAATTAAAAATGATAATAACTTAAAGTATATCCCAACAATTGTTTTAACCACTTCTTACACTTGTGACAAAATAGAAAAGAACTACTGTCACTATATCAACTGCTATTTTGCTAAACCGTTTTATTTAGAACAATATGTGGATATTGTATTATTTATCAAGAATTTCTGGCTTACAGCATCGAAATTACCTAAAAAAGTTAACATAAGGCCGTCTTTTAATTTTTTACCCAATCTATCAAAAAGTGCACAATTTTAGAGTTGTTAAAAGAAATTATAACTAATTATGATTTATTTTGGCATAATAATTTATTTAACAAGTATATAACTGACTATGACCCTTTTTCGTTGGTTATTAAATCTATTTAAACCAGCTTAAACATAATTAATATAAAGGCTATATTACATAATATAAATAGTTCTATCTTTTAAAAAAAATTGCTGCCCGTAATTATTAATTGATGGGACATGATAATTCTTAATTGCCATATTTTATGGTTATAATGACAATTATATTGCTATTAATACTTTAAATAGATTTTATTTTAGTAAAAAGAGAAAATTAATAAATTAAAGGGAGATATAATGACAAATCAACTAGATCTCGATTTATTTGGAGGAATACTCAATAAAATAGAAAATAAAGTAGATTATGCTGACATAAGGGTCAGTGACAGTCAAAATACAGCCATTACTATGAAGGATGGTAAGATTCAAGAGATAAGATCAGGATCTGATTTTGGAACTGTTATCCGAGTTTTGAAAAATGGAGCATGGGGTTCTGCATTTACCACTGAGCTTTCAAAAATGGATGAAGTTGTAGAAACTGCCCTTAAACTTGTAAAATCATTAAAAAGTGATGTAGAACTTGCTGATGTTGAGTCAAAGGTTGATAATGTCAAATCAAAGGCTAAAATAAAACCTTCTCATGTATCCATCGAGGAAAAAAAGGACTTGATGAATGAAGTTAATCATGCTGCAACCATTGAAAAAATAGTTAGTACTACTGTAAGTTATGTTGATGCAGAAGGAAAAAGTTTATTTTTAAACACGGAAGGTACTTCAATCACAAATGAAGAATCAAGAGTAGCAGTATTCTTAAATGCTGTTGCATCAGAAGAAAATATGATTCAGTTTGGACATGGAAGCATTGGGGGAGCACGTGGATTTGAAGTACTTCAAAAACAGGACATAGAAAAATTCGGGAGGAAAGCAGCGGATAAAGCTGTAAGGCTTTTAAATGCAAATAAGCCGCCTTCTGGAAAGTTTCCTGTGATACTTGACTGTGAGCTTACAGGTGTATTTATACATGAAGCTGTAGGACACGCTTCCGAAGCTGATCTTATTTTACAAAATGATTCGATCCTTAAAGGTAAAATGGGGACTCAGATTGGATCAGAATTGGTTACAATAATAGATGACGCCAGTATGGATGCATTTGGTTATTATCCATACGACGCTGAAGGTGTAAAAACCAGCGAAAATGTGCTGGTTGAAAATGGAAAACTTGTATCTTTGTTAAGCTCCAGAGAAACTGCGGCAAAACTTGGAATTTCATCATCCGGAAATGCAAGATCTAGAGTAGGTGACCAGCCAATTGTTAGAATGAGTAATACCTATCTTAAACCTGGCAATATGCAGTTTGATGAGTTAATTGAAGATATGGCTAATGGAATTTATCTTAAAGGCTCCAGGGGAGGACAGGTAGATACAGGAAAAGGAATTTTCCAATTTAACGCCGCCGAGTCTTTTATGATAGAAAATGGGGAAGTAAAAGATCCACTTCGAGATGTATCTTTATCTGGAAACATTCTTGAGATTCTCAATAAAGTGGATGGTGTTGGAAGAGACTTTAAACTGAGCATCGGGTTCTGTGGAAAAGGAGGCCAAACTGCACCAGTCGGAGATGGAGGGCCTCATGTAAGAGTCAGCGAAGCGACTGTAGGGGGAGCGATGTAATTTTCCATTTATTTTTTATTTAAAGGGGGTAAATTAATGGTATCTGAAGAAGAAGGAAAATTTTTGGTAAAACTTGCAAAGGAATCCATAAAAAATTATATAGTCCGTAGAAAAATTATGGATGTGCCTCAAGATGTTCCTGATACCCTAAAAGAAGATATGGGTGCATTTGTAACTTTAAATAAGAATGGAATGCTCAGGGGATGTATAGGTTACTCAGAGCCAGTTAAACCACTTGTAAATGCTGTAATTGACGTTGCTATATCTGCTGCAGTAAATGATCCTCGTTTTCCAGCGGTAAGTCTTGATGAAATAGATGATCTTGAAATTGAAGTGAGCGTGCTTACAAAACCTGAGATCATAGAAGTTGAAAAGCCTGAAGAATATCTGAATAAAATTGAAATAGGTAAAGACGGTCTTATTATAGAAAGAGGCCCATACAAAGGATTGTTACTCCCTCAAGTTGCTGTGGAATGGGGATGGAATGTGGAAGAATTTTTATACAATACCTGTACAAAAGCAGGGCTTACTGCAGACTGCTGGCTCTATAATGATGTGAAGATATATAAATTCCATTCAGAAATTTTCCATGAATAAATTAATTGGAAGCATTCACTCTAATTTTTTTTATCAGATACGCTATTTGAAATCTATCAAAATTTTTCTAATTTACCAAAAGATCTTTCTCTATCCATTTTAACATTACTAAAATAAAATAGATTTGCAATCTAAAGATTTGGCGGACAGTTCTCTGCTTTTAGTTCTTTATATAAATGAAGTATATCATCTTCTGCTTCTTCACTTAAAACCTCTGATGCTTTATCAAAAAGTCCGTTTTCTTTTTCTTCATCGTCCATGTGGTGAACTACAAGATCATTAAGCCGTTCTAAACTAGATTTCCATTCACGGTCATCTTCACTCATATTATCCATTCTTGCCATCGTCCTAAAGGCTTCTTCATGTTCTCTTTTATTTTCGCTTACCATATCTTCATCGATAAAGTCCATTGCAGGGTAGAGAAATTGTTCTTCACCAAGCAGATGAGCTTCAAGTTCTTTCCTGACTTCGGGATACTTTGAGTTATCTCTTAAGGTCTCTTTAAATAAGTCTTTAACATGCTCATGATCTTCCTTAAAAACTCTGTAAACATCTCCTTTTGTCAATTAAATACCTCCTGTGTTTAATCTTATTATGTTTCTGTGAGTTAATAAATTTATTTAAATTTTTAATAAAAGTAAATTGATTTCATATATTAATTGAAACTAAAATTTAAGGAGATTTTAAGATTCTGTGAGTTTTGATAAATCCTTTTTTAAAAATAAATAAATACTTATTTAAAGCTACAACTTTATATACCTCAAATATATATCTAAATTTGAAAAAAAGTGATTTATGAATAAATACTTGTTTTATGAAATTCAATATCATACTATGAAAATACAGAAATCTTAATAAGAGATTTCAAATCCATTAAAATATTGATTTTATCATACTTTTCATAATAATCGAATTAATTAAAGGAATTGAAGTGATTAAATGTTTATACCAACAGTACCAACGCCTGATGAAATTTTAGATAAAAGCTTCAGCAGGGCAAAAAAAGCAGCAGATAAAGTAAGGACATCTAAAGTTCCCCGTTATCAAATGGCGAAAAGAACAGAAGAGGCGAGAATTAAAACAGCCTGCCAAGTTACAAATGATACTCTTAATAATTTACTCAACAAGACACCAAAGGTAGAACAAATGCATATGTTTTATCAGGATTATATTGATGTTATGGTGGGTGTAGACCAACTTAAAAAGTCTCTTGGAGCACTTAAATGGGCAACAGGCATTATATCTAAGATTCAAAATGAATATACTTTTAAAGTTAGAAGATCAAGGCCTGAAAACGCGGCAAATATTAGAAAAGCTGCATTTGGGAGAATTGCATCTGTAGCGCGCCAAATAAAGGATGAACTCGACTTTTTAGACTTTGTAAAAGGAAAACTTCGAAATATGCCCACTATAGATTTTGAAGCATTTACCTTAGTTATAGCAGGATTTCCAAATGTTGGAAAATCCACACTGCTCCGCCAGATCACCCCTGCCGAGCCAAAGGTTGCAGATTATCCTTTTACAACCCATGGAATTCAAATAGGGCACTTTGAGAAAAGATGGAAAAAATACCAGATAATAGATACGCCAGGACTCCTTGATAGGCCTATAATGGACATGAACAACATTGAGCTTCGTGCTATGGTGGCATTAGAACATTTAGCCGATGTCATTTTATATATTTTCGATGCATCTGAAACATCTGGTTATCCTCTTGACGCACAGATGAGATTATATGAAGAAATAAAACATGTTTTTGACACTCCAATTATAAGTGTTTTTAACAAAATGGATTTAGTAGAAAATAATAAGTATTTGGAAGAATATATTAGTAAACTGAATGAACCTCAAATGATTTCAGCATCAAAAGGTTCTGGCGTGGATTTAATAATTAAGGAGCTGGAGGGATTTAATGGTGGAAAAAAAGGAAATAAAGACTAAAAAAGAGTTAGAAATGGAAAAAGCTGAAAAAAAAGTTCCAGTATCAAAAACAGAATCAACTGAACCTGAAATAGTAGAAGAAGTTAAAGTAGAAAAAGTAGAAAAACTTCCAGATGAACCGGAAACAGAAACCGAACCGGAAACAGAAAGAAGATCTGAATGGGAAACTAGAGCAGAAAGAGGAAGAAGTGCTGCACAGAAGTTTTTTGATGATATGATAGGTACATTCCGTGAAAGAGGAGGAGACTTTGAAAAAGCTTTATCTGAATATACAGCATCAGCTCCAAGTAAACTAATGACAGATGTAATAGAAACTGACGGTAATATCATAGTCAAAGCAGATCTTCCAGGAGTTAAAAAAGAGGATATAGTCATTGACTTAACAGATGATTCCATAGAAATCTTTGCAAAATTTGAAGAGGAAACCGAAGAAGAAGGTAAAAACTTCATCAAAAAAGAAAGGAGATATGGTGAAGCGAGAAGATCTTTAATATTGCCAGAAGCAGTCAAGGTCAAAGAAGTATCAGCTAAGTTTGATAACGGTGTTTTAACAGTAACACTTCCTAAACTAGAGGAAAAGAAGAGATTTCAGGTAAAAGTTGATTAATATGCCTGTAATTTCATTTTGAAATTTTTACTTTATTTTAAAAAATGATCCTAAATTCATGATAGATCAAATCATTTATTTTTAAAGTTATTTGATAAAATTTATGTTCATAATTGAGTTAATGGAGAGATATGATGAATGGGAGAAGGAAAACTTCAATTGATAAAATAATAGACGATGCTATGGATTACATAAATGATGTAAGCGATGAAATTGAAAGATCCATCAGTAGTTATACCAGCGCTCCAGAAACAGATTTAATTGAAACATATGATAATATAATAGTCCATACAAATCTTCCAGGAGTAAAAAAAGAAGATATAACAATAGATTTAACGGATGAAAAACTTAAAATTAAAGTTTTAGGCTATGAAACAACTCCCATGGAAGAAGGAGCTCAAGTAAAGGCAAAAGGAAGAAAACACGGCAGAATAAAAAGGGTTGTAAAACTCCCTGAAAAAGTTATTGTAGATAAAGCAGCTGCTAAACTTGAAAATGGCGTTTTAACAGTTACAATGCCTAAAGCAGAGAAAAAAGTAAGGCATGAAGTGCCAATTCAATAATTTTCTCTTTTTATATTACTGGAAAATAGTGACAGTTTATTTTTTGTTTAATTGAATTATTAATGTTTTTAAACCAGCTTTAGTGTAGTGTTAAGGATACTAAGATATTGGCCAATTAAATACAAAAAAAGTTTATTTTAAAAATAATTAAAGATGGGAATTAGTATCTAACTTTCCCAATATGTCTTGTGGCCCCTGGATCTTCGCCATTAAAGTGTGCAAGATAATAAATAAACCATTCAAGAGGAATTACAAGGGAAAAAGGCGACATCAAAGGGTGCATATCTGAATAATCTTTCATATTATAAACAAGGGATTTGGTTCCTAATTTTTCACAAAATTCAATTGACCGATTGGTCATTTCGTCTCCAGGATAATCCGCGTTTAAAAACACAATGGGAATATCTTTTTCGGCACGTTCAATTAGTCCATGTCTAAATTCTCCAGAATACAGAGGACAAGCATGTTTTAAGGCTCCTTCCATGAACATGGTCAATGCAAGTTTGTATGCAAGTCCATAGTTTGGCCCACTTCCCATACAGTAGAATATATTATCATCTTTGAATTTTAGAGCTACTTCTTTACCTTCACTTTCTGTTTTTTTAACAAGGTTTTCAGTTACAGATGGAAGTTTTTCGATATTTTCTAAAACTTCTTTCTTTACCTTTTGTGCAGTGTCATCATTTGATTCGTTCATGCTGAATAAAATTTCATACAGACTCATAAGCTGAGTTACATAAGTTTTGGTTCCAAGTATTGCACTTTCTCGTTCACCTCTTGTAACTATAGTGTCATCAGCTTCTTTAATCATTGTACACTGGCCTTCATTGGTTATTGCCACAGTGTAAATATCTTTTTGCTGCGCTCTTCTAAGGGCAGAAACAGTATCTGCAGTTTCTCCTGATTGGGAAGTTAAAAGAGCTCCCGCATTCTCATTTTCAATTTTCTTATTGTAAAAAAATTCATATCCCGTGTAAACTTCTATGTTTTTATCTGATATGAAATCAAGTGCGCTTTTTGCAGAATAGCATGTTGAAAGTGAACTACCACATCCTAAAAGATATATTTTATCAAATTCTTCAAATTTTTCTGCAATTTCTTTCATGTGTGATTTTTCTTCTCTTAAAGTATCTTTCAGGGATTTCGGCTGCTCTAAGATTTCATCATACATCTTATACTTCATTTATTTTCCCTCAAAATTTTTTCAAAATTTTGGGTTCAGAAAATCTCAATCTTAAATTGAGATTTTCTTCAACCTCAATAATTTTCTATTTTTATGCCATAAGTTCCTTTTAAGATTTCAATTTAGTGTAATCTTGATCAATTATTTGATTTTAAATTTCATGGATTCACTTTAATAATCTCAGAATTTTATAATATATATTACTTTACTTTATTCACTTTAACATCTCAATTTTTTCCATGTATTTAGCATAAGTTTCGTCTAAACTTTCTCTAATAATTCTGGTATTTGCAATTGTTCCTATAAAACTGGATTCAAATTTAAATCGAGGTACAATGTGAACATGGATGTGTTGTATACGTTGCCCTGCTACTTCACCAAGGTTAATCCCGATATTTATGCCGTCTGGATTTATAACCTCTTTAATGAGTGACGTTGCTTTTTTCACGGTATTAAATAAGCTTTTAAGAGCTTCTGGATTTAATTCACTCAAATCAGTGTAATGTTTTGTTGGAATAGCTAAGAGGTGTCCTCTTGTATATGGGGCTATGTTTAAAACCACCATATTTTCTCCATCATTGTAAAGTACGTGTCTTGAAACTTCTGGATCGTCTTTTGCCATTGCACAGAATATACATGATGTATCTGAACTTTTTGAATCTGATTTTTCGGCAGGAGGAGTAAAAATTACTTTATAACTTTCTTTAGTAGTGAAAAGTCTTGCGATGCACACTGCCATTTTGGCAATATCTACTGCACTGGTACCAATTAAAGTAATTGAAGGTTCTTTTCCCCATGCTCCCCTGTGATATATAATATCTGGAATATCTCCAATTGTTTTAATGGCAGTTTCAACACCCCATGGAATTGTACCGCCTTCTACCTGTCTTACTTCTTCAGGTTCATCATTTCTATCATAAAATGAGACTTTAAGGCCCAATTTTTCGCAGATTTCAATTATTTTAGGGCTATACTTAATATTCATGGCACTTCTCTTTGTTGAATCATATTTCATCATACTTAATATTAATCGGGCCATGTGTGATGATACTCCGAACTCTGGATCCACGAAAGCTCTTGGCTTGCCATGTATAATTGTTATTCTTCCTGGAATTCCTGCCACGTCATTAACATCTTTTGCATTTTCTTTTGCCATTACAATATTACTTCGGACCTCTGGAATAAATGCAGCAAATTCTTCAGAGTTTTGTATAATTTCAACGGCTTTTTTCAGATTCTCTATTTCCATAACTAGTTACTATATATGTAATTAGATATAAGGATTAGGATTAAAACAAGAGAGGGTACTATCTATTCTAATGAACTACTTTAATAAAAAGGTGTTTTCACATTTTTTTCATACTTAAATGGGCAAGTAAAAAAACAGCAAATATCACTTTAAATTCTTTTTTAAGATCTAATAATCATTTATTCATTTTTAAACATTCAAACATGTAATATATGGTGCGTTACAATAAAATATTGTGATATCACCCGAAAATCAAAGTTTTTCTTTAATTTTCGATGTTTGGGGAACCACGTTCTTCAACCGCAAAAAACGAAGGTTTTTTTGCATGTTTGCAAAGCATTTGGTTTTGCAAACAGAAAAAATCCCTCAAAAATGTTATGCTTTTTTTCTATATCCTTGGTTTTGAGACCCGTGAAACGAAGGTTCTTCCAAAAGAAAATGCTTCATATTTTCTTTATCTTGGTAGTTGAGTGCAGTAAAAACTCCATTTTTGTGTAGGATTTAATATTTTGGTATCTATTTTAAATAAATAATTAATAATTATATCTAAGTAATATTTTACTAATTAAACTGTTTTTAAATTAATTCTGCACAAACTTGGAGTTGTTACTTGTGAAATCAGGTTATTATAAATATAACATCTAATTTTAATTCCCTTTTAGAGAGCTTTAAATGCAAAAATAAGTACTACGGACGTACCACTCGAAATTTTAAATCAAAAGTTTTATATGTCCAAAAGAACAACCATTTAATTGTCAATAACTCCAAATCGGTGTTGATCTGACATCTGGAAAAAACTGGGAGGCAATATAAAATGAAGCGACTTTTGTTGCTTACAGTGTTGCTCATTTTTGTCGCATCACTGTTTAATGTAACTGATATATATGCCGCCACAGAATATTCACAGACTACAGATAATTGTCCAAACACCAGTTTAGTTCAAGGAAATATAACAAATAATGCTACTGATAATGGGACTATTCAAAATACAACAGAATCTGTAAAAAATACAACAGAATCTGTTAATAATATCACAGTAAAAAAACAAAATTTACTAAAAAATGCATCGAATTCAAGCAAGGATAAGAAAATAAACACAAATAACAGTAATATAACAGACGTTCAAAATTCTACTTACGCCGCAGGAGATGAATTATATAAAAATGTTCGCGGAATATGGCTAAAAGCCGAAGATGTGAACAAATTAAATATAAATGAAATTAAAAAAGCAGGAATTACAGATATATTCATCAAGTCAAACATATTATCCACTCCTTCATATAAAAGCGTGTTAAAATCTCTCTTAACCAAGCTTAAAGGCACGAGTTTTAGAGTTCATGCATGGGTAACATGCTTTATGGATGCAAATGGTAAGTGGATTGATCCGCAGGGAAAATACAGTTATACGGTAAAAGTTCCTGATAAAAAAATTAAATACAAAGTTTGGTACAAATCGTGGTACAAATCTAATGGTAAATCGAAATATACGTGGAAATATTACTACGCGTACAAATACACGTATAAAACTGAGACAAAGTATGGCTATAATAAGTCCAAAATAAATTCATTGATCTCTTCCATTTCAAGCATAGTTAAAAATTATGATATAGACGGAATTAATCTTGACTATGTTAGATACCCCGGCACAGCCTATAAAAATTCAGGCGGAACTGCAGCAGTAACATCATTCGTACAAAAAGTGTATAAAACTGTAAAATCGATTAAACCAAAAGTAGCAGTTTCAGCAGATGTGATGCCTGAGGGAAAAATGAATGCGTATTATTATGGACAGAACTATACACAACTTGCAAAATATCTTGATTTCATGGTTCCAATGATTTACAAAGGTAACTACGGATATAACAGTTCAAAAGGTACTAAAAGTAATGGAAAAAGCGGTACAGACTGGATAGGGTCAACCGTGAAATACATAGTTAGCCAGGCTAAAGGTACACCTGTTATAGCCGGTCTTCAGACATACCGTTCTGATAAGAATGTAAAAGCAATACCTGCAAGCGAATTACAGAGTGACATTAAAGCCGCTAGGAATAATGGCGCGTCTGGATACGCATTGTTCAGGTATGGGCTAATAAACAGTAAAATATATGCCAGTCAAAACAGCCCCAATACTCAAGTTAAGTTTACAGCAGATCAAATTAGAAGTGCAGCTCTACGTCTCAACTCATTCATAGAGACCAATCATAGACTTCCAAATTACGTTACAATCGCTACAAAACATGTCACAATACCAGATATGTTACAGTTAATGACTGCAAGTATCTTGCAGTTAAATAGTGGAGTAAAAACACCTGTAGCATCAAAGAGCATTGATTCCCCTAAATCTCCTATTGGGGATAGTATAAATGGAGTAATACAAAGATCAGAATATCTAAGTATTGCAAAGAAAATTAAATCATTTATCAATGCCAATGGTATTGCACCAAATTATGCAACAAGTTCCTTGGGAAAAATCAGATATGAATCTGTCATTCACATGTATACAAGAATATTGGGTTTTTACAAGACAAATAAAAGATTACCAAACTATGTTACAATGAAGATAGGAACAGTGAATTCTTTACCATCTGGAATGCAAAAGTATTTAAAACCAACTAAAAACTGCCAATCAGACAACTCTCAAATTAAATCACTTGCATCATCACTTACAAAAGGTATAAGTTCAACCTATGATAAAGGTGCTAAAATCTTTAACTGGGTAAGAGATAACTTGGGCTATTCTTTTTACTACAATACCAGATATGGGGCCGTAGGCACATTAAATGCAATGACAGGAAATTGTGTCGACACCTCACATCTTATGATAGCACTGTCAAGAGCAACGGGAATTCCAGCGAGATACGTACATGGAAAATGTACCTTTTCAAGTGGTAATGTATATGGACACGTCTGGGCACAGTTGTATATAAATGGTAAATGGTACGATGCAGATGGAATAAGCATAAGAAATTCACTTGGTGATATAAACAACTGGGACAAAAATAAATCGACAATAGAAGGCACCTATTCAGAGTTGCCATTCTAGTCATTTATTTTTGTTTAATTCCTTTTTTTAAGTTTAGAAGTCGAAGATTTAGCATTTCTGAATATAAAAAAAATTAGAGCTTATAAAACTTGTTTTTAACGGTATTTTATGATTCAAAGAATTTCAACAGATTTTATGAGGTTACAAAATATCAAATATAGAATTATCAATGATCAATATCTGTTGAATATTTAATGATGAATCATACTTTTTTATAAATAATTAAGATAATATGCTGGTTGAAAATCAAATTGGGCATTTATTATTAATTTTTCTTAAAACAGGTCACATTTTTAATTGTAGTTAATGGCTTGCCGAATTTTTGTAATAATTAATTTTAATGCATCCCTAACTCATTAAGTTTTTAGTATAATTAATTATTATTTTTAGAAAATCCAAAATATTTTGTTATTAAGATGTGGTAATTAAATGGTAATTTAGTCGATATATTCCTGTTTTATAAGGATTTAATCGTTTAAAACAAGCAGTAAAATGGTGCGTTATAAATAATATGATCACTTTATTCTATTTCATCCATGTCTGCCATTTAACTGGCATTAATATGGCATTAGTTTAATTTTCTTTCTAATTTCACTTACAGTGTATTTTGAATGTGATCAGGCTTAGCCTTCAATGTATGATCTTTCATTGTTTTTATGAAAACCATTTAGAATGCTTTAAATTAAAATTAGGCCATTTAGAATGCTTTTTTTAAACTTTTTTACCGAAACCTTTATAAGGTATAAAGTTAAACTAATGGCAACCTCGAGAAAAACTCAAATTGATTTTTTCAATGATTGGTAATTGGAGGCGGTATAATTACGAGAAAACTGTTATTTGCAGTTCTTTTAGTGGCAAGTATGTCGCTAATTGGTATTGCTGGTGTAAGCGCAGCAGATGTAGGAACTGCACAAACACAGACTGGTAATCACCATACTGTGCAAAAAGATATAAATTCACATGTTAAAGATTTAAAAACTCTAAAAAAACCGATCAAAACGCAAAAAAAGGTCGTTAAAAAGTTAAAAGTAGTTAAAAAGACTGTTAATACTACAAATAATATTACACAATTTGTGAACAAAAGTAAAACAGCAACTTCATTCAGTAAAAATTCAGTGAAGGCAAAAAATAATACAGTAACAAAAAAATCTGTTCCTAAATATGCATATGGGGAGAAACCTAAGTATGCATACGGACATAAAAAGTACAGAGTTGCTCACAAATGGTACAGATACCATGGTAAATGGTACAGATATCACGGTAAAGTTCACAAATACAAAAAATCTTATAGATATCATGGTAAAGTCCATAGATACCATAGATATTCAAGTGCAAACAGCTCAAGTATAAAAGCTCTATCTTATTCACTTACAAGAGGTACCAGTTCACAGTACCAGAAAGGAGCTAGAATATTTAATTGGGTAAGGAATAATTTAAGATATTCCTTTTATTACAATACTAAACTTGGTGCAGCTGGTGCATTAAAATACAGAAAAGGAAACTGTGCTGATACTACTCACCTTGTAGTGGCATTAGCAAGATCTGCAGGATTACAGGCAAAATATGCTCACGGAAAAGTCAGATTCTCAAGTGGTAGGGTCTATGGGCATGTATGGGCTATAATAAAAGCCAATGGTAGATGGTACACTGCAGACGCATCAAGCAACAGAAACTCTTTCGGTGGAATGAAAGGAAGAGTAGTAAGATTCCAAGGTTATCAGAATAGCATATCATTTTAAGTATCTTACTCTGAAAACTACCTTTAGATATCTTAAAACTCAAACACAAGAGTGTTTGAGATTTTTTATTTTATTTATTTATCTTATTTTAAAATAATTAACAGATTTTTAAAATTTTATTAATATTCATTCTTGTTTTAAGATTATTAAACCCAGATCAGATTGATTTAGATCATGTCAAAATTAATAAGAAACAAATAATAGTTTTTATTTTGTTATTATGTTCAAATATGTTAATTAATGCAAATTTTACTTTTAATAAGATTGTAATATCGCTATCACGTGAGTATTATACTTAGAATAATGTTTTTATTAAATTAGTATTCATATTTATGTAAATTATTAGTTTGAGACAATTAGTTTGTAATAAGAATAAATTAAATCTGTATGTATACTAATTGTTAATTAGATTCATTTTTAAAAAAAAATTAACGGTGAAACAACCTGTTTAAATCCCTTATTTTGATATCTAAGATTCTAACAAATAATAATCTATTAAAAATGATAATAGAATTGTATAGATCCATTTAAAAATATTTTTGATGCTAGATACATACCAAAGGACTCTTAATTTATAAAAATACAAACCCATTATTCATTCTTCTGATTTGCATTCCAAAAAAGCTCTTAAAATGTTTTAAACTCTAAAAAGAGTGATATGAATGCCTTTTTTGGAATTTTAAAACCAAAGCTTTAAATATAATATTTCACTATCTCCCTTTGTAAATAAATAACCTCAGTAGGTTTATTTACAATTTGGAAACAATAGGAGGCGGTGTTATCAAGCGAAATTCGCTTCTTGTAATGTTAATTATCTGCGTTATGGCTATGTCTACCATTGGTAGTTCTTATGCTACGGCAGATAATCAGCAATCAGCGGGAACTATCTCAGATTCCGCTTTAAATAACAACACAACAGATAATCAAAACCCAGCAGAAACTGTAGAAATCAACCAAACAGAGACTCAAGGTACCGTTCAGAGTACATCCCATGTAACTGGAACTACAGGAGACAGTGCCACAAAAACACAACCGACTCAAAATATTATAGAATCTACATCGAGTGCCAGTTCTAACGGCCAAAATTCAGCAAATACAGGAACAAACACACAAAACGCAGTACAAACTGCAGAGATTAACAATCAAAATTCAGTAGATAACTCCCTAATAAAATCAGCAAACAATACAACGATTCAACAAGATACTGAAAATCAAGGATTTTCTGATCCGCAAATAGAAAATTTGCAGGCAGCAGCAGGAACCACTTACACTAATGTTCATGGTGTCTGGCTTAGAGCTGAAGACGCAGGAAACATTACCGTAAATGAACTTAAGAAAGCAAATATTACAGACATATTCGTAAAAACAAATTTAGTCTCAACTCCAACCTATTCAAGCGTATTATCCAGCATTATAACAAAATTCCAGAATTCCGGAATAAGAATCCACGCATGGATTACATGCTTCCAGGATGTTAATGGTAACTGGATTAGTCCAGCGAACACCACGCAACAAACAACTTTGATGAATGCAATTAAAAAGATCGTAACTAATTATAGCGTAGATGGTATATTATTAGATTACGTGAGGTACTCTGGAACAGGAAACAGTATTGCCGGCACAAATGGAACAGCAACAATTACATCATTCGTTCAAAAAGTCTATAACACTGTAAAATCAATTAAGCCAAAGGCAGCTGTTTCAGCAACAGTAATGCCTGAAGGGGCAATAAATGCATACTATTATGGGCAAAATTATACTCAACTTGCAAAATATCTTGATTTTATGGTTCCAATGGTTTATAAAGGAAACTATGGGCAAAATACAACCTGGATTGGAACATCAATAAAATATATCGTTGATCATGCAGGTGGAAAACCAGTGATTGCAGGACTTCAAACATATATTTCAAGTTATGATAAAACACCATTAAGTGCCAGTGAATTAAACTCAGATATTAAATCTGCAGTAAGTAACGGAGCATCTGGATATGCGTTATACAGATATGGATTGATCAGTAAAGATTTCTTATCTCCACCAAGCTTTACTACCAGTGCTATTCAAAGTGCTGCAGCCAATGTTAAATCATACATTGAATCCAATCATAAATTGCCAAATTACGTGACCATAGGTACAACTCAAGTTACAATGCCAGAATTCTTGAAACTAATGGTTAAAGGGTTATTACAGATAAATAGCAAAGTGACAACACCAATATCATTTACTACTGTTAATAATCCTCAAAATTCCACAGGATCCTTCACTAAAGGAAACATAAACAAAGCAAGTTACCTTGATATTGCGCAGAGAATCAATTCTTTCATAGATTCTAATGGTCTTGCACCAAACTATGCAACAACTGGTCTAGGAAAAGTTCAGTATGAACAGTTAGTATACATGTTTTCTAAAATATTGAACTATTACAACACAAACAAAGTTTTACCAAACTATGTTTCAATGGATTCGAGTGTAAAAGTTTCACCACCATCAGATAGTGGACTTCCAACTACACCTGTATTCACATTAGACCAGATCAAAAGTGCTGCAACAAGCGTCAAATCATACATTGAATCTAACCATGCATTACCAAATTATGTAACAATTGGTTCTGTACAGGTTAAAATGACAGATTTCTTACGTTTGTTACTTATAGGTACAATTGAAGTCAATGACGGATCAAAAGCACCAATATCGCTTAAAACATCAAATACAGCAGCAACACCAAGTGAAAACATTACCAGTGGAAACATAACTCAAGCCAATTATCTGGATCTTGCAAACCGTGTCAAAGCGTTTATAGATGCAAATGGAGCTTTACCAAATTATGCAACAACATCCCTTGGTAAAATTGGGTATGAATCCATGATCTATATGTATTCAAAGATACTTGCATATGACAGTACCAACGGTAGGCTACCAGCTTATGTTTCAGTAAGTCCTTGGAGCGTTGTTTCAACAGTGCCTATACCATCTGAGTTACAACAGTATCTGCAGGCGACAACTAACTGCCAGGTAAATGATGCAAGCATTAAATCGTTGGCAGCATCCATAACAAGCGGTAAAAGTTCTACATATGATAAAGCAGCGGCTATATTCAACTGGGTAAGAGATAAAATAGGCTATTCTTTCTATTATAACACTAAATATGGGGCGGTAGGTACATTGAATGCCAAAACCGGAAATTGTGTTGATACTTCTCACTTGTTAATAGCTCTTGAAAGAGCTGCAGGAATTCCTGCACGATATGAACATGTTAAAGCTCAATTTACAAGTGGTAACTGGTATGGACACGTTATTGCTCAGGTTTGGGTGAACGGTAAATGGTACAATGCAGATGCAACCAGTTCCAGCAATACATTTGGTGTTATTAATAGTTGGAATACTGCAACAGCAACATATTACGGTACATATGCTACATTGCCTTTCTAGGCAAAGCATATGTCTTTCTACTTTTTTTAGAGCTTTTTAGAATAAAATTGGATTGTCTAAGAAATTTTTTATTCCTTTGCATGTAAAAATTCATATATTTTTTTACAGATTTTTGAGGATTTCCATGTTTGAATTTAAAATTAAAAATAAGCAGTGAATTTGTAAATTTGATAACTTTTTTATGGTCCATTTTTAAAAATTTTTTCATCAAATTCCATTTCTTTGATCTTTTTAATTATCTTACATGAGCTATCAAGTGGAGATTTTTTGTATTTTGTAACTTTTATAACTTCCACATTGATGTTCCTTTCTTTGAGCTGTTCTTTAAGTTTTCTAAGATCAAAATCCTGATCAGGACCTATAACAATTATATCTGGTTTTATCTCTTCAACAATTTTAAACATATCATTAGTATGGCCTAAATACGCTTCATCAACAGGTTTTAACATTTTAACAACTTCTAGCCTTTGGTTTTCACCCACAACAGGCACTCTTTTTCTTGCCCTTACTGTGGAATCTCTTGCTATAACCACTACAAGTTTTGCATTGTCTCCCCCTAGTTTTTTTGCTTCTTCAAGATAATATCCATGTCCTGGATGAATTATATCAAATGTTCCTGTTGCCATCACTGTTTTCATTTCTTCACCTTGTTTTACTTTAAATAAATTATTGATATGAATCAACATTAGAGGATTTTGATTTATTTATTTTTTTTGTTAATTGGGTTTATTTCCATCATGCAATTTTAATCTTTTTAATGAAATTAAACATTCAAAAATCTACGATTTTTTTGATGGCATATAAAATACCATTTTTTAGTAATAATTATGTTATATTTCTTAAGTTCATTTCTAACCCCCAAAAACAAAGCCTTCAAATCTGAAAGATTTGCGGCGTGCAAAAATTCAAAGTTAGCAAGTCTATGATTTGCATTCCAAAAATTCAAAGAATTTTTGAGGGATTTTTTAAGATTCGCATGCTTCGTTTTGCGCTCCAAAACCATAGGTTTTGAGAGATTTTAACAGTTTTTAGGGTTTTTCAAAATCCTCATTAAATAAATAATGCTTCTTATACTGGTTCATAATTCTTAATATAATGTAAATATATTTGTGTAATAAAGGTACATCTTTTAATATGAAACTCTTGAAGGGAATAGGTACAAGTTCTTATGTTGGGGTTGGGAAAGTACGAAAAATTGAAACTGACCATGATATTTCACAGATTAAAGAAGGTGAGATTGTAGTGGTTTCAAAAGCTTCAAGAGATATGCTTCGGCATCTTCAAAAGGCTGGTGGCGTTATAACGGATTATGGTGGGATTACCAGCCATGTTGCAATTGTACTTAGGGAGATGAGGGTTCCATGCATCGTTGGAACAACGAATGCAACTGAAATTCTTGAAAATGGGATGATAGTAACTGTTGATGGGAAAACTGGAAACGTTTATGGGGGTTTTATGGAAATTGAGAGTGAGGAAGAATTTTTTGATATTTATAATCCTGCAACAAAAATTAAAGTTAATTTAAATGTCCCTGAAATTGCAGAAAGTGCTGCACCTTACTCGGATGGTGTTGGTTCTATAAGGATTGAGAATATGATGGTACGGACATTAAAACACCCTTATAAACTTTTAGAGGATGGAGAGCTAACAAATACTATTTTTGATGGAGTAAAAATAATTGCAGATGCATTTTATCCAAAACCGGTATGGTTTAGAACATTTGACATACCAACTGATGAATTGAAACGTTTAAGAGGTAGTGAAGAAGAACCATATGAATCAAACCCTCTTTTAGGACTTAGAGGTATACAAAAGGATTTAAAGAGAAGTGACGTGCTAAAAGCAGAATTTCGGGCAATTAAATATCTATTAAATGATGGTTATGATAATATTGGGATAAAAATTCCTTTTGTAAGGGATATCCGTGAGTATATTTTGTCAAAGGAAATTTTAAAAGATGTGAAATTAAGGCCGCATAAAGATATTGATGTGGGGGTCTCTGTTGAGACACCATCGGTGGTTTTTACATTTGATGAGTTTTTGAAGGAAGGGGTTGACTTCATGTCCCTTGGTATGAGTGATTTAGCTATGTGTTCATTAGCTGTTGATAGAAGGAGTGTTAAAGTTGCCAAACTCTTCAATATTATGCATCCTGCAGTTTTGAAGATGGCAGAAACGGTAATTGCAAAATGTAACCTGCAGGGCATAGAAAGCAGTGTTTCAGGACATGCTGGGGGAGATCCCGAAATTGTTGAAAAACTCATTAAGTTTGGAATAAGCAGTATTTCAACAAACCCAGATCAGGTGCTTAAAATACGAAAAGCTGTTTACAATGTTGAAAATGAAATTATAAAAAAAGGATTTACCTCATAGAAAAATTTATTAAATTATTTAATTCATTACTCAAACTAATATCAAAAGCATCTATTTACATAAAAGTTTGATGAATTAAATTGATAATTTACATGAAAACTATTTTTTTAAATTAAACTATATTACAATTTACTGTATATCATAATGTTAATTTATATTATACATACTTGATGGGGGATATCAAACTATAAAATCAGAAGAATATTTAAAAAAAAAGAAAAGATTTTAGAGAGTTCTGAAGGTAAATATAAAATTAATTTTTTTTACTGATACTTAATTGCTGTCAAAACTAAAGTTTTGACACTCCAAATGCTGCGCATTTGAGAGCTGTTAAAAAATTAAAAATTTTTTAACGCACGAAAATTCTATTTCATAGAATTTTCGATGGCATTTGAAATTTACAATTTTGACGCTCCAAAATCGGAGATTTTGAGAGCTGTTAAAAATCTTCGATTTTTAACGCCCCGAAACTACAGTTTCGAGGGCTTCTTCAAAATCAATTTTACCTTTATACAATGCAGAACCCACTACAACCCCATAAACGTCAGTAAGACTTAATTTTTTAATGTCATCAATTGAAGTAACTCCTCCTGAATAAATAATAGGTATATTTACAGCATCTAGCAATTCTAATAAGGGGGCTGTCTTAAATCCTTCAAGAAGTCCCTCATAGTCTACATTTGTAAATAAAATACCACCTGCACCTTTTGCTTCAAATATTTTTGCAAATTCAGGAGCACTTTTTTCAGTTTTTTCTGTCCAACCTTTTACCACAACTTTGGAATCTTTACTGTCGAGCGCTACTATTATTCTCTCACTACCAAACTCACGAGAAAGTTCTTCAACGTTTTCAGGATTTTCTATGGCCATTGTGCCTAAAATAACTTTATCAACGCCCATTTTAAGTAATTCTGCAGCAGCTTCTTTTGTTCTTATACCTCCGCCAAGCTGTATTGGAATTGAAAGGGTGTTTATAATCTCTTTTATAACTCCAATATTCTTATTTTTATCACCAAAGGCCCCATCTAAATTGATAACATGTAAAATGCTGGCGCCTTTTTTTTCCCATTCCTTTGCAACTTTAGCAGGATTTTCGATGACTATCTGTTCAGTCCCTGGCTTTCCCTGGACTAATTGAACACATTTTCCATCCTTAATATCAACAGCAGGAATTATTAACATATTATTAGACATATTATTCATCTCAACGATTTAAATGTGAAATATCATTATATTTTGTTTGATAAAAATATTGTTATAAGCAATGCTGCTATGAATTTTTCAATAAGAATATATGGAAATAATTTAATATAATACTTTTTAAAATAGCATTAACACTTAAGTAGATATGACACAATCTCTTAAGTAGCTTATTGAAAACCTGCCTCTTAAGAGGTCAAGGGAGTTTATTAAACCCTTGATTCAAAAATTATGATTTATTTTGAACTATTTCTGAGTGCAATCCTACTTGTTACCATAGTTTTTGCAGATAAAAGCTTTTTATCTTTTTTATCGCTTTTTTCAATTTCTAATTCTATTTTTTGAAGTAGAGACTCTAAATCTTCACCTTTACAATGATTAACTTCTTCTATGATGTCTTCATATCTCTTGTTATCTGATTTGTTCTTATGAGTACTTTGGTTTTTAAATAGTCCCATTTCGTTCATACCTCTATATTTTTTACAATGATTCTTTTTGTTTAATTAAGTATTTAGATTTTTTTGTATGGAGACATGAGCTGTAATGATAAAACTGAATCAGTATTTTGATGTAGAATCTTAAACACTTTATATGATATTTTTTACTCAAAGTTTAAATGTTTATTATACTGGCTATTTTTTATACTTTAATTTAATATTTGTAGCAAATTTTATAAATTTTTTATTCACAAATACTAAGCAAAGATCCTTCTTTTTAAGATAAATGAATGATCGAAGTGGAAATTGGAATTAACTTGAAAGGTGAATAATATGAAATCTGTAGAAATAACTGGAAATATGGATTCTAAAAGGAAATTATTAATGAGCTTATTCTGGACTAACAGGAAAGGTGTAAGAACTGAAGGTTGTGCCCCTTTTTTAATTGAAAAGATCACAACTGAAAACAATACGTATATACCAGAGGAAGGTAAATTCCTTAAAATATCTGATGATATTTTAAATGATTTATTGGAGAATATAGACAATAAAAAGGAAGTTAAATTTGTTATTAAGCTTGGAGAAGAGGATATTAAAGCTTCATTTAAAGATAATGTATTTTCTGTAGATACAACCAAAACTAAAGATCTTGAAGATGAAATAATCGAAAAAATAGAGCAGGAGGCAAAAAGAAAATATCCAAATATCTGTTTTTCATTCCCTCCACGTGTTGGAGTTCATAAATATCCTTAGTATATCTTCAACGTATTGAAATCTGTAAATATTACTAAACTTTTTTTAAATTTTTAAAATGAATTGGGACTTATTAGAATTAATGCTTTTTTAGAGATATCATAAATCATCAATGTGTTATAATAGTTCATTTAATTAAAGGTAAATTTTTACACAATAAAAACAGATATTGATTAAGGGAACTTAATAAGAGTATAAATAAAAGTTTCAATGTATTTGGGATAATATAATTTACATATTGTGATATTTACTTATTAGATATGATTTCTGACATTTTAGATGGATATTTGGTGAAACAATGAGGAAAGTTGCTTTAAAAGTGGCGTATATAGGAACAGATTTTCATGGATTTCAAAGACAGCCTGATTTTAAAACAGTAGAAGGGGAACTTATAGATGCTTTAAAAAACGCTAACTTGATAGATAACCTAAAAGATTCAGGGTATGCAATAGCTGGCAGAACTGATAGGGGAGTACACGCGCTTGGAAATGTAATTTCGTTTAGAACTCCCGAAGAAGTGATAATTAATCAAATTAATGATTTTTTACCTAAAAGCATACGAATTTTAGCCAAAGCAGGGGTTCGTTTTGGATTTAAGCCGAGATTTGCAAAATACAGGCATTACAGGTATACTGTCGTAAATCAGGATCACCTGGACTTTGATAAGATTAAAGAGGCATCTAAAATATTTCAGGGCACTCATGACTTCTCTAATTTCTCAAAAAGGAGTGAAAGGAATCCTGTAAGGACAATAGATAACATAGACATAAAAGTAGATGAGGATCTTTTGATAATCGATGTGATTGGAGAGAGTTTTCTATGGAATATGGTTCGAAAAATCGCAACGGCTCTTTTTTTGGTGGGAAACGATGAATTAAGCATTAAAAAGATTGAAACTTTTTTTGATCCATCAGCTACGACTGCAATTACGCCTATGCCTCCTGAAGGGCTTATCCTCATGGATACTATTTACGAAGGGCTTGTCTTTAAATACGATGAATATGCAAAAAGCAAGTTCTTATCAGCTCTTAGGGATGAATATATTCATAACAGAACTATTGCCGCTGCAGAAAAGATCATGATGGATGAATTAACGGGTCATTAATTAGTTAAGTTATTACTCTTAATTATAATTTATCTGTAGATTATTGTGTATTAAAAAGGCTTATAAATCCTTTTAATTTTAATAATATGGCTATTTTGGACTTAAAAGTATATAATATTGTTTATAATAATCTTTTTATATAAATGCGTCTTATTATATTCTTAAAATGCATAATTCAATGAAATATAAGAATTTATAATGATCAAACTTACTTAACAAAAAAAGAGATTATAATAGCCCTTATGGTACAATAAACTATATTTCCCTTTTATTTTGAAATACGATAAATATTTAAGTGTTTAACAAGAATAATAATAATGGGTGATATTATAAGAACAATAATGATGGCGGGTGGAAAAGGGACGAGACTGCGACCCCTAACATTAGTACGGCCTAAACCAATGATACCCTTAGTAAACAAGCCTATTATAGAATATACTGTTAATAAGTTGAAAAAATCAGGATTTAATGATATTATAATGACTTTAAATTACATGTCAACAAATATTAAAAATTATTTTAAAGACGGTTCTGAATTGGGTATAGATATACGATATTCTGTTGAAAAATGGCCTCTTGGAACTGGAGGAAGTGTTAAAAAAGCAGAAAAGTATATAGATGATACTTTTATGGTTGTAAGCGGGGATGTGCTTACTGATGTTGACTTTAAAGATGTTGTAAGGTATCATAAAGAAAAAGGAGCAATTGCAACAATGGTGTTAACTGAGGTTGAAGACCCTACCCATTTTGGAATAGCTGTAATGGATAAAAATCATAAAATAACTGAATATTTAGAAAAACCCTCTCCTGAAGATGTATTCAGTAATGTTGCAAACACTGGAATTTATATCTTCGAGCCTGAGATATTCGATTTTTTTGATGGTAAAGACAAAGAAGTTGATTTCTCAAATGATATTTTTCCAGAAGTAATAAAACAGGATGCAGGAATATACGGATATGTCTTCAACGGATACTGGAACGATATTGGTAGACCGGAAACATATCTTGAAGCCACCTATGATATATTGGACCAGAAAATGGAACAAAACTTCTATAAAACAAAAATGGAAGAGAGTATTGGAAAGATAGGAAATATCTGGATTGGAGAAAATGTTTTCATAGATGAAAAAGCCAGGATAGAAGGCCCAGTAGTGATTGGGAACAACTGTACCATTGAGGAAGGATGTAAAATATCAAGGGGAAGTGTAATTGGAGATAATGTCTCAATTGGTAAGGATGTAAACATTGACGGAGCAGTTCTTTTCCCAAACAGTATAATTGAAGATAATTCTTTCTTAAACGGCTGTATAATAGATACAAAATGTTTGATCGATAAGAACACAGTTGTGGAAAATGGAGTTGTAACTGGAAGCCTTGTTGAAATTGGAAGAAACAGTATTGTGCGTTCTTCAAGGTCTATAACCAATAATATGAAAATCGTACCAAATTCTATAATTGACTCGGATTATGTAATGGAGGCTAAGTAATTTTATTAGATAATTTGGCATAATAACAAAAAAACTATTTTAAAGATGTAGATGGGTTTATTACTCTTTTTAAGCCTATTCAACTATTTGAATAAATTATGAGTGTAAAATTTTTTTTGGAGATTAAAATGTCATTGTATATAAATGAAATTAGGGGAGTAGTAAATTCTGAGATAACCAACGAGTTTGCCTCAAATTTGGGTAATATAATTGGAAATTTTGTAAGATCTGGAAAAAAAGTCATAGTTGGACGTGACATAAACGATCCCTCCCAGATGATTAAACGGTCCATAACTGCAGGGATATTGGCAGCAGGAATCGATGTAATTGATTTTGGGATTGCTCCAATACCCACAGTGCATTACGGGGCAGATCTCTATAATACAGATGTACTTGTTACTGTAACTGCTTCTCATATGCACCCTGAAGAAATAGATATCAAGGTCTTCAGCAATCATGAAATACCACTCACACAGAGACATGCTGAAAAGGTAGCATGGGACAAAGTTGGCCAGCTTTCATATGTACATGATTACGTTGGTAAATACTTAAATGCAGTTTTAGAAAATACAGAAAAGAATGTTATAAGCAGCAGGGCACCTAAAGTCGTTATAGATTGTGCAAATGGTTCGGCGGTGCAGTTTTTACCTGAAATTCTAAGCAGATTGGGCTGTGATGCTATACTTTTTGGTTGCCAGCCAACCAATGTAAGTGCCAGAAAATTTGCAGAACCAACTCCTGAAAGTGTTTCGCTGGTTTCAAATCTTGTAAATGCAGTGGGCGCTGATATGGGAATTGCAATGGACAACGACGGTGACAGGGTAATTTTCATTGATGAAAAGGGAAATGTAATAAGAGATCAAACTGTACTTGCAATACTTGCAAGGGAATCTTTAATTGAAAATCCTGGGGGAACTATTGTATCATCAATTACATCTTCAATGTCTTTGGACGAAATAGTATCTGAACATGGTGGTAAACTGATAAAAACACCAATAAACTGCGTTTTAGATGAAATCATAAAAAATAAGGCAGTATTTGGCGGGGATGATTCTGGAATGTATGTATTTCCAGAGTTTCAGGAATGTTTTGATGCAATCTTTGCAGCTGTTAAAATGTTAGAAATAGTTTGTAAACACAATAAAACATTTTCTACTATAGTTAAAGAGATACCAGAGTATCCAAGAACTGTTTTTTCTGTAGATTGCGAACATGACGAAAAACTGAAAGTTTTGGAAAATTTAGAAGAAAATCTAAAAGAGAATGGCCAAATTGATACTACTGAAGGAGTTAAAATACAGGAAGAAGATTCTTTTGTCCTCATAAGGCCCTCAAGATTTGAACCGTTGCTCAGGGTTTATGTTGAGGCTAAATCATCAGGTAAACTGCAAAAATTGAGCCATGATATAAATAAAATGATGTAATATTCATTAAATTTTTTATTTTTTAAGTGTCTAAAAGTTATTTTTTGTCCAAAGATGTTGCAAAAACTATTAAAGAATCGATGCAAGTGGAAAGAACTGGAAATTTCTAATGGGGAATTAAGCTACAGGATATGAATCAAATATAGTCGTCCTTATTGGACAACTGTTGGTTTGGATAATATTTATTCAAACTGTACTGAAAAAAATACTGTCAGCCGTACACATGGTAGTGAGACAGTTGCCTTAAAGGAGGTTAGTAATTTGAATAAAATTACAAATAACGAGAATGGAAACTATTTTCATGTAAAAACCAATGATACCATCAGCGATATTGTGAATCACCATGCATTCCAGGGATTTAGCCAGTATATCCTGCCGTGGGATGATATCACCTATTACTATGACACGCCGCTAGATAATGTTAGTTCACTCTTACCGTATCACAACCATGTGGATCCCAGTATAGTGGTGGGGGCAATTAACCACATGATTGACGAAGTGGGCAGCGGTAAAACCATATTCTACGATTTTTATACAAAACAGCAAAAGCAGGAAGATCCCACTAAAGAGTCTACAGGTCTTTTTTTCTTTCGAGGAGAATCAGGAGCTCCGTTTGCAATTGTGTGCCCTGGAGGAGCATTTGAATATGTTGGTTCATTCCATGAAGGATTTCCATACGCTTTAGAGCTCAACAAAAAAGGGTATAATGCATTTGTCCTGAAATACCGCGTGGGGAGCGAGTTAAGGGCTACCGAAGACCTGGCAGCAGCGGTATCTTACATTTTTGAGAATGCAGATGTGCTGGAAGTCAGCACGGAAGATTACTCTTTATGGGGTAGTTCAGCGGGCGCAAGGTTGGCAGCAAGTATTGGTTCTCATGGAGCCGCCGGCTTTGGAGGCAGCGATCTTCCAAAACCATGCACTGTCATCATAGTATATACGGCCCATCATGACTTTTCTGGAGATGATCCGCCCACATTTGTAATTGCAAGCGAGGATGACAGCATAGTCGATTTGGCAGCCGTTGAAAGGCGTGTTAAGGCCCTGAGAAATGCTGGAATTGAAGTCGAATATCATAAATATTATGGCATTGGTCATGGCTTTGGGCTTGGTGTTGGCACTGAAGCTGAAGGATGGATAGAAAAAGCTGTTCAGTTTTGGGAAAATCATTCGTCTAAAATGGAATGAAATTTACTATGATGAACAAACTAGGCAGGGTTCTGACGGTATAATCCTTGTGAACTTACATGTGGTGGTGAAATTAAGAATTGTTTGTATTTACTTGATGAATTAATAAAATGATACCTGTATCAAATAATTAGGGGATATGGGGTTCTATCATGATTTATTGATTATAGGATCAATTTCTAAAAAGATTTGCTAGTTTTTATATTTAATAGAGCTATGTTATGGTGGATATTTAGTAATGGCATCTGGTGCAACCAAAAAAATCTTTTATAATGATCATCACTGCTTTTATAGAATATATGTAGGTAATTATGAACCGATTTAAAATAAAACAGTTTTTTCTATTTTTAATAGTAAATGTACTCCCTTAATAATAAGTATATAATAATATTTATTACAAATAAACGATTTAAATTATAACTATTGATTATCCCAATTCACAGGAGCAATTTTCACCAAGTAAACTGCTTAAGTTTGTACAGATGGCTGAAAAAAAATGGATTTAATGGAGTGTCATCATCTGATCATTTTAACCCATGGAGCGAAGCTCAAGGGGAAAGTGGATTTGTATGGTCATGGCGTGGATCTGTACTGCAGGCCACATCTTTACCTTTTGGAGTAGTTAATGCTCCAGAACAAAGATATCATCCAGCGATAATTGCACAGGCAACTGCTACACTAGCTGAAATGTACTCTGGCAGATTTTGGGTAGCTTTAGGGAGCGGACAATTATTAAACGAAGGAATAACTGGGGATAAATGGCCTGTTAAAAGTGTCCGTAATGAAAGATTAAAAGAATCTGCAGAAATTATACGTAAGCTATGGGCCGGTGAAACAGTCACATATGATGGTCATATTTGTGTGGAAGAGGCCAGATTATATACTCGTCCAGAAACCCCCTTTAATGATTGGTGCAGCTATAACAGCTAAAACTGCAAAATGGGTAAGTGAATGGGCAGATGGACTAATTACAGTTGCAGAAAATCCTAAAAAACTGAATAAAATAATTAAAGCTTTTCATCAGGGAAATGGAAAAGGAAAACCTGTTTACATAAAACTTGAAATATCTTATGATCGAGATGAAGAAAAAGCTTTGAAAGGAGCTCATGAGCAATGGAAAGCTAATATTTTCGAAAGCAATGTATTAACTAATTTAAAATTACCAGAACAGTTTGATAATACTTCTAAGTTAATTGATCCTGAAATTATGGTGGATAAAGTAAATATTTTTACAAACATCCATGAATATGTGGAATTGTTAAATGAATATATCAAACTTGGTATTAATCATATTTACATTCATAATGTTAACTTAACCAAAAGCAGTTTATAAAGGATTTTGGACAAAAAGTGCTTCCATTTGTGATGGATTAACTGTTTTTCAGTAAAATATCCCAATTAAATTAATTTGTTTAAGGTGTTTGAATGATTTGTAAATATTATAAACCAATAGGTGATTATGGTGCAATCGGTAATCTCAGGACTGCTGCCCTGATTGGGAAAGATGGATCTATAGACTGGTGCTGTTTCCCTGTTATTGATAACCCCAGCATATTTGGCGCTATTTTAGATATAAGGAGGGGTGGACGTTTTCAAATATCTGTACCAGATGCGGGTATTGGATTCCAGTACTATGTTAAAGACACCAATATACTGAAGACACAATTTAAAATAGGTCATGGAAAGCTTACTGTAACTGATTTCATGCCACTTTGGGGAGATATTAGTAGATGTGGTGGATCTTATGCCCCTCCAGAAATTCATCGTATCTTAGAATGCAGTGGGGATGCTATGGATGTAGAAGTTGAATGGTCACCTAGATTTAATTATGCGCGTGTACCTACTAAAATAAAAGAATTTAAGGACGGTTGGATGGCCACAGATGGAAATGATAAAATTTACCTGTGTAATGTTAACAATGCGCATGTAATAACTGGAGATTATGGCCCTGCCCTGCATGCTTATTTCCAGATAGAAAAAGGCAATAGAAAAGTACTCGTCACCCGCTGGAATTCTGAAAATGTAAGTGGAGAACTTACAGAATCAAATGAATTAATGGAACGCACTGCCAGTACATGGAAAGGTTGGGTTCATAAAGAACCATCAATAAATGCCCATGAATGGACTGCTGAGTGGTTTCCTTTCTTAATACGTTCTAAACTTGCTTTGAAAATGATGATTCATGATGACACAGGGGCCATGATGGCTGCTCCTACTACATCACTTCCAGAAGCTATAGGGGAAATTTTAAATTGGGACTACCGCTATACTTGGGTTAGAGACGCAGCATTAGTTGGACAAGCCCTTATCTCCGCAGGACATGTGAACGAAGCACTTGATTTCTTTAACTGGATAGAAAAAGTGTCTGAAGAGCACTTTGAAAAAGGGGAAGGAATAAGGATCATGTATGGATTACATGGTGAAATAAATCTTGAAGAAGAGACACTGGAACATTTAGAAGGATATAAAAGATCTAAACCTGTTCATATTGGTAATGGAGCTTCAAATCAACTTCAAAATGAAATATATGGGGAACTTTTAAACACAGCCTATGAACTAGTGCGAAGAAACGTAAAACTTGAGCCAGAGATGATGAATTTTTTAAGTAGAGTCGCTGATCGTGCATGTGAAGTTTGGAAAGAAAAAGACAGCGGAATATGGGAAGAAAGAAAAAATCTCTGCCATTATACATATTCCAAAGTCATGATGTGGGTTGCACTGGATAGGGCAATTCATTTAGCCCGTAATTATAACTTTCCAGGGGATACTGATAAATGGAAAAAATCAAGATCTGAGATAAGGGAAGCAGTTCTAAAATATGGCTATGATAAAGAATTAGGTTCTTTTGTAAGGGCCTTTGGACAAAAAGAGTTAGATGCTGCGAATTTACGTATTCCTTTACTTGAATTTCTGCCGTTTGATGATGAAAGGGTTCAGGGAACCATTAACAATACCATGAAGTATCTTACAGAAAATCAGTTTGTCTACCGGTATTTAAAGAAAGAGGGGCCTCATAGTAAAGAAGGAACATTTGCACTCTGTACTTTCTGGCTTGTGGATGCACTTGCTCTTTCAGGAAGGATAAATGAAGCTAGAGATATTATTGAAAATATTATAAATCATACAAACCATGTAGGGCTTTTATCTGAAATGATAGATGCAGAAACCGGTGAACTTTTAGGTAATTTTCCACAGGCATTCTCACATATTGGCATGATAAACAGTATGGTTTATTTAGCCTATGCTGAGGGAAAACCAGTTCCTGTAGCTCCAATTGGAACTTTAGAACACCGTGAAAAAATGGATTCAAGAAGAGATTTTTGATTGTTTACTGGACAAATCTCTCTATGAATTTTGCATATACTGGCCTTGTGATGAAAATTCCTATAAGCACCCCTATTATAGTGGTGAACGCAAAACCTGCCAGGATTCCGATTCCTGCATAGCCTCTGCTGAATCCTATATATGCCAGTGGAAGCATAGCAGCGATAAGGGTTGCAGCAGATGTAAAGACTATGAAAAATGCCCCTTTAATCCTCATTCTCATAGTAGCACTTCTTCTTTTCGATTCTTTGTTTTCTTTAGAATTTCTTTTCTTTAAAACTTCATCTGTAATAATTAACTGATCATCTACTCCAGTACCTATAGCTGCGATAATACCTGCAATAGCGGGTAAATCTATATTCCACCTTATCACAGAGGCTACTCCCAGAATTAAAAGTAATTCTGCAAGACTTGTAAGTATTATTGGAATTACAAGTAAAGGAATTCTATAACGTAAAAAGATGATAATAGACACCACTATAACTGCAAGTAAACCCGCAACCAACGCCCCGGTTCTAAACTGGTCTCCCAGTTCGGCTGAAACACTGCTAACTCCGGCAACATTAACTTTTACTGGTAAAGCCCCTGATTGCAGCACTGCTTGTATGTTCCTGGCTTCATTTTCAGCGGCTTCTCTGGTTTCTGCCGTTCCTGAGACTTCAACCTCTGTTGTCGGCGTCCCTGTTGCAAGCCCTTCGCTTAAAACTGGGGATGAAACCAGTTGGTTATCAAGATACATTTCCACTGGCTGTCCAGCCTTACCCTGTGCAACCTGTGCAAAACGATTAGCACCTGCAGTTGATACAGTAAATGGTACACTCCACTGAGTTCCAGTAACCTGGTATGGGTGGACATTTGTTATATCTGTCCCTGTAAGTGCTGTCTGGTTATCTATTCTGGCTTCAAATACACCTGGAGTCCCAACTATATTTGTAACCTCTTCTGGCCTTACTCCTGCTATTTCAACAATTACATCCTGATCTCCACTAGCCCTTACATTGATGTCCCTTACACCAAATATATTAAGCCGCCTGTCAAGAACCGTTACAACTGTGTTCATAGTAGTTGAGTCAACTGGATGCTCTAAATGAATTTGTATTACAGATCCACCTTCTAAATCGAGGCCTTGCTGTATACCCAATGTTGAAATTGAAATTATGCTGCTAATAGCCAATACAATGAGTAAGATAACCCTATAATCTTTTAAAAAGTCTACAATTTCGCTCATTAATGTCCACGCTCCAGGTACCATCTCAGTATTCCAAGGTTCATTAACCAGGTTACAAGCACATCTGCAGCTAGGCCTATTATAAGAACTGCTGCAATATCTGCAAGTACCTCTGCAGATGGAATTAATAAAACAACGACAATATAAAGAGTTGCCATCGCACTAATGGAAGTAACTGCCATTGTTAAACCTGTTTTCATAGCATCAACTGCTCTTTCTGTAATTGTTCCTTCTTTTCGCCTCAATACACGTGTGGTAAGTAGAATATCTGTATCTACACTGTACCCAATAAGCAGTAGTAATGCACCTACTGATGCAAGTGAAAGTGGTATCCCAAACAAGGACATTCCACCAGCTGCTATAATAATATCAGACAATGCAGCAAGAATAACTGCTATAGAAGGTACAAAGTTTCTAAATACTACAAATACAGTCACTGCCATGAATATAAATGCAAAAAGTATTGCCCAAAAAATTTGATTCAAAGCTTCTGCACTTAAAACTGGTCCAACAGATCTAAAACCCAATATGGACGCTGTTCCATTTAATGTATTCCTTAAAACACCAGGATCTACTTCTCCGCCAATTTCAACTGTAGACTGGTTAGAACCAACTAATTGAACACTCACATCATTTGTTCCCAACCCGTTGCTTATTATATTCTCTAGCTGAGTTTGGCTTACTGGTTTTTGAAGCTGAAGATCGGCTATTGTACCTCCCCTTAGTTCTACCCCATAATTTAAACCATTTACGGCTAAAATTATCACTGCAATTAATGTGATAATTACTGGAATAGCTATTAATGGTTTATAAGATTCCATAAGTTTCTTAATTTTCATTAAAACACCAGAAATAAATTTTACAATATTAAAACTGATCTTAACCCGTTTTAGTTAAAGAGAAATCAATTTGGCTTAAACATGTTATAAAAATGTCTATTTTATTACTTATTTTATTTTTTATAATAATCATGTTATATAAATGCATCAAAGGATATGTTGAACTTAAAATGTTTCTCTCTCAATATTAACCGTCATAAATTTACAAATAAGAGTTATAAAAATCTTGATTTTATAGTTTATTTTCAAAAAAAAGTGGTTATAATCATGGGAATTGATTAACACATTTATTTAAAGTAATTACTTTTAATTCTTATTAACAAATCTCTGTACTTTAATTTTAAGCTCTTATTTCTCTTTTCTCTGTTTTAATATAATCGATGTTTGATAAAACAAAATCTTCAATTTTTTATAAAGATCACTTACAACATTTCTGTTCAGTTTAAAAATTTATCTGAGATTGATATCATTGATTCACGTTGTTTTTCAGTTTTAATAAGTGACTTTTCAATTTTTCCAAATTTTAATAAATAAATATAAATTGTTAACACTTAATATCATACATACCTATTAAACAAAGTTATAGTATGTGGTAAAGATTACCCATGAGGACTTCTCGCTTTTTTGATCCTATGAATAGGCTAGACAATATAGTTCATACATTAGTCCTCCATGGCTGGATAAATGAATGGTAAAGAAATGAGTGTATACAAAAGAATAGAAAGAACTACTACAAAGAATAGAAGAAGACGGAAATCTACAATTCTTTTTTGAGCAAAAGACGATGTTGAAGACAGCACCAGGAAATATTATGATTTTGCAATCAAAGAATATTGCTTACTGCATAAAATGACACCAACAGAACTCCTGGACGAAGCAGGAGATGAAGAAGACAATAATGTGCATCGTAGAAAAAGGAAAATAAAGGCAAGGCTGTTAAAATATAAAAAATACATGCTCGATAATGAGCTGAGTTATGATTATATGCTTGTTAACTATTCTCGAATAAAGAAGTTCTATACAATTAACGAAATAAAAGTTCCAGACACAATAAGGATAAGCAGGCTAAAAAATGAGCCAGAACCATCTGATGAAGCTAGTGAGGGGATACCAAGCCTTGAAATGTGGCAAGAAGCTCTTGAATACTGTAAGCCTAAATGGAAAGGAATTATAACATTAGCAACCAGCAGCGGCATGGGAGCAGCCGAAGTAATGTCTTTGACTTATAATCAATGGTTGGATGCAATAAGTTGCAAACGTTAACACAAGATGAAAGGAAAACATGTTGATCTGGATGAGCTAACGGAATATGAAAAGTTAGATGTTATTAAGATTGATCAGATGATTAAAGAAGCGGGATTAATAGTGCCCGTATGGAGCATAAAAAGAATAAAAACGAAATTTCCATATAAACATTTAGTACACCTGATCTGTAAAAGAGATCAGTAAATATCGTAGGCTTACGAAGTCACCTGTAAAAAGTCTTGATGATCGTTTATTCGTTACTGGGACATTAATAGAAACAAGGCCTATGAATATACTAAATTTCACCAGTGAATTTCACAGGTTACGTGGTAAGTTCCAAATTAATGATGGTTATAAGAAGAATGGACGTTATTTTGTGTTTCGAAGCCATGCAATGAGGAAATATGCTGGAAGTAATATTTTAGAGTATACCGACCTGGGATTTCTCAAGACTGAATTTATTATGGGACATAAAAGACAAGGGCATGACAGAGGATATTACAAGAAACATGCCGGCGAATTGTGGAAGGCTTACATTACAGGATTAAGTAAATTAAGTATAAACTGGGATGAAATGGATTTAGCAACTGCTGAGGATCATAGAACACTTAAGCAACGTTTGGCCGCGCAAAATGAGATTATATTAACTTTAGAAAGAAACAGAATGCAAAATGAAACCTTAATTCAACAGATTTCTGATAATTATGCTTATAAAATTGAACTGTTAGAAGTTAAAATGATGAAATTCCTTGCACAAGCGAAGGATCATGGATTAAATGACTTTAAAGAACTTCCTGATGAAAAAGATATGGTCAAAACAAAAGAAATGTTAAAAAACAAATATCCTGAAGATTATGATATCTTAAATAAGGAGAAAAAGGAATTGAAAAAGCTATAAAGATAATATTAAATATCCAAAAGTTATAATAATTGATATTATTATTCTTTTTTATTATTACATTTTTCTGAGATTGTATAAAATTGGGATAACATGATTTTTAATGGAATTTTGTTTAAGTCTGGTTATTGCCTCGAGAGGTTAACTAAAATTAATAATATTTAGCATTGTTGTATTAAATTATATGACAACTGTTCCAATTTATACCAAGTAGTGTAATATGTTTCTTTATTTCAACATAAATCAAGGATAAATAACGGCCTTTTTAGTTTATTCTTTAATTAATATTAACTATTAAAAATATATTACTTAATGATGATTTTTCGTTTAATCCAAATAGTTTTACCAAATGATAAAAAAGAGCAAACCAAAAGAATAATAGAAGAATTGGATGTAATGGATTATTCTTATTCTAAATTTTCACAAACACATTTAAAATTTGATATCATTGTTAAAAGGGAAAGATCTGAAGAATTACTTGAGATATTTCAAAAAGAATTCTCTAAATTAAAAGGTTTCAGGATAGTAATAATTCCAATTGAAACTTATATTCCTTTTCCTGAGGAAGATCTAAATATTGAAAAGCCTGAAATGAAAAAACCATCTGAAAGAATCAGTAGAGAAGAGATATATGCCCAAGTCTCTGAAATGAGCAAGCTTACAAGAATTTACATGCTACTTGTTGCTGCATCTGCATTTGTTGCAGCTATTGGGCTTTTAAATGATGATGTAGCTGTAATAATTGGTGCAATGATTATTGCTCCACTTTTAGGCCCAAATATAGGTTTATCTTTAGCAAGCGTTATGGGAAATAAGGTATTTGCATATAAAGCTATTAAAACTAATTTAATAGGATTTTTAATTGCAGCTATAGTTTCCATAGTAGTGGGAATGATTTTTACGGTAAATCCACAAAATCCATCCATAGTTTTAAGAACCGATATTGAAAGAGGAAGTTTTTTCTTAGCTTTAGCATCAGGACTTGCAGGTTCTTTAGCTTTAACCACAGAGTTAACTAGTGCTTTAGTAGGGGTAATGATTGCAGTGGCCCTTATGCCTCCACTCGCTGCCTTTGGTATTCTTATAGGTTCTGGAAATTTTTATTTGGCATTTGGTGCATTGTTATTGTTTTTAGTAAATTTAGTTGGCATTAATCTTGCAGCTACTATTTCTTTCGTGGCACAAAAAATTAAACCACTTGATGAAGAAGAAGCTGCAAATGCTAAAAAAATGGCTAAAACATCTATATTAATATGGTTTACATCTTTAATTGTTTTATTTGCGCTGATTAGGTTCCATATAATCTATTAAATATTTTATAGATTAATAAAATGGGTTATATTCTCATTAAGCCAGTAATCCCATTTTTAAAGCTCTCCTGTATATTATTTGAGCTTTAGATAATTTTATATTTTTAAAATATTGTATGAAAATTTTAATTATTTTTAATAATATAATTATAGTTTGGTGGATTTTATGACTTATCGGCTGATTATAATTGTTATGCCCACTTATGAAATTTTAGATGAAATTAAAAGCATATTGGAAGGATATGATGTGCTTAACTATTGGGATGTTAAATCTTCAAATGAACAAATTATTGTTAATGCAATTATAAGAAGAGAAAAAACAGAATCTTTAATTAACCTTTTACAAAAACGTTTTTCTAATTTAGAAGGTTTTAGAATAAGTTTAATGCCTGTTGAAGCTTCACTTCCAGTACCTGAACCTATTGAAAAAATGATATCAAAATATGAAGAGCCTTCTGATAAAGAAGATACGACCCTTGAAGAATTAACAGACCGCATTGACCCTAACGAATTGGTATATCGACTTAGTAGGCACGAAATTTATTCAAATATATCAGATCTTGCCAAATTATCCAAGGTTTATGTAATTATGGTAATTTTATCTGCTATCGTAGCAGCTATAGGAGTTTTAAATAATAATGTGGCTGTTATAATTGGTGCCATGGTAATAGCTCCATTTTTAGGCCCAAACATGGCATTATCACTTGCAACCACATTGGGAGATATAAAATTAGCTCAAGAGTCAATTAAAACTAATTATATTGGATTGCTTGTAGTTTTCATATTATCTGCCTTTCTTGGACTACTTTTTACAGTTGATCCAAGTGTTCCCGAAGTTGCACTGCGGGCTAAAACCAACCTTGGAAGTATAACACTAGCTTTTGCCTCTGGTATTGCAGGAGCATTAGCTTTTACAGTTGGTTTCAGCACAACTTTAATTGGAGTAATGGTAGCAGTAGCACTACTCCCTCCCCTTGTAACCTGTGGGCTGTTATTTGGCTCTGGACATTTTTCATTAGCATTGGGGGCTTTTCTGCTATTTTTCATAAATTTAGTTTGCGTTAATTTAGCAGGTATTATAACATTTAAAGCTCAAAAAATCCGACCGATAGATCCTGAAAGAATAAACAAAGCCAAAAAATTGACAAATATTGCTTTATTGTTATGGACTTCATTACTTTCTATATTTATAGTTTTAATTCTTCTTTATAGAGGAATATTTGGTATATTGCTGCTCGGATAATAATTTAAATGCAGTATGGTTTATTATTTTTTTATGTCTAGTTTAGTAAATTTACTCTTTTAACCATTTCCAGGCAACATCTATATCTTTAGAGTAGAAAAACCGGGATTCTTTAGAATAAAAAGGATCTGCGAGTATTGTTATCCACTCTTCCCAACTTTTGTCTCCTACAATGGCTATTTTATCTATTTTCTCGCGGTATGTACGGCCGAAATTAATATCAGCGCCCCATGCTTCTATATCTTCCCATTTAAATTGAGTCAAATCTATGAGTAAGGAGATTGATCCTTCTTCATTTATAAGTGCTTGAACTTCTGGCACCAGCACATTATAATCTGCTTGGGTAACAGTGCCTATTGCTTTAAAGCCCAATACTTTACCTTCACTTTCACTCATTTTTTCAATCATTTTTTTCCTCTTCCATGAATTTATACATCATATTCTATAATTTCTCTTCAATTGGCTCTCTTTCGATGTAAAAGAACTCTACAATAAACATTATGGCAAATATGGCTATAATGGAAAGTAAAATAAGGAATTTTGTCGTAAATAAGAAATAGATAACTATTGGGAATGCTATAATACATCCAATTAGCCCTGCAAGAGAAATGTATACATTTGATCCTGTTTTTTTGTAAAGTCTTACATTAGAGTAATTTGCGGCTGCATCAGCCATTATGAAAACCAATGATGCAAATTCAGTTATCTGTTCTAAGGTTCCTGCGGCAGTTAATATTGATGTAAATACTGCCATTACTATTATAGCATAAGTAGGTATGTTTTTTTTTATTTTTAAATGAGAAAAGTTTGGGTAGTTCTTTATCATGAGATACTTTATGTGCTAATCTCGCAGCACCAAAAAGCGTCGCGTTGATACCTGAGGCAGTACTTTGTAGAGCTGTTATGACAACTAAAAAGAATCCGACAAAACTTAAATAAGGTACGACAGCTTGAGCTAATGTATATTCTTGAGAAGTAGTAGCCGCTTGAGGTGTTAGATAAAGAGTTGCCATGAATGATACTGAAACATAGATAATTATTGCAGAAATTACTGAGATATATATTCCTCTTCCTAAATTTTTTTCAACATTTTTTATATCCCTGTAATCATAAGTTAATAGTTGGTATCCTTCATAAGCAACGAATATTATTGCAAATGCCATTATTGGGCTAATTACTCCCATATTAAAAAATTGTGCGCCTGTCGGGTAATTTCCAGTAAAAAAGAATATTCCTGTAAATGCTATAAATAATAAAAATGCAGCTTTAATATAAACCAAAATGTCCTCTGTTATTCCAGATTCCCTTATTCCGAGGACGTTGATGCCTGCTAAAACAAAAATCAATGCAACAGATGCTATTGCTCGGTAAATGGGGTCATGTAATCCAAAGAGGCTTGTTAGATAAGCTCCAAATGCGAAGGCATACAATGCCATTGTTCCAATATATCCAACAATCAGTATCCAGCCAAAAAAACCGGCAATGTGGTTATTTTTGACGACATGTTCAATAAAAGAAAAGGAACCACCCTGTTCTTTGAAATATACAGTCAGTTTAACGTAGGAGTAAGATGAAAGAAGGGTTATAATCCCTGCTAAAATAAAAGACAATGGAACAGCATTACCTGAGGTAGTCATGGCAACACCTAAGGTTGCAAATATTCCTCCAGATACGAGGCCACCAATTCCCATGGCTATAACTTCTCTTAATCCCAATTTTTCTGGCACAATATCCCAAAATTACAGTTTTAAATTTGACGCTATTTCTACTTTTTAAGGTATCCTAACTAGTAAAATGTGAATTAACTATTTTTTCTCCCACTTTCCAGAGCTGCCTTTTTTGTATTCGTGTTTTACTGCAGCCCATGCAACTTTATGGGAAGTTTCCTCCCTCGATTCGCTGCCTCTACGTTCTTTGGGCTCTTTGTATTGATCCCACGCGTTGTTAAATGCTTTTAAATAAATTTCCTGTGCGTGTCCAGGTAAATTTTCTTTTACCTGTGCTGGTAAATCTTCTTTATTTTTATATGGCATATTATCAACCTCATTTTTAGTTTTGACTAGTTGATATTTTGATTTTAATTAGTAATAATTATTTCTAAAAAAGTAGTAATTTTTTTAAATAGGTTCTTCATTCTTTGGATAAATAAGATTTTAAAAAATACTGTTCCCCAATAAAAATCACAATAATGACCAGTACAGCCAATAAAACTATAAAAACGTCCATTTGAATCTTCATCCATACGAAAGCGCTCAAAGCAATAATATTCAATACAATAGAAATAGTAATGATAGAAGCTCTTGCATTAATGTCCTCTCTAATTCGTCTTAAAACTCCCCACTGGAAAATGATATCCATAACAAGATAAAATATGGCCCCAATAGATGCAATTCGGCTTAAATCAAATAATATAGTTAATATTGAGCTTATAACCAGCAAATAGACAAGCATATGTTTTTGTACTGTCCCTGTCATGCCTAAATGGCTGTGGGGTATTAATTTCATCTTAGAAAGCATAGCGGTCAAACGGGAGACAGCAAACAAACTTCCAATACATACAGTTACTGTGGCTAAAATGGCAATTCCAACTGTAAACCATAACCCATATATGCCCAAGGTAGGGCTTGCAGCTGCTGCAAGAGCATAATCTTTTGCTGCTATTATCTCAGGCACAGAAAGACTACTTGACACTGCCAGAGCAATAAATACATACAGTACCGCTAATATGGCAATGGAGATAATAATCGTTTTTCCAATATTTTTGTGCGGCTCCACAATTTCTGCACCGCTATTCGTTATCGTGGTAAAACCCTTAAAACTTAGAAGAGCCAGGGCGAATGATGCAGCAAGTCCTAATCCTTGTTGAGCAGGTATAGTTGGAGAAGCAACTCCTAAAGAAAAAGTTTGAGGAAGAGCTCCTAATGAAAAACCTGCTGCCATTAATGCTGCAAAAGAAAAAATAGCAAGTCCAACAATTTTAACTACAGAAATTGCCGAAGTAAAAGTTTCAATTATATAATTTTTAGATATATTAATCAGGAAGGCGAAAATAAGTAGTCCTACTCCGAGTGCAGGTACGAGCCAGCTTTGTGGGCCTATATTGAATAGCTGTAGTGTGTATGTTCCAAATGTACGGGCTATCAAGCTTTGAGAAAGTACCATTGAAGCAGCCATTAAAAGTGCAGCTGATGCTGTAATTGTACCTTTCCCATAGGTTTTCACAAAAAACATTCCAATTCCTCCTGCTGATGGATAAGAATTGGACATTTTTACATAAGTGTAGGCACTAAATGCTGCAATGATGGCACCTCCTACATACGCAAGAGTCATTAAATTTCCAGCGAGCTGTGCTACTTGGCCTAATACTGCAAAAATAGCAGCTCC
Organism: Methanobacteriota archaeon; assembly: GCA_023436175.1. Lineage (GTDB taxonomy): Archaea > Methanobacteriota > Methanobacteria > Methanobacteriales > Methanobacteriaceae > Methanobacterium_D. The sequence continues at coordinate 47,167 of JAEZKE010000047.1, forward strand.
AAGCATTACTCCTGTTCCCATTCCAACAGCACCCCAAAGAGTGATGCTTCCTTTTTTATAATCTTTTTGAGCCATACTGTTACCATCCATTTATCCAATTGATCCAGATGGAGTATTCCATAAACCAAAAATAGCGATTCCAATTAATCCTGCTACAATTCCAACATAATGTCCTACAATAGTGTTGTAAAAATGTGCACTTTTAAGACCAGGTGTTTCAACCTGTAAATATGCTGTTGGGCCCAAACTTGGGAAAAGCCATGGCTGACCTGCAATCAAACCTATAACTCCCACAACGAGTATCAATAATCCTCCCATTATTGGTGCCCAAACACCATCTGGAATTCCCCTAGTTCTGTTACCTACAGCAGAACCTTTCTTTTTTAGAGGATCTAAAATTCCCATAATTAAAACCTCCTGAGCTTAAAATTAAAATATTTAAAAATTATAAGCTTAATTATGGATTTTTAATTATTTGATTTAAATTTAAGTTGTTTAGTACTTGTTTTTCAGTTGAAATTTAAGAAAATAATGGTTTATTTTTTTTAAAGTGTTTTTATAATGATTTGAAGTTTAAGTGTATTATTTTTTACTTATTTGGTAATAATATTTTAAAATGATAACATTCAAAAGTATAACTCAAACATAGTTACAAAAATAAAATCTTATTTAATTAATTCTTTCAAGTACTAAACGTTTATTATTAGTTATTTTGTAGTTATCTTATCATTGAGATAACAATATATATAATGGGGTGATAATATGGCACAACGTGGTGGAATTACTGTAGAAATTGAAAAAGCTTTAAAAGGAATGGATTACCCAGCAAGTAAACAAGATTTAGTACAAAAAGCAAAAAGCAACAATGCAAGCCAAGATGTAATTCAAACTATTGAAAATTTACCTGAAGATCAATTTAATTCTCCTAGAGATGTTCAAAAAGCATTTGGAGAAGAAAGAAGACAAATAGGGAAGATTTTTTCTTCCCCCCATTCACCTACCTTTTTCTCTTATTCAAAATATGATTAATAATAATTTTTAGCATTTTTTACACTGAAAGTAGATTCATAAATGGAAAATCATACCAAATAAACAGCCATAAACTCTTCAAGATGCTCTTCTATTTTTAACTAATTATTTTATAATTACATTAATCGCCTACTCAAATATCGTTATAAAATGGGTGACTTTTTCTGCGTTATATGACGGGATAACGAAATTGTTTAACATTATTGTCCAATTGAGACTTTTTTACCTCTTGACTTCCTAAAGAAGGATGTAATAAATGATATTTGAAAAAAATGATGAAATTTTTTCAATGCTGTTCGACCTGTGCCATCTTAGATTTCAACGGATTTAATAGGATTATTTAATATTATTTGAATAATTCATATTACAATTTGAATATAACCCTTACATCTGTTACGGCTTCTTTTCTATGATATCTCCGTTTTCATTTACTAATATGTAGTTTGTAAGATGTTCTTTTGGTATTTTCATCATTAATGAAGGTATTTGGTCAATTCGCTTGTCTTTCTTAACAAATAGCCTAAATGGATAGCTTCGTTTAATTTTGAAATCGATTTCATTATACAGTTCCCATGTTTCGTATATGTTAAATAATTTCTTTAGGTTCTTTTGTCTATGTTTTAAAGGTTTTAAACCGTTATTTTCCCTTATAAAGTTTAAATTACTCAATATTAAGTCTCTTAATGGTATGAAAGGTATAATATATCCATTTATAAGAGATTTAGGGGCTATATCTGGATAATATTCTTCAGTAGCCCATTTGATAAAGAAGCATAAATCAGTTTTTTTTTCTTTAGATAGGACTCCTTGTAACTTGTATGCTTCAGCGTTACCCCTTATACAATATTCTAGGAATTTTTCAGATGTATAAAAACTCTTTGCTTGTCTAATTTTCATTAGCATAACATTGATTTCATCATCTGCAAATTGATGAGCTTTATAATTAATAGAATAATATTCTTTATCTTTATCGAATGGTTCAATCTCTTTGAGCTTTAAAGGATCATTTATTGGAATTTCATCCACAAAAATGACATCATCCTTTCCATAGTCAGTACCACGATTAAAAATATCTTTAGCTATAATTTCACTTTTTGATAATCCAATAGGATTGTAATTATGTCTCTCTATGACTTTTTTTCCTAAATTATTTGCTATATTCTCACTTATTCCTGATTTATCTTCATTTTTAATTTCTTCATCTGTTAGTTTACATTTAATCATGATATTTCCTCACTAAAGGTGTTGGATCTTTTTTTGGTTACGTTAAAATTCCAATGTAACGAAAAATTTCTCCTCAAGATATGGCACGATAAATATTTGGTAACGGTTTTGTACTAAAGAGAAAATTTTTCTTCAATTGTAATGTGAAAGAAATAAGAGATATCAAAACTTCAAAGATAAAACAGATATTATATTAAATCTAGAGATAAATTGCTAATAAACATGTTTTAATCCTGTTTTTAATTGAAAAATTTCCTAATTTTAATTTTAATAAAAAAGCATTAATTAAAAATATATTTAAAGAGCACATTGGATTAGAAAATAAACCAAAATACTATATTAAAGGTTATATAAAATTTGAATTAAAAAAGATAAATATTAAAATTTAGAGTTGAACTATTAATTAGAATAATGGATTAAATTTTAATTTTAAGCAATATAATTTTATAATAAAATTATTATATAACTTTTAAGATTATAGGATGTATTTTAATGGATAATATCTCTGAAAAAGTAAAGAAAGAAAATATTGATTGTTTCTTACCTTATGAAGAAGAGTTAAAGTGCCATTCATTAATATTATTGGATATTTTTAATTTTGAAGACTTCGATAATCTTATTAACGGATTAAATAGATTATATGCTAATTCAGATATAGTAGATAGTTCCCGACTGAAAGAAGCGGAAAATTACATTAAAAGTGAAGATAAGTTATTTAAATTTTGGTTTTTACATCTGCCTTTAATTACTAATTCTCTTTTAAAAGTAAAATTGCCTCTTGGAATTTCTCATGATTTAGGAAATTATATTAACAATATAAATATCACATTATATGGAATTTTACCATCAATGGTAATATTACAAGTTCAGTTAGATTTAAATTATACATTTTCAGATAAAATAAACGATATATTATATAATTTTCATAATGAAACGATAAATACAATAGAAACATCAAAAATTAATTATACGGAACGAATTTCTCCTAAACATCATAAAGAATTAGAAATAAAAAATTTAAGGATATCTATAAAAACTGAAATTATTAAATTTTTATCAGAATATTTTACAGGTTATTTTTTTAGATTGTATAAGGATAATCCTTCTATAATTCCAAGTGTTGAATTATTTTCTTTAACTTATCCAATTGGAGATAATGATGTGTTAGAATGGGGACGAAACCTAAAAGATTTCTTCAGTTGTTTTTCTACTTCTATATCTCATGATAATTCATTTAAACATAGCAGATATCTTCTTTGTAGAGAAAATTATTTAGAAACTCAATTTAGCAATTACTTAATATTTGCTAATCGTAATTTTCCTGAATGTCCAGAATACAGTGATTTTGATCATAGTATTGAATATAACATTAAAAATTGTTCTTTTGAATTATTGGCCATTAATCGATTTATATCTATACAAAAAAGATTAGTTGAAAAATTAAATAAAATGATTTCAAAAGAAATTAGATATTTACAAAAAAATAAGTTAAATAAAGCCATTGAAAACAGAAAATCATTAAACAGTGAATTATTTTATTTTGAAAGATTTAAAATAGAGTTTAAACAGTATGAAAAACGTGAAGTTTATTTGAATAGACGTGATTTTATTGTATTAAATGGAAAAAAGGATTTCTTTAATAATTTAGCTAAAATAATAGATTTTAAAATGGATGAAATAGGAAATTCAATAAAAACGCTCAATAAGTATTCCAATTCTGTTTTAAAACTAAATAATATGAAATATACTAAAAAAAATCAAGATAGTGTGTTATTATTGACAATTGCTGTTATATTTTTAACAGTAGTCCAAATAGTAATAGCACTTACTAAATCTTAGAAAATGATTTTTTTTAGGTGTTTTAATTTATGTATCTAAAAAATTAAGTAAATGTGTTTATTTTATTCTATTTGATTTCCATTTATATCTAATAATTCTTCTTTAAAATAGCTTAAAACGAAATGTAATGTGTCTAAAAATAGGAATAATTTAGTAGATAACTCTTGGTTAAAATCTTTTGTTTTTAAAGCTCCATGACCAATCACATGTCTATTAAATGTGTTTTTAACATTATTAAAATCTTGGCCACCTTTATAAAATTCAAAAACATTTTCTGAGATAAATTTTAATGAAATCAAGTATACATACATTGGTCTAGATTTATTTTCATCAATCCAAATTTCTTTTTTCTTTTCATCTTTACATGTTTCCATCAATTCTTTTAATGTTTTTTTAATTTTTCTAATTTTTGTTGAATGATCCAAAGATAAATAGTTCTTAATAAGTGGTTCAACTTGTAATGCGAGTGCAGGAATGGATAGAACATATTTTCCTTCTTTGTGTGCTTGTAAAGCTTCTTGGAATATTATATTTTTTTCTTTAAATACATCTAAATTCCATTTATTGACAATATTTGTAAGTTGATAATAATCGTTCATATTCATTAATTCTAAAATTAAAGAGGAAATATTCTCTTTACTTTTATCATCTAGTTGTGATAACTTTTTAAATACTGGGTGTGGTAAGGATGGTATATACCAAAATCCTGCGTTATGTAATAATTCTATGGTTTCCCAGTCTTTCTCAAGAGAAGGATCTTCCATAAAATTGTATTCAATGATTTCATTAATGTAATCTAAAAAAGAATAGTTTATATATGGGATATATTTCTCATTTTGTTTAACTAGTTGCGATGCATTATTAAGCATAGGCTCAATTATTTCTATATTTTTTAATAATGAATCTATTATTTGATTGTACATAATAATCAATATTATTTATATTTCTTATTTTATAATGGTAAATATGGATTTAAGCATATATTATGTAATATTAATATTTTATTCTTAAGGATTTTAAATTATAGTGTTTAAGAAATAATTTTTAAAAAATATTATATATATTAAATGTAATATTGGATTATAAAAGGAGATGAAAATATGAATAACCATTTGTTAGTAGATAAAACATTAATTTACGAAAAAAAAGAATTAAAAGATCCAGATCATTCATCATATGATGATAAGCTCGGTTTATGGTTGTGGGGAGAAAATAAAGAGGTTTTAGTTAAATCAGATAATCCAGATTGCCCACAACGTGGTACAAAAAAATTTGATGTTGAAACCGGTGAAGATCATAAAGGAGAATAAGTCAAAATGGAAAAAATTTGTCCTGAGATATTGATTATTTCAGATAAACATGATTATGCTACTGATCATGTTTCTTTTCAATTAAATAAGATGGATGCATCTTATTTAAGATTGAACCGAGATCAATTCATGAATTTTGATATTAGTCTTGATCCATTGGATCCAAAAATTTATGGGAACACTCAAAACTTTTCTTTTGAAATATCAGCAGAAAATTTAAATTCAATTTATTTTAGGGCTCCAATTTATCTGAGAGATAATTATCAACCAGGTTTAGGGATAGATGAACAACTTGAACGTAATCAATGGGTTTCATTTATTAGAAGTATTATGGTATTTGATGATGTTTTTTGGGTTAATAATCCTCAAGCAACATATAAAGCAGAAACTAAGCCTTATCAACTGTATGTTGCTAAAAAAATTGGATTTAATGTTCCTAAAACTCTTATAACTAATACTGTTCCTAAAAAAAGCATGTTCGGTAAAAAATTAGTAGTTAAGACTTTAGATCCTGCTATTTTGAATATCAACGATAAAGAAGGATTTATATATACTAATTTTGTAAATTATGGTGAATTATTAGAGAAAGAGTTATCTAGTGTCCCAGTAATTTTACAAGAAGCATTAATTCCTAAAGTTGATGTAAGAGTAACAGTTGTCGGGAATACAGCTTTTGCAGTAACAATTAAAAAAAATGGAGAAGGATTAAGTAAAGATTGGAGACTTGAAAAAGAGAATATTAAGTATGAAATAGTTAATTTACCTCCAGACATTGAAAGAAAATGTATTCAACTTACAAAAAAACTTAATTTACAATTTGGAGGAATTGATTTAGTTATTCACGATGAAAACTATTATTTTATTGAAATAAATCCTACTGGCGAATGGTCTTGGTTAATGCATCATTTAAACTTGGATATTGATAAAGAAATTGCTAAATTACTTATAAATAACAAATGATATACATGTCAGGTAAATTCCAAGATTATTTAATGAAACATAAATCTTCATTAGAGGGATTAATCCCACATATATATGGATTTTTGACTGAAAATATGTTAGAAGCTCAAATACAAGATTTATTTCCAAAAAAAGCTAAAATTAAAATCGATGATTCTGAAGTGGATGAATTTTTTGAAATAGTTAAAAATCATCATGAAAAAGAATTTGAACGAAAAGGTGTTATTGAAGATAAAGCAAAGTCAAGCTTATTCATCGTTACTCTCTCTGTAACATTAATTTTAGGAAGTTTAAATTTTATTAATGTAGATAAGATCATGTTTCCTAAATTTTTATTAGTATTTTTGATTATTGGTGTTATTTACATTATTTTCTCTGGAATTACAGCTATTAAAGCTCTTCATATGAAACCATATAATGATATAGTTATTAATAGTCTTATTATAGGCGAAGATTATGATAATTTAACTGCGGTCAAAATGCCGAAGAAAACAGAATTAAGTGAAACATATGAATGTATTAGACTTAATCAATTACTAACAATTATCAAATCTAACTATGTTGAAGTAACGTTTTTAGGTATAAGAAATGGATTGATATTGGTAGCCACTTTTTTTATTTTAGATGCTATTAACATTATTTTTCCAAATTGTATAGTAAATATTTTAGTATGGATATTACCATTCATTTTAATGTCCTTTGTGTTAATTAATTTTTTAATGATATTGCCATTTATTTCAATATTCTTCGTGTTAATTTAATTCTTTAACATTTTTCATTTTTTAAACTTGTATAACAATAACATTAACTAAAATAGACTCTATTTTTAATAGGTTATATCTAAATTAACCAATTACATTAATAAATTAAATATTTCTAATTATGAAAGGATTATATTTAATTTTATATATAGTTAAGTTGAATATTATTTAAATTGAACATTAAAAGGAATTTACCGATTAAATCGTGAAAAATTTATATAATCTAATTAAATTAATGTTGTAAAAACGTTATTTTTCTTTCTAAAAACAGAAACTATATTTTAAGGTATTAAACCCCCCTAAACATTACATTTTCATAGGATCGTAAATCAAATGTTAAAGCATAAATTATTTGAATCAAATCTGTTATTAGTAAAATTAAGCTAATTATATATTATCTCTAAAGATAGTATCTGGAGTGAATTATATGCAGACAACTTTATTTGACACAGAATCGACTAATGAATTAACTAGTGCAAAGCCTTTTTTAAAATGGGCTGGTGGAAAAACTCAATTATTACCTGAGTTTGAAAAGAGATTGCCCACATCTATAATTAAAACCAAAAAAATTGATAGTTATATTGAACCTTTTATGGGTGGAGGAGCAATGTTCTTTTTCTTAAAAAGAAATTACAATGTAAAAAATTCTTTTTTGTTTGATATTAATCCTGAGTTAATAGTTGGCTATAAAACAATACAAAAAAACCCTAAAGAATTAATAAATCGGTTATGTCAAATGGAAGAAGATTTTCTCAAAAAATCAGAAGAAGATAGGAAAGAATTTTATTATGATGTTAGAGAAAGCTATAATTCGCAAATGAACGGTTTTGATTATGATAATTATGATGATGAATGGATAAAAAGGACAACCTATCTTATTTTCCTAAATAAAACTTGTTTTAATGGACTTTTCAGGCAAAATAAAAAGGGAGGGTTTAACGTTCCATTTGGAAGATATAAAAAGCCTACTGTTTGTGATGAAAAGAACATTAATGAGGTTAGTATAGCTTTAAGAAATACCAAAATATCTCATGCTGATTTCTCTGAATCAGAAAAATATATAGAAAATGGTAGTTTTGTTTATTTAGATCCGCCTTATCGTCCTTTAAATACCACTTCTAGTTTTACAAGCTATTCTAAAGATGGATTTGACGATAAAGATCAAAAACGATTATCTATTTTCTTTAAAGAGATGGATGAAAGAGGTGCATTATTAATGCTAAGTAATTCAGATCCCAAAAATGAGAATCCTGATGATGAATTTTTTGATAATCTATATAATAATTATAATATTGAACGAGTCCCTGCAAAAAGACATATAAACTGTGATGCTTCTAAAAGGGGACAAATAAATGAAATAATAGTTAGAAATTATCAACAATAACATAGGGATGTTTTTATGGTTAAATATGATATTCTTGGTTTTAAAAGTAAGGAAGACTACGTAGATTACTTCCTTAAAACTCTTCTTGAGACAAATCGAACATATAACTTTTATGTAGATTGGGAAAAAGTAAAGAGAAATGTTACAAAATGTGTTACTGAAATTAGTATCTTAAATGCACTATCAAAAATTGAAAGCCATGAAAGAAAAGATAAATTAAGAGAAATAATTCAAAAATATCCTGAAGTAATCCCTATAATTCCTTTAATAATTGCAATAAGAGATAAAAATATTGTAGTTTTAGATATAGGTGATGAGTTATTTTTTAAAGAAATTAGCTTTGTTAAAAAACTTAAAAATGAAGAAATAGAAGATATCATAGATTTCTGTGATAAATCAGGTATCATCGATTTATTTGGTGAAATCAATGATTTGTATGCTTATATTTTAGGTATGGAAGTTGGTTTAGATTCAAATGCTAGGAAAAATCGAAGTGGAAAAATTTTCGAGCAGATATTAGAGTTATTTTTGAAAAAGAAAATAAGAGAATCTGATAAAAATCTTACTTTAAAATCTCAAGATGGAAGTATACAATTAGAACGGAAAAAAGTACCTGATTTTGTAATATATGAAAATAATGTGCCTAAAATATTAATAGAATGTAATTTTTATAGTTCAACAGGTAGTAAACCAATAGAAACTGCTAATTCATATATTGATCTCCAAAAGAAAATTGATGAAAAAGATTTGACTTTCATATGGGTAACAGACGGTCTTGCATGGAGAAAAATGCATAAAACTGTAAATACATCTTTTAATGAAATTGAATTCCCAATAAACTATCGTATCTTAGAGAAGAAATTTGATGATTTATTAAATTATGTATTGTAGAAGTTAAAAAGTTTAAATTTTTTTGTTTAAATACTTACTAAAGTCTGAAAGATTTTATTTGACAGAAAGAACCATATTGAACTTCTATTGTAACATTTAGTAAGTATCAAATTGTTTCTTAAATATTTATATCTTTTAAATCCACATTTTTTTAATTTATCAAATTATGTCGTAAAAAATTTATATAATCTAATTAAATTAATATTGTAAAAACGCTATTTTTCTTTCTAAAATCGGAAACTAATTTTAATAGATTAAACTAGCTAAACCTTACATTTTCATTAGATCATAAATAAATATAAATTGTATTAATCCATATTATTAATCAAATAAAACAATATTTAAAATATTATATTTACCTTATAATCCGTATTTACACCAAGAAACAGGCATTCAGGAGGAAATTACCTGGTTTATAAGAACGTAGGAAAAACTGAAGAAGTTGAAAACTCAAACTTATTTTTAAATTCTAAATCTTCACAGGAGAGACAAAAGTGGCTTATTGTGGGTTTTGATCCGGGATTAACTGTAGGAATAGCTATTTTAGATCTCTCTGGAAATGTGATTGCAACCAAGAGCTGCAAGGAAATAGCCAGAGCTGAAGTAATAAAATTCATTATAAGTCACGGGAAGACCGTTTTAATTGCTACTGATGTTTATCCTGTTCCTAAAACAGTTAGGAAGCTTGCATCGACACTTAATTCTAAGATATATTCTCCAAGTAAAACATTTACCGTCAGCTCAAAGACAGAACTTGTAGACAGCTATCTTAATGAAATATCTTCTAATAACTATCCTGCAAATGCCCATGAAAGGGATTCGCTAGCTGCTGCTATTAAAACATACAAGCATTATCAAAAAAAGCTTCAACAGATCGAAAGGCGTACCGAAAAATTGGGTTTAACAGTTGAGGAAGTGGATGAAATTAAAAGCATGGTCATTAAAGACCGTCCAATTACCTCTGCAATAGATGATGTTTTAAAAATCCCTGAAGGTAATGAGGATTTAGAAACTCAAATTGAAGAAATGGAAAATGATATTGAATCTATAGATGAAGAAAAACTCAAAGGCATTGAAGAAGCTGTCCGGAAATTTAAATATAAAATAAAGTCTCAAGAAAGGCAGATACAGAATTTAAAGAAGAAAAACAAGCTCCTTAAAAAAGATGTTAGACATTACAAAAAGAAGAATTCTAAACTTGCAGATAAGATAGAAAAACTGCATTATGAGTATTCAAAGGATATTCTGCGTAAAAAAGAGATATCTTCCAAGGTGTCAATTATAAAAGGGCTTCAGGAAAAATATACTCAAGAGAGGGCACGTAGAGAAAAGCTTGAGGAGAATCTGCGTTCCATGAAAGAAATAAGGGTAATGGAATTATCTGAAAAGGCTGTCCCTGTAAAGATCATTGAATCATTCACCCGTGAAAAGATCAAAGAGGCTATGGACTACTGGACTATTAAAAAGGGAGATATAGTTCTTTTATCAAGCTCTAAAGGTGGAGGCTCTCAAACAGCGTCAATGCTGATTAATATGGGCATAAAAGCTGTTATAACTGTAGATAAAATGTCACACCCTGCAGAAGAAGAATTTGAAAGGAATATGGTGCCTGTACTGGATGCAAACAAAATTGATCTTGAAATAATCGATGAATTTGCAGTTATAGATAAAGATATTTTAGATGGAGAAATTGAAAACTGGAAAACACGTGTGGAAAACAGGCGAAATAAAGAAGAGAAAAAACAGCTCTTAAAAATGATAGATGAATATAGGGCTCACCGGAGAAGGCCGTCAAATGGTGATTAAGTTCGCCTGTAACTTTTTGATAAATGAAACCTTTGTTAATGGGTTAAATTAAGAAAATTTGAGTAAGAGCATGGTTATTCAATTTCTATAAATTTAAGCAGTAAATTCAAATTATTTAAGATTCTAAAAATCGTATAGTCATACATATGAATAATCTATTTTGGAATTAACTTTATTAAGCTTGAACTATTAAATTGCATTATGAAAATTGCAGTTATTATTGGGACAAGGCCAGAGATAATCAAAATGGCTCCTGTAATCGATGAAATAGAAAGACGAAATATTGATTATATCCTGATCCATACTGGACAGCACTACGATCATGAGATGTCTGATCAGTTTTTCATCGATTTGGAATTAAGAAAACCTGATTTTAACATAGGTGTTGGCTCTGGCTCCCATGGAAAACAAACAGCAACAATGATGAATGGTATTGAAGAAATTTTAGTTCAAGAAAAACCAGATATAGTTCTTGTTCAAGGGGATACCAACGCAGTGCTTGCCGGAGCACTTGTAGCATCAAAGCTCCATATTCCTGTAGGGCATGTTGAAGCGGGTTTAAGGTCTTATGATAAATCCATGCCTGAAGAAATAAACAGGGAAATTGCAGATGTATGTTCCAAGCTTTATTTTGTACCAACCGAGGAATCAGCAATTAACCTGCTTTTTGAAGGTATCAGTCCTAAAGATATTTTTATAACAGGAAATACCATTGTAGATACCTGCATGAGGAATCTTAAGATTGCTCAAAAATCAGAAACAAAACCGAAATTTGATTTTAAAGGGGAAATTCTTACTCTTACTATGCACAGGGCAGAAAACGTTGATAACAAAGAAAGACTTCAAAATATCATAGATGCCTTACTTGAATTAGATGATGTAACAGTTGTTTTCCCTGTACATCCAAGAACAGTTAAAACCCTTAAGGAATTTGATATGTTTGAAAAATTGGAAAATGCAGACCATATTGAACTTATAAAACCCGTAGGTTATCTTGATTTTTTACTCCTTCTATCAAAGTCCAAGTTTGTTATGACCGATTCTGGAGGAATACAGGAAGAAGCGATTACATTAAACGTGCCGTGCATGACTTTAAGGTATAATACTGAACGCCCCGAAACAGTTAAAGCTGGTGGAAATATCCTTGTTGGGGCAGAAAAAGATAAAATAACAGGAACAGTTAAAGAAATTCTAAATAACAGTGATCTGTACAACAAAATGAGCAGAGCTGAAAATCCTTATGGTACTGGAGATTCCTCAAAGGGAATTCTCGATGCAATTTTAAATTTATACAATGATGGTGGACTTAAAATAACTGTACCTGAAGATATAATGAAAAACAGAACCCGCGAACTTATTGAGATCAAAGAAGATATATCTGTACAGGAATTTGAAAATGAAGATTCAACAGTGAAAATAGTATTTGAAAATGGTGATGCCAAATTCCCATCCAAAAATCTTAATTTAAATGGTAAGGTTGCATTAATCGATAGATTTAAAGCAGATTAATTATTATATTTTGGAAATTAGATAATTGCAGTATTGATAATTAATCAGTTATCAATATTTCAAAATATTTGAAAATAACTTAATTTATTATATTTTTTTAAATTGGATAAGTTTTAATTGATTGAGGCAGTTATTAATTAAATGACTTATAATTTCTTTAAATTAATTAAACTGTTAGTTATCAATATTTCATAATTAAATAAAAGAGATAGAAACAATGATTCTCGAAAATTCAAAGATTACAGTTTTTGGTCTTGGTCATATTGGGCTTCCAACTGCAGCCCTTTTTGCAAACAGCGGTTTGCAGGTTACAGGAGTGGACATAAACAAAAGAACTATTGAATATGTAAATAAAGGTAAAACTCCAATTATGGAGCCTGGACTTGATGAACTAGTAAGGAAAGCAGTTGAAAGCGGTAAACTCAAAGCAACCGATGATGGAATTACTGCTTCTAAAAGTTCAAAAATTAAAATTGTAATTGTCCCAACACCGGTGGATGAATTTAAAAAATCAGACTTATCCGCAGTAAAATCAGCATGTGAAAGCATTTCAAAAGCAATAGAGAAAGATGATCTTATCATAATAGAAAGTACTATACCTCCAAAAACCTGTGAAAATATTGTAATTCCAATACTTGAGGAAAGCGGATTAAAAGCAGGGCAAGACTTTGGGATAGCATATACACCGGAAAGAGCACTTCCAAATAACACAATTTATGAAATGACCCATAATGCAAGAGTAATTGGAGGAATCAACGAAAAAAGTACAGATACTGCTGTTTCTCTTTATGGACATATCACAGAGGGCGAAATAATAAAAGTTAAAGATTTGATAACTGCAGAAATGGTTAAACTCATGGAAAACACTTATAGGGATACCAATATAGCATTATCCAATGAATTTGCAAAGGTCTGTGAAAAACTTGGCATTGATGCTATAGAAGCCATAACAGCCGCAAACCATCACCCTCGAGTTAATATACATACTCCCGGTCCTGGTGTCGGCGGACATTGTTTGTCTATTGATCCATACTTCATTGTAGAGATAGCTGAACAGGAAGGAGTAGAATCAACTTTAATAAAAAATGCAAGGGCTATAAATGAAGGAATGCCAGGTCACGTTGCAGAAATTATAGTTGATACATTAAATGAGGCCGGAAAACAAATTGAAAATTCTAAAGTTGGCATATTAGGTGTTGCTTACAAGGGAAATGTGGCTGATGCCCGGGAAACACCAGCAAGACCGCTAATTGAAATTTTGGCCCGAAAGGGTTTTGATGTATGTGCCCATGATCCCCATACTTCCAGTGATTTGATAAAAAGTTTTGGTGCCAGGCCAGTAAGTATGGAAGATGTTTTGAAATGTGACTGTGTCGTGCTTATAACTGATCATGATGAATATAAATCGATTACACCTCAAATGATTGAAAACAAAATATTCATCTGTACACGGCCAATTTTAAACCCTGATGATTTTAAACGGGAAGGCGTAGTCTTTAAAGGAATCGGACGACTTTAAACCTTTTCTGGAATTGATGATTATGAAAATACTTATTCTTGAATATATCACAGCTATGGGAATTGACGATCCATCATTGTGGTCTGAAGGTCAGGCAATGCTTGATGGATTTTTAGAGGATTTTAAAGATAAAGATGTGGATTACCTAATATCTTTGGATCAGTCTATTTCTGGTAATAATTATTGTAATCCGGTTAAACTTGAAGGAGAATTAATGGATTGGTTAGGTAAAAATATATCAAATTATGACTCATGTCTCGTAATAGCTCCTGAAGAAAACTTTATTTTATATGATATAACAAATTTCATCGAAAAAAAAGGTGTTAATGTTATAGGATCAAGTTCAGATGCAGTAATGACATGTTCTGACAAATTCAAGATGTATGAATCTCTTAAGGATAAAGTTCCCATAATCGAGACTGAAAAAGTATTTTTTAAGGATATAAATAGTTATAAACCCTTTAATAATAAACGGATTTTAAAACCAGCTGATGGAGTTTCATGCTCAGGTATACATGTTGTAAACTCAAAGGACGAAATGAAAAAAGCTGCTTCTTTAATTGAGACCGATATTCCATATTTTATAATTCAAAACTTTATAGAGGGAACTTCAACCAGTGTGAGTTTGATAACCAATGGCAGCGAAGCAGTTCCATTAAGTCTGAATCTTCAAAATATTCATTTTTCAGACAGTGGAATAAATTATAATGGGGGGCAGGTGCCTTTAACCCATGAACTTGAAGATGAAGCAAAGGAAGCGGCAAAAAGAGCTGTAGAGTCAATAAATGGTATTAAGGGTTATGTTGGGGTTGACATGATTTTAGGAGATGAAGTACATTTGGTTGAAATAAATTCGAGAATTACAACTCCTTATGTAGCTTTAAGGAATCTTTTGAATTTTAATCTTGGTGATGCAATTTTAGATTCCATGGATGGTAAACTACCTTCAAAAATTAATTTACGTGGAACGATATCATTTTGTAAAAAAGATGATGTCTTAAAGCTTGAAAAGATAGCATGAATGCTGATTAAAGATGTCATAAATTTAATATAAATGCATTAGATTTTGAAAAGTTAAATAAAATAAATCATTGATAAAAAAATCTTAAAAATTCAGAAAATTGGAGTACAATGTAAATAATTGAAAATAAATCGAGTGATCTTTATGAAAATTGCAGGATTTGACATAGGTGGAGCAAATACAGACATGGCAGTGGTTGACTTTGACGATCAGGGCAACATAACTGCAATAAAAACAGATTTTGAGTATTTTCCAATGTGGTTAAAAAAAGACGAACTTGGTGATGCTCTTCTACGTTTGCTTGGAGATGATTTGAAAGATGTGGACGCTGTAGGAATATGTATGACTGCAGAGCTTGTAGATGCTTATAAGACAAAGAGAGAAGGAGTAATTGACATCGCAAAAAAATCTAAAGAATCCTTTTCTGTTCCCATAGGTTTTATTGGGGTAAACGGTGTTTTAAGTTTTGAAGAACTTGTTGAAAGGCCTGATGAAGTTGCTGCAGCAAACTGGATCGCAACCTCTAAAATAGCAGCTGAAATAGAAGAAAATTGTATAATGATAGATACAGGAAGCACAACCACAGATATTATTCCAATTAAAGATGGATCAGAATGTGCTAAAGGTAGATCTGACCTTGAAAGGTTGAAAACTGGAGAATTAGTATACAGTGCAACCCTCAGGACAAATTTAGCTGCAATAGTAGATAAAGTACCTTTAGGTAATGAAACTGTACGGGTATCTTCGGAGCTTTTCGCAGCTACTGCTGATATTCACATGGTACTTGGAAATATAACTGAAGAAGATTACAGCTGCAGTACCCCTGATGGGGCAGGAAAATCGAAAGATGAGTGCATGAGAAGAATTTCAAGGGTTATCTGTGGGGATATGGATATGCTGAGCCAGACAGACATAGAAACGATTGCAAAACATATCTATGATAAACAGGTTGAAAAAGTTGCTGAAGCCCTTTTAGAAGTTTCAGAAAGAGAAAATCTCACAAAAGTTGTAACTACTGGGCTTGGTATGGATATAATTGGTGCAAAGGCAGCAGAAGTTGCAGGACTTGAATCAACAGGCATGGATGCAATACTTAAAAAAGAAGAATGTGTAGTTGCTCCAGCAGTTGGAACAGCGCTGATGATGAGGGACTGTATTTAATTAATTTTAATTTAACTCCTTTTTATTAAATTAAGACTATCTTTGAATTTGATAACAGCAAATTATAATAAGTTTCAAACTAAAATCCAACCTTTTGAATGCAGGACATAAACTGAGAGCGTAGTGATTCAATGATTAAGAAAACGTTTATAATACTCATTTTATTCGTGGGTATAGTAGCCGCAGCAGCATTTATGTTATACAATTCCAGTGACCATTCTACTTTAGGTTCAGATAGCAAAGGATACGTCACAAAAGATGTGTATGCTCATTACAGTACATCTGCCTCTAAAATAGCGGTTATAACCGGGATGCATCCTCGAGAAATTTCCGCTAAAACAGTTGTACCTGAAGTTATTAAATTATATGCACTTACACACAATGTTGAAATTGTAAATTACAAGGTAACCGTTACTGACAGCCCGCAGGATTTCACAACCGGCCGGCACAATGGTGAAGGCCTTGTAGCTAAATATGTAGTTCCTGATATTGCAAAATCAAATTATAGTCTGGTAATAATAGTCCATGACCATGAAAAAGGTTATGGTAATGGATATTATATTGCTACTCCAACAATGGACTCAGGATCCGTGACTCTAGCAGAATCTGTGCACAATCTCTTGCCGGATTTTAATTATTATCAAAGAGATACAGATTCAAAAGCCCAGAGTACGTCAATTACTCGAGTTGATACTCCAATCGTAAATACGGGAACTCCTGTATTTGTTTATGAGATTCCAGAATGGTTAAGCAACTCTAATGTATTTTCTAACTCCAATAGGTTAATTGATGCGTGTTTTAAGTCAATTTAATTGACTTAAACATGTTACTTTTTATTTTGGAATTATTTTATTAAGTTAAATTTTGTTAGAACTAGGGAGAGATACAATGATGAAAAAAACTTTGGTTATAATGGGCATATGCGCTATTATAATCGTAATTATGGCAGGATCTTTAAATACTGCTAGTTCAACTAAGCATACTTTATTAGGTTCAGACAGCCATGGATATGCCACTAAAATTGTTTATTCTCCCTCTGGAATACCAACCAAAAAAATAGCGATTATAACTGGAATGCATCCAAGGGAAATTTCAGCTAAAGTAGTCGTGCCTGAAGTTATAAAAGATTACGCTGAATCCAAAAATGTTGAGATCGTAAATTATCAGGTAAATGTTACTGCTGATCCAGATGACTTTGCAATTGGCCGCCATAACGGTGAAGGTCTTGTTGCTAAGTATATAATTCCCGATATTAAAAAGTCCAATTATGATCTGGTGATTATCTGTCATAATCATAAAAAGGGATATGGTAATGATAGCTATTATATTGCCACTCCAACAATGGACTCAAAGTCTATAACTCTTGGAGAATCAGTACATAACCTTTTGCCAGTTTTTAATTACTATCAGAGAAATGTGGATGAAAAAGCTCAAAGTACATCAATTAATGGGGTTGATGCCCCAATTGCAAACACTGGAACTCCTGTGTTTGTTTATGAGATTCCAGAATGGTTAGGAAATTCCGATGTCTATGACAACACTAATAGATTAATCAACGCGTGTTTTGAGTCTATTTAATTGAATTAGACTTATTCACTTTTTATTATTAACAATTTTTATAAAAGTTTTTATATGGTGAGATTAAATCTTTTTTAGTCCTTGAAACAGGAAAATTGTCAAAATTTTTAATTTTGATAAGACTTCAAAAATCCCTCAAAAAATCTGTCAAAGATTTTGATATTTGCGAAATTTTATATTTTGCGACTGCAAAAGCATTTTTCTCAAGCTTCAATTTGCAACCGTAAAAGTCATAATTTTTACACGTTTACGGAAATGAAAAGGCAAATCAGAAGATTTAAGGCTTGATTTTTTGTAGTTTCGATTTTTGAGAAGGTGAAATACAATGATTAAAAAGAAATTAATTATAATTGCTTTATGTGCAATTATTGTCACGATCATGGTTGCATCTTTAAATACAGCCAGTTCAACTAAGCATGCCAATTTAGGTTCAGATAGCAGAGGATATGTTATAAAAGATGTATATCTTCCAAATGAAACTTTAAGTTCTAAATTAACAAATATCACCGGTAAATCTTCTCAAAAAAAAGTTAAAGTGGCGGTTGTTACAGGTATACACCTTAGGGAAACACTTTCAATAAATGCCTCAAATGCTGTAGTAAAAGATTATGCTAAATCTCACAACGTGGAAATCGTACATTACACCATTGTGGTGCATGAAAATTTTGATTACTATACCTCAGGTAGAACCAAAGGAGAAGGGCTTGCTGCAGATTATATCACTCCTGATGTTGCTAAATCCGATTATGATGTTATAATAATATGTCATGACCATAAAAAAGGCTATGGTGAAGGATTTTACATTGCAACTCCTTCAATGGATAATAAATCGGTAACACTTGCAGAAAAAGTTGATGGTGCCCTGTCAGGATTAAGATTCTTACCTTCAGATGATAATCCCAAAAAGAAAGGTACATCAACTGAGGTTTTCACAAAGCCTTTGGCAGCCACTGGACATCCCACATTTGTTTATGAGATACCTGAATGGGTAAGTTACAGCGAAGCTTATAATGTTACTTATAACCTGATTGACACATGTTATAAGCTAATTTAGTTTTTAAGATAATTCACCCATAAACCAATGTAAAAATAAATATTCCAAGGGCTATAAAAGGTAATGCTACATTTATAATAATTAAAATTTCTCTATTACCTGTTTTCCTTGGAGTATAAGCTTCTAAAAGCAGTGCCACGCTTAGTATAATCCATCCAAGTGCATATAAATAACTTTGGATGTACAACGTATATATAAAAATAATGAAAAATATGCACCCTGTTATAATGCTGAATTTGTCATTTCTTGACATACAATGCCTCTTTTTATTATTCACTATTTTTGTTTGGTATATAATTTATATACTTTGGAATAGATTCAGTAATGAGTTGATTTAATGACAGTGATAGTACCAGATAGTAATTTTATGGCCAGTCCATCTTTCCTTATTATAATTCTATTTATCATTATACTGCAGTTACGTGAGAGAAAGATAAAATTGAGAAAATTAATAATTATGCCCATAATCTTAGCCTTAATTACAATTCCTACTGTCTGCGTTGAGATGTACAGTGTTTTCAACGTTGCAGTTATATCTGTTGGCCTTATAGTGGGTGTGTTAATGGGTCTTTTAATAGGTAGATTTATGGAAGTTAAGATGAATGAAGATGGGTCCATGATTATGAAGGGTTCTCTGATTGCAGTTCTTATATGGGCTGCAATTATTGTAATCAGAGTCTATGGAAAAAATGTAATTAATGGAATGGGACTTATAGATTTAAACCTTTTAACTGCTGTATTTCTTATTATGGCAGTGGGTGCGATGATTTCTCGCAGGATATTCATTTACTGGAAATATGTAAACTTTAAAAAGAATATCGCTCAAAAACATGACACAATTGACCAAAAAAGTTAAAATTAGAAAATATTATTTGCTCGGCATCTCAATACATCGGGTAGTGTAGCCACTGTAAGCATGAATTTTCCAGTACACCGTATGATTTTCATTAACCCCTTAAAATCAACAGGTTTTGATATATAACAATCTACCTGGTTTTTATAAGCAATTCTAGCATCTTCAGGTGAATTTGAAGCTGTAAGAATTACAACAGGTATGATCCTTAAATTTTTGTCACTTTTAATTTTTTTAAGTACTTCATGTCCGCTCATGCAGGGCAAATATAAATCTAATAGTATGATGTCCGGATATGAAATATCTTTGTATTTTCCTTTTTTATACAAAAAATCCAATGCTTCAGCCCCGTCTTTTACAGTGTGTATTTCACTGAGTATATGGTACTCTTTAAAAATTTCTACTGTCCATCGCATGTCTGCCGGGTTGTCTTCAACTAGTAATATTTTAACAGGTTTGTTTTTCATTGTATGCCTCAAGATCATTGTACAAACTGAATTTTAATTCTTGTTTTACATGATCGAATTAGTTTCAATAATCCTATTGTTGAATAGACATCGTATGTTATATTATATTGTAATTAATCCTTAATAAATTTAATTTTTGGAATTATGACAATTATCTGGCTATATTAATAACACTTAAAAATTTACCTTAAATAAAAATAGTGAAATTAAATATGCGGTTAAGTTAATTCAGATATCCTATAAAAAGAATATAAAAAAGGAATTTAATGCGTGATTGTTTATTTAATCAATCTACGCGATAGGGTTTTTTTGAGTTTGGTTTTAGTACCAAACATCTTTCATACCAATTAAATATGCAATCATGTTAGTTAGAAGATGTAAAACGATACTTATAATAAGTATAATTATAATCATGTTTAATGGTATAAAAACTATAAGCGAAGCAAATACCAATGCACCAACGACAAAATCAAGCTGATCTAGAA
>JAEZKE010000158.1 GCA_023436175.1 Methanobacteriota archaeon
TTCAGTCTTCAGTAAATCATGAGTAACTTTACCTAAAACCTCTTCTTCATGCCAGCCATATCTTTCTTCAGCTCCATGATTCCAAAAAGTAATTTTATCATCCATATCATGGACAATAATTGCATCATGAGTGAGATTAAGTAAATCAGCCTGTTTTTTTAATTTTTTTTCTAATTTATATTTATAAAATGCATTTTCTATATTACACTTTAATTCATAAATGCCAGCAGGTTTTACAATAAATCCATAGGGTTCTGTTAATTTAGCCCTTTCAAATGTCTTTTTATCAGAATAGGCAGTTAAATATACTACAGGAATATCAAAACGGTCCTTAATTACTTTTGTAGTTTCTATACCATCCATTTCACCTTTAAGCACAATATCCATTAAAACTAAATCTGGTTTTAACTCTTCTACCTTATAAATAGCTTTTTTTCCTGTATCTTCGATTGAAAGTACCTCAAATCCTATTCTTTCTAGTGATTTTTTAATATCTAATGCTGTGATTACTTCATCTTCAACAATTAAAACTTTTATACACATAGAAAGTCCTTCATTTGATTTGATATAATTTCAAACTTATTAAAATATATAATTATTTGTATTATACTATGATTAACCTTACACATATATAAATTAAAGGTTCACTAGGAGTACACGATACGTGACAGTTTAAAAGGTAAAAAAATAATTAATATGTTTATTATACTCCAAAATCAGACACATATAACATATTACTACAAAATTAACAACAAATACGTAAAAATAAAGATCCAAAAGGATTTTAATAAATTATACCCTATTTAATTGTTTATTTTTGCCTTAAAATAAATTCAGAAATTAGCCATACAGTTGTACCAAATATTTAATATAATTGTATATAAATGTATTAATATGTCTAATCAAAAAATAAATGATAAACCAAAGGTTAAAAAAACCATGGAAAAACTAGAAAGAATAGAGGAAGGATACCTAAATATAATTGAAAATACATTAAAAACATTTAAAGAACAAAAAAATGCAAATATTCATGATCTAGGAGATATAGAACATCTATTAGAATACTACAAAAAAGAAATAGAACATATGGACCAGAAAAATAAAGAAATGCATGCTAAAATCCTAAAATTGATTGAAAATAAAAAATCTTTGCATAATAAGGTTAGAGAAGACTTAAAAAGAACTGATAAACATATTCAATTGATCCAGATCCAAAGAAAAATATAATTCCATGTTAAAAATAAATAGTAATGGTTAAAGTTTGTGAATTTTAATTTTATGAAATAAAACTATGTTTTTACATATTCAGCTTTATAAGATGATCAGTTAATAAAAGTTAGATTTAACATCTTCAGTTATTCTATTATAACATTTCAGTGAATGATTCTATTTTGTCAATATCATATTTTTTCTGTTAATTCATGCTTAGAAGTCTAATTCCAACATTACGTAAATTTCATTTCGATTGCTATATTCCTTCTTAATCCATGTTTTTTCACCACATTTTTTAACCGTTTGTCTATACATGTAATTAAAAAGCATTACATCATCTGTAAATTCAAACTAATTATCTTAATTGCCCTATTTAATGTTAACATAAATTATCACTCCATAATTACTTTAAATATTCCCAAATATCAATTAATTAGAATTAAATTAAAAATTGCGTGAATAAATTTTATTTTAAACCTCAACTTAGCATATTATTATTTAAAAAAATATTATGATTTTTCTGTAATTTAATTAATATAACATATGTGATTCTCATTTCAGGTATTTAATTTAATAATTAAATAAAAAAACTAAATTTAATCAAATAATTTAATTTTGTTTTCGTAATTAAATTCAAAAAACGTTTTCAAGGATAATCCCAATAAATTAAAGTTATTTTTAAGCTCTGTAAAAATAAAATGAAAATTTAAATTATTTTTTGTAAACTATACCATTAAAATCTTCTTTAGAATTTAAAAGACAAATAAAATTAATTAAACCAATTAAATAGTCCCATTAAAGTAATAACATATGCGCAGAGAACGTAATACTATTATAATAGTATAGAAAAGCTTATTAATGATTTAGATACAATATGTTAGTATATTACTGATTTATAACTATCCATACCGATTACATTGTTTTACTTACA
The DNA here is from genome assembly GCA_023436175.1 of Methanobacteriota archaeon. GTDB lineage: Archaea > Methanobacteriota > Methanobacteria > Methanobacteriales > Methanobacteriaceae > Methanobacterium_D. The sequence goes on from JAEZKE010000158.1 coordinate 2,144, forward strand.
CCAATACCATATTTTTTCTTTTATTTTTATTAAATTTCGAGGTGATAGATATGAAAAATACTGTAGTAAATTGGTGGAACATTATAACTAAATTAAAATATGATAACTCATTATGGGATTATCTAGAGCCTGCAGAGATGATGGAAATTGTGCAAAGACTTAAAGAAGCAAAGGAAAAAATAATAGGGTTAGATAAGTATATCAATATAGATATAGGTCCTGCACTACAGAAATTGAATTTTTAATTAAGAATCCATCATAATTTCTGTATTCATTTATTTTTTTATACTAACCCTCCTACTTTTTATTTGTAAGTTAAGGATTCATTTTTAAGTTTTAAGACAAATAAAAGCTTAATAACCCTATTTTAAAATAATAAAGCTAATCTATTATTTTCAAGTAAATCTACGCATTAAATGAATATAAAATTATGAAAATAAAAATTATAATACTATTTTAATACAGACTCTCTTTACTAAAACATATTTAAAAGATTTAAAATCGAAAAATAATCTTATCATTATGTATATTAGCATCTATTACTTTTTAACCTGTTATTAACCCCATAATCTGAATCTTAAATGCATAACTGTATATAATATTAAATCATAATAAGTTAATAATCGAAGTTTTTTTTCTTGGAGGTTAAAAAGATGTCAGAAGAAAATGTCGTATACATTGGAAATAAACCCGTAATGAACTATGTTCTAGCTGTAGTAACTCAAATGAATGGTGGTGTTTCGTCTGTTATGTTAAAGGCCAGGGGAAGGGCCATAAGTAGGGCAGTTGATGTTGCTGAAATTGTAAGAAATCGATTTATAACAGAAGCAGAAGTTGGAGCTATAGATATCAGTACAGAAGAAGTATCAAGCATGGAAGGATCAAACAGTAATGTTTCAGCTATTGAAATACAGCTCAGCAAATAATCTCTAAAAATCCGTATAAAACCTCTTTTTTTAAAGAGAAATTTTTTTTCTCTTTAAAATCTCAGTTACTTCTTTAAATTTTTGTTACAAATTCTAATTTGAATAATTTTTTTGAAATAATATAAATCAACTAAAAATACCCATTTAATTGTTTATACTCAAAAATGAATATATCTAATCATGGTTCTCACAGTTAAATAACTGATTTGAAAATATATTAAAAGATATAGCTAAAATTATTAAGTTTTAAAGTAACAAAGTTTATATTTGATTAGAAACATCTTCATTATATCCCTTAATCATGATTATATCTATTTAGAACCAGATTTTAATCATTTAAATCTGGATTTATATTTCTTTTTTAATAAAAGTTAACCAAAATGGAGGTTTTCATCCATTTAGGATAATTTATCTCCATTTATATTGTTAAATTATATCTAATATCAAAAATTGGAATGACCACAAATGAAATTCAGGAAAAACACGGAAAACAAAACTGAATCAGAAGATTTCTTAAAAAAGGCAAGCAAATGTAGTCCAAAAGGACTAAAAGAACTACTTAAACAAATTGAAGCGGAAATTGCTGTGTGTAAAGGGAAAAATCATGACTTATTAATAGCAAAGACCATAATTACCAGCAGGTTAGCTTCAATGAGAGATAGTGGTAAAATACCGTTATAATCTCTCATCATTTTATAATTTTTTAAGTAAAAATAGTTATTTAGGCACATACAAGTGTTAAGTTACCTTAATTTATATTATGTGCCATTTTATTAGATATATTCAGTTTATATCATGTTATTGCTATTAACAAACTGTTAACATATACAATAAAATTAAATAATTATCACGGACTTGGAAACATATATTAAAAATATATTATTTTCGAGCCCATAAAAAATTATTATTCAAATTTAAGTCTATATTTACTTCGCTGCAGTGAGTGGAATCTTCCAGATATAACCAATCCTTTTTGCAGCCTCAGATCTCTTTCCTTTCTTTTTCTTTTCATTTACGTAATCTTCACTGCCTTCCCATGTTTCCACAGTTTCATCAAGGTATTTAGCTATTTCTTCACTGTATTTTCTTGTTCCAATGGTATAATAATCAGCTTCATTACGAATATAACTAATTCCATCGCCTTTTTCTTCCATAAAATTTGATATTTCAATTAATTTTTCATAAAACTCTG
>JAEZKE010000041.1 GCA_023436175.1 Methanobacteriota archaeon
CCTCCCTGACACGGAGGTGATCACGAGTTCGAATCTCGTCCGGCCCATTTGCCGTGGTAGTTCAGTTGGGAGAACGCCAGACTGAAGATCTGGATGTCGCTGGTTCAAGTCCGGCCCACGGCACTCATTTTATTCTATTTACTTATTTTTTAATCATTGCAACTATTTTCCTCTAAATTTACTGTTTTTTAAGCATTGAAAAAGGTTTAATATATTAAAGAGTAATATTATTTTGGAGGAAAATCATGACAAAGAAAAATTTATGTCCCCGCTGCGGTTCTAAAAAAATGAAATGGCATGACCCTCAGATGGGACTCTGGGAATGTAAAAACTGCGGTTATCGGGGTTCTGTGGTTGTAGAAGACAGCAGTGTAGAAAAGAAGATTAAAGAAGCTAAAAAAATGGAAAGACTTTCATGGAAACGGCAGCTCCGGTAATTTTAGAGGTATCTCCAAATATAGAGCATTCACATGTCTAAAGTAACATGATATAAGACATTTATTTTCGATTAACTATTTTATAAAAAAAATAAAATTTATATTTCAAAAAATGGTAAGGGAAATTATCGTACTATAAAACAACAGAACCTTTCAAATAAGTACTTGTGACTTCATTTATTTTTACTTTCACAAAAGTACCAATTTCGCCATTTTCTACAACTACAGGCTTATATGAATCCGTTCTTCCAATGTAACCACCTTTACTGCCTTTTTCTGTTATTAAAATTTTATGAACTCTGCCAATTTCTGCAAGGTTATTCTGGTAAAGTATCTTAGATTTAAGATCATTCAGTGCTTTAGACCTTTTTTTCATAACTTTATGATCTATTTCGGGCATTGAAGAAGATATTGCCATTGGTCTGTGTCTGTATTTTGAAATATGGATAAAATTCGGCTTAATATCATCAATTAACTTCAGGGTATCCTTAAAGTCTTCATCAGTCTCTGTTGGATAACCAACGATTATATCTGTAGCTATAGAAATCTCAGGTATTTTTTCCCGGACTTGAGATATTATCTCTTTAAACTGTGTAGCTGTATGGCCACGACCCATATGCATTAATACGGAATCGCTTCCACTTTGAACAGGGATATGCATGAATTTATATACATTTTTGTGCATGAAAGCATTGATTAATCCATCTAGATCTCCCATCATGCTTTTTGGGTGCATCATTCCAACCCTCAACCTGAAGTCACCAGGAATAGTGGTAATTTCAGTTATCAGTTTAGAAAGTTTTTTTCCAGTATCCATTCCATATGCAGCTGTATCTTGAGCTGTAAGTTGAATTTCAACGCATCCATCCGTTACTGCATTTTCAATTTCATTTTTTATATCCATAACTGGATAGCTCTGTAGTTTTCCCCTTGCAAACCTCGTACAGCAGTAAGTGCACCTTCCAACACATCCTTCGCATATTTGAGATATATGTACAAAAGGATCAAAACGTATCTTTGGAAGACCCGCCTTTATTTCATCACTATGTCCAATAATTCTTGGAGTTTCACCATCCATGCATGACTTTACAACATCTATAGTTGATTTAATTTGATGCGGCCCAATCCATCCAGCAGATGGTGCAGCTTTTTTAAGTTTATCTGGATCAATTTCCACCATACACCCCGAAATTATCAGTTTTTTATCTGGAAACCGTTCCTGGACCTTTTTAATCCTGTTTATAACTTTTTGTTCTGTCGGCTGTTTAACATAACAGGTGTTAAGTATTATCACATCTGCATCTTCCATCTTTGAAACTATCTGGGCATTATCTTCCTGCAGGAGCCCTGCCATTATCTGTGAATCACCCTGATTAAATGTACAACCAAATGTATCAATGTAAACTTTCATTTTATCGAACCCTGACTCTTTAAAAAAATACAAATTGAACTATATAATACTCTAAAATTAGCTATTATTAGATATAATTTTATTTAATTAAAAATTGCTGGAAATATAATCTCTTTAAAAGTTTTTTAAGTAGAACCAACCTATTTTTCAGGCCAGCCATATTTCCCAATCATAGGAACAAATGCGACTCCACCTAATGATTTCTCTTTGAATTTAGTTTCTGATTCTTTTACAATACAGATAAGATCCTGGAAGTATGATTGTTCTCCAACCGGAATTAAAAGCTTTCCCCCAATTTTTAGCTGTTCTTTAAGGGGTTCCGGCACAAAGGGGGCACTGGCAGTTCCATAAATTCGATCGTATGGTGCTTCCTTCTCATATCCAAGTGTTCCGTCTCCAATTATCACAGTTACATTTTCAGCGTAACCAGTTCTTTTAAGGTTCTCCCCCGCCAATTTTGCAAGGTATTCTATTCTTTCAATACTGTAAACATGGCCTTTTTTGCCCATAGCTTCTGAAATAACAGCAGCATTGTATCCAAAGCCCGTTCCAATCTCTAAAACTTTCATACCTTCTTCAAGTTGAAGTCGCTCACATATCATTGCTACCATGTGAGGTGCTGAAATTGTCTGTCCTTTTCCTATTGGGAGGGGTTGATCAACGTAAGCATATGGCCTATTTTGCTCGGGTAAAAACTCTTCCCTTGGAACTTTTTCCATGGCCTGCCTTACATTTTCTGTTTTTATGTATCCATATTCTGAAAGTCTCTTAATTAGTTCCTTTTTTTCATCTATCATCATACTATATTAGAACTTAGATCATAATTATATCTTACGAATTCTTCTAAAGGTCTTCCATAAACTCTTTTAGTCACAGATGCCCTTGCAAAACCTTTTCTGAGTTTTCGTTCAATCGTTTTTAAGGAAGTTATTTTAAAAATTAAATTTCCCACTTTGACTATGTCTCCGACAGTAAATTCAAAATCTCTATCAACATCGACTTTTTTTGAGATAATCCTGCCGCCAAAATCTACAGAAATCCCAACTCTTGCAGGTATGTCCATTGAAGATGCCCATATAGTTTCTATATCAGATACCTGACTTCTGTAGACTCTTGCACTATTTTTTGTTTCAATTGAGTTTACTGCGACTTCTTTTCCATTTAGATCTAAAATATCATCTACCATCAGTACTTCGTCAGGATAAAGCTTTATGAATTCTTTTTTAGATTTTTCAAACTCACTTATAACAATTCTGACATCTACTGGTTTTTCTCGTATTATGGTTTCCCTATAGACATTACCACATTCTTCACACTTCAAAAGAAGGTCTTTAGAATGCTTACCTTTTGATTTTAAAATTTCATATGATTCCGATTCACATACAGGACATTTCATTTACTTTCCTCAACTTTTTAATAAATTTATAGTTAATAGTATTGTAGGCTATTATATAAAAAAATAAAATTGGATTCAACCAAAACATTATTCTTCTTTGAGTTTAAGGTAATGGTTAACCAATCCGCCATCTTTTAAAATATCAAGCATGAATTTCTTAAACGGCTCGATTTTAAAGGTCTTGCCGGTTGACTGATTTTTTATAATACCTTCTTCTAAGTCTATTTTTAAAATATCGCCTTTTTCAGCATTTATATCAGCCACGATAACAGGCAGTCCAATATTGATTGCATTCCTGTAAAAAATTCTTGCAAATGATTTTGCAACTATTGCTGAAACACCAGCGTGTTTTATAGCCACTGGAGCTTGTTCCCTTGATGAACCACATCCAAAATTCCAGTTAGCAACTATGATATCCCCTTTTTGAACATTTTTTGAAAAATCAGGGTCTACCCCTTCCATTACATGTGCTGCTAAATCATCCAGGCTGAAGGTTCTCAAGTATCTTCCAGGGATTATCACGTCAGTATCTATATTATCTCCAAATTTCCAGACTTTTCCTTCTATTATTTCATTCATATGAATCAGCGATGAGTTTTTAAAGAATTTTGATTTATTTATGGATAGTATTGTTTATCACTTATTATTTAATTGTTATGGCTGAGGTTTAAATAGCAATTTAAACGTGTTTAAAGACTTTACGTATGTTTTATATAAGTCACACTCATGTTAAAACTTTTATCCACCATATTCAAGAATTTTGACATCATCCAAATTCTTTTTTAATAGTAGCACCGCTATTTTTAGCTTCAGTAACAATGACTTTTCCACCAATCTCGTTCATAGTACTCTGAGCTACTTTTGATATATCTTTTGTGTTTGTATCAGTTATGGCATAAATAGTTGGCCCGAATGAACTCATTCCAACCCCTGCTGCTCCTGCATCTCTCAAATTTTGAGTTATTTCGTTAATTATAGAATCTTGAAACCCAACTTCTATTTTTTTAAAACCAATACTCTGAATTTCATTAATTGCAGACCCAAAAGAATCTAAATCTTTTTCTGCCACAGAAGGCATCATTTTCATTAATATTAAGTGAGATAGTTTCTGTACTTCATCTATCTTAATTGGGCAGTGCTTTTGAAAAATATTTACCTCATTCTGGCCTGATGCTCCAGCAGGGACATTTGGAATTGCAAGTATCACCTTCCAATCCTGAGGAAAATCATATCTTGCTATTAATGGTGCAGGACGTGCCTTAGATGCAGATGATGGTAAAAAATCACACTTTTCATCTACCTTATGCCCCCCGTCAATAATAAATCCTCCATGATCAAAGGCCCTGACTCCGATACCCGAAGTTCCGCCTCTTCCCACGATTCTTGCTATTTGCCAGGCATCCAAATCATGATCATTAAGATTTAATATAAGTTTAGCCACTGCAAGGGATAGTTGAGTACCTGATCCAAGTCCAGAATGTGCAGGATAAGCTGTTTTAACCTCAAATTTAAATCCTGAGTCAATTTTCAGGAAATCAGTTATTTTTTTAGCTGAATCTTCGATTTTTCTCCCATAATCTCTCATTATTTTTTCATTTAATTTTTGAGATTCCTTAAAAAATATATCGATACCTTCATCTTGAGGTTTCGCTTCAAGAATAAGTTTTGGTTTTTTGATGGTGAGTCCAACACCACCATCGATCCTTCCGATGGTTCCATTAAGGTCTATTAAAGTCATATGTAGCCTTGATGGAGTTTCTATAATCATTTGAATGACCTGCTACTATTTATTCCGACTTTCAAAGAAATGTTATTTTGTACTGTTTTTTTGTTTATATTTTTGTTAAATTATTAATAGTTGATCTCTTGTTAAATCAGGTATATTATAGTTTTTCTGAACTTTCAGAGAACAAACCTCCAAAAGAAAATTAGAAATAGTTATTTTAATTCCCAAATAACAATTTAACTCAATTTAAGTTTTATTTGAAGGTAAATCAGTTTTTCCTTCCAATCTCCCGCCAGTTATGTTTCCTTTCACAAATGGAACCGCAAATTTCTTCTCGATTTCCTCTCTGTGAAGAGCGTTCATAGAACAGAACGGTATTATTCTTCCATCTGGAACTGCATAGTGTATTACACACCTTCTTACCCTATCCTGATCGAAATTCCACGGATCCATAAAGTGCATGCATCCAATAAGCAGTGTATTGTGGTGGAAATCCCCAAGAGCACTGTAAGATCTTTCTTTAAATACAGAAGTTAGTATGGATTTGATATCTACTGTACTTGGTGATTTAGACATATCTACGGTCCTTGGAAGTTCAAGTGTAGCTCTCGCTACTGTTTTTGCTTTTCCAGTTAATCCACCATTTTTTATATCTGAAGCGCTTTTTGAAAGGAGATTAAAGAATTTATCCACATCTACAAACTGTGTAATTGGGATAATTTCTCCATCATCAATAAAAACATAAGTGGCAGCACCACAGTGAGGGTGGCAAGTAAATGTAATTTGTTCTTCGCCCTCAATAGCTTCTATAAACTCTGAAATTGGAGTAACACATGATGCGGGATGGAAGTCTTCGATTTTAATTTGAGAATCAGTCTGTTTTTCCACTAATTCTTCAAAATCAGGAATCGTTATACGTTGTTCTTCTACTTCGTCTGATGGGGTTCTGCCTGCAAATGATACCGGCTGGAAGTTTACTCCCCTTATTATATCAATATTTTCAACTGCAAATTTTATTATATCACCAATCTGGTGGTCATTTATTCCTTTTACAATTGTAGGAACCAGCACTATACCTAAATCTACTGCTCTGCAGTTTTCTATTGCCTTAAGTTTGGTTGCAAGTAAGTCCTTGTTCCTTGTCTTAAGATATGGTTCTTCTGTAACTCCATCAAATTGGAGATAAACAGTGTTTAAATCAGCTTCTTTAAGCTCTCTTGCGAGTTCAGGATTTCTTGCAAGCCTTAATCCATTTGTAGCAATCTGAGTATGTCTAAATCCTTCTTCTTTTGCGAGTTTAATCAGATCTACCAGATCTTTTCTTACTGTTGGTTCTCCACCAGCATATTGGATTGCTGGTGCTGGTACTGGTTTATTTGACCTTAAGGTTTGAAGCATTTTCCTTATTTCTTCGTAAGTTGGTTCGTATAAACGATTTGAAACTGCAGCATTTGCAAAACATACAGGGCATTTTAAGTTACACCTGTTTGTTACATCAATAAGACCTAAAATAGTTTGACTTTCATGATCAGAACATATTCCACAATTTAAGGGACATTCCATTTCAGATAAAGTTTGAGGATTAATTATTCCATTACCTTTGTGATCACTCTCTGAAGCTTTTAGGTAGAGTTCATCACTACCCCAATAAGTACTATCAAAAATACCATGCTCTTTGCATTCTTTTTTTATCATAATTTTGTCACTGTCTTCATAAACTTCAGCATCTACCACTGAAAGACATTGAGGACATAGACTTTTGGTTTTCTTTATAACCATCATCTCACCATAGATATATTTATAAATAACATAATTATTATCTTGCTTTAAAACAGGAGGTAAACCATGGATGCAAGTGTTATCAGTGTTTTAGTTTTATCAGCATATGTAATATACTTTATGTTACCGGCATACCTTGCAAATGTTTCAGCATTAGTCTTTGGAGGCGGTAAACCAGTGGATTTCGGCCGTAATTTTCGTGATGGTCGCCGTATTATAGGCAATGGAGTAACTTGGAAAGGAACTATTATTGGAACTTTAATTGGAACTTTTATAGGGATCATCCAAGGATCTGTATCAGTGTATTATGGAAACATCTTTAGCTTAATACCCGGAATTATGATAATCCAGGGACCAATACCAACAAGTATAATACAGGGCGCCCTTATAGGACTCTTCTTAGGAGGCGGTGCTTTAATCGGTGATGCAGTCGGAAGCTTTATAAAAAGAAGAATTGGAATCGAAAGAGGAAAAGCTGCGCCATTTCTAGATCAACTGGATTTTGTTATTGGTGCACTGGTATTTGCTTCGCTTATAGTTTTTATACCATTGAACATGATTATAATTATACTTATTATAAGTATCGTTTTACATCTTCTAACTAACATGATTGCATATTTAATTGGTATGAAAGACGTTTGGTATTAAAACCAGACTCAAATCCCATAAATTTATAAATCATACCTTAAATTCCTTTTTTTTACAATTTTTACAAATAAGTATTTTATGAAAAATTTAAGTTCATATTATTGATATGAGTTAATTCTCAAGTATTACTAATATGGCTAAATCATAGCCGTAATTCCAAAAATTAAATTTATTAATGATTAATTACAATATAATATACTATACGATGTCTATTCAACAATAGAATTATTGAAACTAATTCAATCATGCAAAACAAGACTTAAAATTCAGTTTATACCAGGATCTTGAGGTGCACAATGAAAAAACCTGTTAAAATATTACTGGTTGAAGACAA
>JAEZKE010000057.1 GCA_023436175.1 Methanobacteriota archaeon
AGGAGGGGCTCGTAATAATGTATAAAGACGAACTTATACAACTGCATCAGTTTTTGGTATATGTTTTAAAAAGTTTAGAAGATGAAAACGAAGTTAAAGAGGAATGCGAGGAATATTTCCGCCTTAATATAAGTCCACATCACATCCACAGAACAAAAGCAGAACATAAATATGCCATTTTTGTACTATCTGAATCTATTTCTGAATTAATTGCTAAAAAAAATAATAGTGCAGCACCATCAAATATTGCAAATGGTTTATCTGAACTAGCAAAGAGGTCCAAAAAAGAGCTAATTCGGATGCATGAGGATAATGCACTAAAATACCAGAAGGACAAGAAGATAGAAATGATTTAGTCTATACTGCTAAATTTTATAAATTTATTTGGTTCACTACCTTAAACTAAAATTATTTAACCTCGTAAGCTCAAAAATACCTAGTATAAATTAAAAGTAGGTATATCCATGAAAGGTTTAAGGAAGATGATATGTTTAGTGGATGGTGAACATTATTTACCTGTTACAAAGTCTGCTCTAGATTTGCTGGACAGTTTAGAGCACAATGAAATTGTTGCTGTTATTTTTATCGGCGGAACTGAAAAATTAAGGGAAATTTCTGAAGAAGCAATTTCCGAAAAAATGGAAAGACCTGTTCATTTTGGTGAAGATCATCACAAAATACCTTATAAGCTAATAAGTCAGATGATCGATGAATATGACGCTGACGTTGTTATGGATTTAAGCGATGAACCAATAGTTGATTATTCAAAACGTTTCAAAATTGCAACTGTTGCACTTGAGAAAGGAATTCCATATGAAGGACCTGATTTTAAATTTGATCCCCTTACTGAACATGATGTTTTAAAAAAACCATCACTCAAAATATTGGGTACTGGCAAAAGGATTGGTAAAACAGCAGTTTCAGCATATGCTGCCAGATTAATTCATAATAGAAAATACAACCCATGCATAGTTGCTATGGGAAGGGGAGGCCCTGAAAAACCTGAAATCGTTCGTGGAGATTTAATAAAAATAACTCCAGAATATCTGATGGAGCAATCAGATAAAGGGGTACATGCTGCTTCTGATCACTGGGAAGATGCCCTTATGAGCCGAATTTTAACTATTGGATGTAGAAGATGCGGAGGAGGAATGTTAGGGGATGTTTTCCTAACCAACATGAAAAAGGGAGCAGAGCTAGCAAATGATGTAGATGCTGATTTTGTGATAATGGAAGGAAGTGGAGCTGCCATACCTCCTATTAAGACCAACAAACATGTTGTGCTGGTGGGATTAAATCAACCCATAGAAAATATAAAAAGCTATTTTGGACCCTTTAGGATAAAGTTGGCAGATTTGGTAATTCTAACCATGTGTGAAGAACCAATGGCCAGTCCTGAAAAGGTTGAAGAAATTGAAAAATTTATAAAAGATATAAATCCTGAAGCAGAAGTCATATCAACTGTTTTTAGACCAAAGCCACTGGAAAATATAGAAAATAAAAATATTCTTTTTGCTACAACTGCACCTGATTCAATAAAAGATGTGCTTGTAAGTTATCTTGAAGAAAACTACGGCTGTAATGTTGTAGGAACCACCTCTCATTTATCAAATAGACCGCTGCTTCAAAAAGATATTGAAAAATATATAGATAAAGCAGATATTATGCTTACAGAGCTTAAAGCAGCTGCAGTTGATGTTGCAACAAAAGATGCACTTAAATCAGGGCTAGGAGTAGTTTATTGCGACAACATACCAAAAGTCTGCGGTGGATTTGGAGAAGAGCATCAGTTACTGCAAAATGCAATAATAAATGTTGTAGAAAAATCAATAGCTGATTTTAAAGCAGAAGGTGAATAGAATAATTCTATTCCCTATTAATTTAAAATTAAAAATAGAAAGATACTTTATTCATTTCTTTTTAATATTTTAATCCCTTTAGAGGACCCTACCAGAACTTCGTCTGCTACTCCTGAAAATATTCCATTTTCTACAACTCCAGGAATATAGTTAAGTTCTTTTTCTAGATATGCAGGATCTTCAACAATTTCAAATTTAACATCAAGGACAAAATTACCGTTATCTGTTATGACTGGACCACCTTTCATTTTACCCATTCGTAGGGCAGGGATTCCTCCAAATTGCTTTACATGATTACTAACAGTTCTGCAAGCTTGAGGAATAACTTCTATAGGTACAGGAAAGTTTCCAAGTTTATCAACTACCTTAGAGTCATCTACAATAACTATAAATTTATCTGCAGCACTATCAACAATTTTTTCCATTGTATGCGCTGCTCCACCGCCTTTTATCAAATTTAAACTGCCGTCAACTTCATCTGCACCATCAACTGCAATGTCAATTGAATGCTCCTCAAGGGTGGTTACTGGAATTCCATTATCCTTTGCAAGTAAAAAAGATTGATATGAAGTTGGAATACCCAATATTTCAATTTCTTCCTCTGCAATCCTATTTCCAAGCTTTTCTATAAAATGAAGAGTAGTAGACCCCGTTCCAAGTCCCACTACGTTTCCATCTTCAACTAATTTTGCAGCAGCATATCCTACAGTTCGTTTAAGTTCCATAATTAGACCTCAATTAATTTACAGTAAATAATTAAATGTTAAATTTATATTCAATTTAAAACTTTTTTGTACTCTTATACCTTTAATAAGTACATTTTATAAAATTTAGATCATGAAAAACATGAATTTAAATAGTGAATTATTATTTTAAAAGCACTAAACTAAGCTTTAGTCCCATAATACATTCATTAACAGGCTTTTCCATAGTTTTGACTATTTTACACTTATCACCTTTATATAAACCTTCTGGAAAGCATAACTCTTTCATTGTACATTCTTTATCACATTCGGGAAAGTCAAAAGCAATCATAGATCCTTCAAATGCTTTTTTAGCATCCACAAGTACTTCGATATCTGCTTTCTCTACTTCAACAACTTTAACTTTTCCGCTATCATGTATAGGACAAGGATGTTCTGTGTCTTTTACCTCCACTATTACATACATTCTTCCTTCTTCTAAAGAATCAATGCATGTGCTTTTAAATCTACACGCTTCACATTCTGCAGAAGCTCCATAATGCATGAACTTAAGTCCTTCTTCTGCAAGAGTTTTTCCAATGAGCGTTATCATAATTTATCTCCTTTAAATGGTGTTTTATACAAATACTTCAGTTATATTAAATGCTGCCAGATATTTTCATTTGTTTGCTGTTTTATATAGAAAACAGTGATTATCTGATTTTTAAATGGCATTTTATAAGGTAATTAAATTATATCAAATAGTATTACCATATTTAATGTTTTACATTATTATAAAAACATTAGGTATATGAATATAAATAGTTATCATCTGAATTTTCTTAGTATATAATTATCTAATCTTTAAATAAATAAATTAAAAGCACCATAACTAAATTTAGCTAATATTAAAAATTATTAAAAAGATTTAAATGGATTTTTATAATTTTTCAAAAAAATGATGATTTAATGTCTTTAATTAGACATTATGGAACTACAACAACTGGAACTTTAGTGGATCTTAGTACTCTATCTGTGGTGCTTCCAAGTAAAACCCTATTTATTCCATGTTTGCCTGTAGAACCCATAAACACCACATCAATATTCTCTATCCGGATAGTATCAAGAATTTCTTCGTAGGGTTTTCCACCAGTGACTTCAGTTTTTAATTTAACCCCTTTACATAGACCTTTACATTGACTTTCTTCTAACTTTTCTCTAAAACGTTCCACCACCTTTTCTCCTTCCTTCTGTAGACTATCATATAATTCTCCCCTAAAATTCGGCAGATATGCAGACCGCAGGAAATAAGTGTCAACAACATATAAAACAAGGATATCAGCGCCGCTTGCATTGGAAGTCCATATAGCATGTCCTCCTGCTCTTTCTGCACATTCAGATCCATCCATTGGCAGTAATATTTTCTTATACATACATTAACCCCATATCTATTATATTACCAAAGATATAAAAATTAATATTAAATAAATTTCAAATAGTGACTGTAACATGATAAAAATTAAATAAACTTAAAAAATGGTAAATAAAATTTTTAAATTAGTTCAAATATTAAAAAAAGTATTTAAGCAATTAATATGGTTTTTTAGCTATAAACATGCCTGACTCTTTCTCAATTTGTATTTTACCTTTATTATTCAAAATATTTGTAATATATTTTGAAAAGTCCTTTATTTTATCTCCACTTATAAAATCACTGACATTTGTAAAAGAAAGAACATAATTTACAAGAGGTTCAGCTTCAGTAACTTCCAAGCCATCTCGATATTTAATCAATTTAATATCTTCAAAATGTTCCTCTAATTGTTTTTTCCCATTTTCAAGTCCAAATGCGCGTGCAAATGGTTTTAGTGAGCAGTTAATTTTTTTATCATAGTTAAATACCAGATCACTCAATTCTTTCATGTAGTTTAAACCAAATGCTGTGGCATAAAAAGTGCCGTCACTTTTTAAAACTCTGCTGATTTCAGATATTGCTTTTTCCCTGTCTGGAATATGGTAAAGCATAAGATTTGCAATGATTATATCAAATGAATTATCAGGATGCGGTATTTGCTGAGCGTCCATTACATCATATTCAAACCTTTGTGAAGCATCACCCAAAATAACTTTAGCATCATCAAGCATCCCCCCTGAAAAATCAGACAGTATAATACGTGCATCTTCGGGTATTTTCTGAAGATTTGATTTCCATAAGATTGCGTTTCCGCATCCAAGTTCAAGTATTTTAGCATCTTTTTTAAATTGAATCTGGTCAAATAACCATAATGTCCATTTGTGGGGGTTTGTCCCAAATCTTCTATTTAATTCAACCCTTGCCATGAAATTTTTTGAATCTGAATACTGTTTTAAAAGTTTTCCCATTTTGTTCCTTCCATTTTATCCAGTCTGATAATGAAAATTGAATGTATTTGGGTAATGGTTTATATCACGCCAGTTGCAATTGCAAGCTCTTCAGCAGCGTCTTTTGTAAGCCCTCTATCCCCTAAAATAGTGTATCTTTCTTTTCTAATTTTATGAGCCATAGTCAATGCTTCAATAATATATTCTGGATCTAAATGAAGTTCACGTGCAGTTGTTGGCGCCTTTATAGTTCTCAGGGTGTCCCTTATGAATTTCCAATCTCCTCCATGGAGATACATCATCATTATGGTACCAATACCACATTGCTCCCCATGTAATGCGGGTATAGGTGCAACAATGTCCAGAGCGTGGCTAAACTTGTGCTCAGATCCGCTTGCAGGTCTGCTTGTTCCTGCAATACTGATGGCCATTCCACTGCTTATCAAAGCCTTAACAACAAGGGCAGCACTTTCCACATGACCTTCTTTTATTGCATCAGCAGATTCTAAAGTCATTTTAGCTGTCATAAGTGATAATGCTGATGCTGAATCACTGTAATATTCATTTAGAAGTCTATATGCTAGTTTCCAATCTAATACCGCCGTATAATTTGATACTATATCTCCACATCCTGCTGCAAGAAGTCTAAATGGGGCTTTACTTATGATTTCCGTATCTGCAATGACGCCAATAGGTGATTGTGCCTCTAAAGATACAGATCCTTTTTCGTTCTTTATAGATGCTCTTGGTGAAGCGATTCCATCATGGGAAGCAGCTGTTGGGGCACTTATAAAGTGAATACCGTTCCTTGTTGATGCAAGTTTTGCAACATCTATCACCCTACCTCCACCAATTCCTAAAACCACAGATACATCCTTTGACGCATCTTGAACTTCTAAAACCGCTGATTTTGAAGCATTATCTATTATAAAAGTTTCAACATCGAAATCTTCATTTTGAAGGCTTTCTATAGCTTTTTCCCCCGCTATTTTAAGGGTATTTGGCCCGCTTACCACCAGAACTTTATCTTTAAACATGAGGTCCTTACAGATAGAACCTGTTTCTTCAATTACTCCCTCACCTGTATGAATTTCCCGTGGTAGTTGGATTTTCCTAAAGTCCATGTTATCGTCCTTATCATTCATTTATATACCGCAGATTTATAGTTTTAAAACTATATCTTTTTCTATTTTGAAAACCTTTTCAATCTTTAAATCCCCAAATTAACTCAATTCATAGAAAATTATATAACTAATTCAAAAAGTTATATATAAATTTCAAATATAAAGTTTAAATTGAAACTAAAATAGTTTTTAAAATAGGCAAATTATATAAAGGAATATTAAAAAATAAATTAAATGATTGGCGATCTTTATAAGCAAATAACTATTTTTTGCTTGCAGAACGTGCACTGAAAAAAGCAAGAATATGCATTAATTCAGAGGTACTGGCTCAAATAAAAACTATTTTTGGGTAGCAAAATCAGTACTGTTACATATTTAAACTAATAAATTAGGAGTGAATAAAATGGCAAAAGTAAAAGGAACTAATGTTAGAACAAGACAAAAAAGTCATTATAAAAAAGCTGGAAGTAAAAGAGGAAGAGGCGTAAAACATTAAGGATATCTTGCAAGGTTCTTTAATTTATTTCGCATTTAATATAATTTTTATATCTTTTTAACTTCATTCAACTATTTTTTTTAATCAAATAGAAATTTTTCTTTTTATTTTTAGATATTTAAGTGTATAAAAAAATATTTTCAAAAATAAAAAAAATAAATATTCGTGTTTTAATACCGTTTATGTTGTTGCTTCTTTGTATATGGCGGCTATTATAGTATTTAAATCTCCAGAGTAAATGTATTTATATCCATTGTTTAACAGATATTGATCTGGGTGTGCCAGTCCTGTAAAACTAGCTGGACTGTAATTATCATCATGTGCCCTTGGCAACCATGCTAAACCAGTTATATCAACAGATGATGGGGCCATCCATACACAGAATACTTTTCTATTTCCAACTAATTTTTTATAATAGCTTTGTCCCATTTCATATATCACTCCAGCATCTGCTCCGCCGTATATATCAACTATCAAAGCATTTGCAGGTACTGAACTATTTTGAAGCACAGAATAATGGGTATTGGTACCTAGACCTGCGTTTATAGCATTTATTCCTAATGCTTTTAAACCGTTTACAATAGCGTTAATTCTATTTGTATCAGTCGTTGCTCCGTTTATGTAATCACTTGTTATATAAACCGGTCTTGCCTGTGTTACAACTGAAGAAACTGATGACCATGCTTTTACTGAAACATAATTTGGCAGTACGTTATTTGTTTTATAGTAGCTGAGTATCTTTGAATATATATAAATCAGGTTTTCATACCTTAATTTACCGAGATTACTGTTTGCATAGTTTGGTGCATACCCATTAGAATCTATGAACGCGTTTACCCGTTTAGCAAGATCTACATAATCTGACTTGTATATATTTCCACTTGTAATGCTTTCACCAGGTTGCGGTGATGCATTTACATTTTTAAGGACTATTGATGTTGTTGTTCCGTTGTTTATCTGTAGTAAACCTGTAGTCAATAGTCTTAAGAAGTCAGGCATTTTAACCTGTGTTGTACCAATTGTCACATAATTTGGTAGTACATGGTTGGTTTCAATGTATGCTTTGACCCGGGCTGCTGCATCGGTGATTTGACTTACAGTAAAACTTGTTGAATTAATTGTTGTTTTTGTTTCTCCTGCTGCAGCATATTGTTTCTGACTGTTAACACTAGTATTTACTGTAGTTTGCTGTGTTTGGCTGATATTTGTGGATTTTGTGGTTGAATTTGCTGCAATTTGAGTTGTAGATTTAGTACTCGTCTGTAAAGTACTATTTACGGTTTGATTTATAGTTATATTCTTCACAGTGCTGCTATTAACAGACTGTATTTGCACAGCTCCCACATCTGATGCACTTGCACCAGCAATACCCATCAATGACAGACTGGATATTAATAGGGCCGCAAATAATAATTTTTTCGTAATTGTACCTCCTCCGGTTCCCAATCTTAAAAACTAAATTTAAGTTTTTTAGGGAGTAGGCACAATTTAATCATGAAAACATATAAATATTTTGGTTTTAATCTAGAAAAAAGGCATGTTTAGAGCTGTTTTAACGATTTAAAGCCCATAATGAAGTCATATAAAAATGTGTATTAAGATAATTTATCTTAATTAGTACTTTTAGCAAATAACGTTATTTAAAACAGTATTTGACTAAAATAAGCTAACTAATTATTTTTACAGTATGCATATAAATCTTATAATTATTTAAAAAAGGTTATTAACTCTCTATTTTGATTAAAAACCTTTTTTTCAAGATCAAGAAAATTTAAGTTATTCTTATTAAAAAAAGGGTAATTCTTATGTTCAAATTTGTTAATACATACAACTCTTCATTTATTTTTTTAAATTTTTATCTTACTTTTGATAGGTTCAAATTTTGACCATATTATCAAAATAGCCAATACTATGAAATCTAAATTAAAAAGTTACGTTTAAATATACCCTATAAAATCAATTTACTTCTTTATATTATTTATTTAAGAGGACTAAAAATTATTTTTTTAAAGAATTCCCTACCTTTAATCTTAAATAATTAAAGGAACAACTATCTACTATAATATCTATAAATATTTTTATCATTTTATATACTTATTAGATTTTAATTAGGTGAATATATGACAGATTTCAGTGAATGGTTCCATAATATCTTAGAAGAAGCAGAAATAATCGACGATAGATATCCTGTAAAAGGAATGAACGTTTGGCAACCACAAGGATTTAAAATAAGAAAATATACTTTAGAAATTCTTCGAAATATCTTAGATAAGACCCATGAAGAGGTACTTTTCCCAATGTTAATTACTGAAGATGAACTTGCAAAGGAAGCAATACATGTCAAAGGTTTTGAAGAAGAAGTTTACTGGGTTACACACGGAGGACTTACAGAACTGAATAAAAAACTTGCACTCAGACCTACAAGTGAAACTGCCATGTATCCGATGTTTTCATTATGGGTAAGATCTCACACCGATCTCCCTATGCGGTTTTACCAGATCGTTAACACATTTAGATATGAAACAAAACATACACGACCTTTAATAAGGGTCAGGGAAATTACCACATTTAAAGAAGCGCATACTGTACACGCAACAGAAGAAGAGTGTGAAGAAGAGGTACAGAATGCAGTTGAGATTTACAAAAAATTCTTTGATATACTTGGAATTCCTTATATGATTTCAAAAAGGCCTCAGTGGGATAAATTTCCGGGTGCTAAATACACAGTAGCATTTGATACTATCCTTCCTGATGGAAAAACACTTCAAATTGGAACTGTACATAATCTTGATCAAACCTTTGCAAAGACCTTCGATATAACTTACGAAACAGAAGAGGGAGAACATAAATATGTTTACCAGACATGTTATGGTATATCTGATAGAGTTATAGCCTCAATTATAGGTATTCATGGAGATGAGAAAGGTTTATGTTTACCGCCAGCAGTTGCACCTTACCAGGTTGTTATTGTACCAATTATATTTAAAAAAGGCGCTGAAGAAGTTTTAGAATTCTGTAGAGAAATAGAAGCTAAACTCCAGTCCGCTGGCCTAAGAGTTCATTTTGATGACAGGGACATAAGAGCTGGTAAAAAATTCTATGAATACGAAATGAGAGGGGTTCCTTTAAGAATGGAAATAGGCCCTCGTGATATTGAAAATAAGAATGCAGTAGTCTTTAGAAGGGATAAACTTGAAAAAGATACTATTTCAATTGAATCTGATGACTTTATAGATGAAATTAAATCCATCTTAGACAATATAAGTCATGATATGAGAGAAAAAGCATGGGAATCGTTTAACAAGCACCTAAGAGATGCTGAAACCGTTGAAGAAGCTGCCAGGAAAATTGAAGAAAACATGGGAATTGTTACATTCCACTGGTGTGGAGATGAAACATGTGGAAAAGAATTAGAGGAAAAGGTCAGAGTAGATATTCTTGGAGTTCGCGAAAGTAAATCAGATATCTATAAAATGCCTTTAACCGAAATAACAAAACAAGAGATAGACCTACTTCAAGAGGAAGGAGCAGCAGCACGCGAATGTATTAACTGCGGAAAGTCTTCCACATGCAAAACCATGATTGCAAAAACCTATTAAACAGAGATGGGGAAACAGATGAATATAAGAGTTGTAAGTCTTGTATTAATAATTTTAGTATTTGCATTGTTTTCTGGAGCATTGAGCTACTCCATATCTGGCGGAATACCTTTAAAAGAAGCTTATAATAACGGGAATATCAAAGTAACTCAGCAAACTGCAGCAGGTACTGTTCCTCACCAGGTTATGATAACAAATAATGCAAGTAAGGCTGTCAAAGTTAAGAAGGGCGATGTACTTGCTAGTAGCGTGTCTCAGAACCTTGTAATTGCAGAAGATAAGATAGTAGCATCAAATTCAAATGAAACTGTAAAAGCGTATAGTTTATATCCAACTCCAAGAGCTATTGTAGGTACTAAATTATTACCTGTAAACAATACGTATGCTGCAGTAACTAAAGTGGTGAGCAGTTCCAACCCATCAGACTCTCAAAGTGCAATGAATGCTCAGCTTCAAATTTGGGTAATCACATCTGAAGGTAATTTAAATCCATATACCGGAGAGCCAGTAGCTGTTGTGGAAAACAATAATATGACCTGGTCACAGTTCCGCCAGGATATAGCCAATGCCAAAAGCGATGTTATGAGTTCATTTAATGTTACAGAAAACCAGATCAAAAATTTAAACCAGACACAAGCATACACTGGACAAACCCAGTCATGGATAGGCAGTACTATAAATCAGATAGAGAAATCATTAGGAATTGGACAGTAAATTAAATTTTAATTCAAATAGGTCAAATAAATGAAAAAAGTTGATTCAGGAGTTACCAATATGAAAAAAACATTTGCTGTAATCCCAGTATCAAAATTTACAAATGCAAAAACAAGATTATCTCCCAAGTTAACTCCATTAGAACGTGAAAATTTATTAAAAGCCATGTTAAAGGATGTAGTTGGAGTTTTAAAGGGATTAGTGGAAAACGTAGTAGTTATAAGCTCTGATGATGATGTTTTAAATTTTGTAAATGAGCTTGGTGTTGAAACTCTTAAGGAAAATGGAGTTACTGATTTAAATGGTGCATTAACTCAGGCCATGGAATACTGTTCCAAATTCTGTGATAACGTGGTTATAGTGCCATCTGACGTGCCTTTGATTAAAAAGAATCATGTCAAAGAAATATTAAATAGAAACCAGGAATTTGATGTTGTTATTGCCCCTTCCAAAGGAGGAGGTACAAATACACTCCTTTGCCCTACCTCTTTTTGCGTAAAATTTGGAGATTATAGCTTCTTTGAACATATAGATGAAGCCAAACTAATGGGATATACCTGCAGTATCTATGATTCATTTTATTTATCATTAGATGTCAATACTGCAGAAGACTTAGGCGAAATAATGTTACATGGAAAAAAAACTGAAGCAAGAAATTATTTAAAGAAAGTACAGCTTAAAGTTAAATCCAATCATGGATCTGAGAGGTTAGATGTTAGTCGAGAGGCAACCATATGATTGCAATGTCCATCGCTGGTTTTGACCCTTCAGGCGGCGCTGGAATTTTAAATGATATTAAAACTTTTTCTGCATTTGGTGTTTATGGAACTGCTGTAATAACAGCACTTACTGCCCAAAATATAAATAAAGTTGAAGGAATTCAACCCGTTGATCCTCATTTTATCGAAAAACAAATTGATACAGTTTTAAAGCAAGAGCAAATTAAATTTGCAAAGACGGGAATGTTATACTCAGATAAAATTATCAAAACAGTTGCCAAAAAAGTTGTTGAACATGATTTAAAGGTAGTGGTTGATCCTGTAATGATAGCAGGCACCGGAGGATTTTTATCCCAAAAAGATATTGCCCGCTCTTTTAAAAAGTATATTCTACCCGTTGCTGAATTGACAACTCCCAATATACATGAAGCACAGGAAATTTCAGGAGTTAAAATAGAAAGCACCGAAGATTCCATTGAGGCTGCACTTAAAATTGGAGAAATCTGTAATGTTGTAGTAACTGGTGGGCATCTTGAAGGAAATGATGTTCTTTTTGATGGTTCAATTAAAGTTATAGAAGGAGAACTTGTAGAAAGTGACAATACTCATGGCAGCGGATGTACTTATTCTTCTGCAATTGTGGCTTCGCTTGTAAAAGGAGATACTATCGAAACTGCGGTGAAAAAGGCCGGAAAATTTGTAAAAAAAAGCATTAAACATGGAAATAAGGGAACTTTAAATCAGCTCTGGAAATGCATTTAATCAAAGTTAGGGCACTACCAGAACAGGACGTTTTGTTTCTCTTATCACTCTTTCTGTTGTACTTCCAAGTAAGACCCTATCTAAGCCATGTTTGCCTGAAGCCCCCATGATCACGACATCAACATCTTCTTTATCCATAGTCTCAAGTATCACTTCATATGGTTTCCCCTCATCGATTTTAGATAGGAATTTAATGTTTTTACACATTCCTTTACATTGACTATCTTCTAAATCTTTTTTAAATCTAGCAATAGCTCGTTTTCCTTCATTTCTCAATTCTTTTTCTAAGTCCTCCCTGAAACTCGGCAGATATGAAGGTTGCAGGTAGTTAACATCGATTACATTTAATACAATGATATCCGCACCAGTTACATCTGCAAGGGATATTGCCTGTTCACCTGCTCTTTTTGCACTTTCTGAGCCGTCTGTAGGTAACAAAATTTTTTTATACATATTTTAACCTCCTATTTGAATCAATTATTTATTTTCTAGCCATGGATGCAAATATACCTCCAAAACATAGTACAGCGAATATAATAAAGGTTATCTGTATACTTTGAATTAAAGCAGGATATTGTGCGGGTAATATCTGCACTCTGCCAATTAGCATGGCAAAGATTAACATGGCTATTCCCATGCTTAAAACCTGCCCCACCAGGCGCATGGTACTTACTGTAGCCGAAGCTACACCAAAGAATCTTCTTTCTACAGATCCCATAATGGCATTCGTATTTGGGGAAGAGAAGAATCCAAACCCAAGACCCAGTACAAGCAGTCCAATTATTATATATTCAAATGTTGTTTGTGCACTTATAAACGCGAAAATTAAAAGCCCCACTGTTACCAGAGCCATCCCTACAGACGCAAGGATACGAGGTTCATAACGATCTGAGAGCCTACCTGCAAAAGGAGTTATTATGGCCATCATTATAGGTTGAGCTACCAGAATTAGACCTGCATTTTGTGCACTCAATCCTTTTACATACTGCAGGTAAAGACTTAAAAGAAATGTAACTGCAAATGTAGCGCTGTAATTTATGAGCGCTGCAAAATTAGAGAATGCAAAGACCCTGTTTTTAAAGAAAAGCTTCATATCTAATACAGGACTATCTATGTTCAATTCCCACTTAGTGAATCCTAAAAATAGTAGGATACCGGCAATTATAGCAGCTATTCCCCAAATATCAGGGAGTGATGAAAATCCATATATAACCAGTACCAGGGCTATGCTGTAAAATATTGAACCCGGTAAATCGAATTTCTCTCCTTTACATGCGGCCCATTCCTGTCCTCTTAATTTCCAGAATACTAAAATGATTACAAGTAAACCTAAAGGTACCATTAAATAAAACAGACTTCTCCACCCAATATAGTGAGTTATAATACCTCCTAAAACTGGCCCAAGAGAAAGTCCTGTATAAACCGCCATAATATTTATTCCAATTGCTTTTCCCCTTTCTTGAGGAGGGAAAGCTGATGTTATGATGGCAAGTCCTGTAACAAAAATCATTGCACTACCAATTCCCTGTAGAACCCTAAAACCAATAAGTGCAATGGTAAAAGGAGCCATGGCAGATAAAAGAGATGCTACAGTAAAAATAATAATTCCAGAAGTAAAAACCTTTTTCATTCCATGTATATCTGCTATTCTTCCAAATGGAACAGCAAACATAGCAGAGGTTAATAAAAATGCTGTTGGAATCCAGCTGAGCAAAATAGCATCTGTAGCAAATTCAGAAGCAATTGCTGGAAGCGCAATATTAACAGAAGAACCCATGAATGGAGTTAAAAAGGAAGCTATAGTAGCGATCAATAAAGCAGACATTTTATTAACATTATTACCCATGAAAACACCTTTTAACTAAATTTATAGATAATATTTGTTACATCAATTATATAAAAATTTAGAATTAATTTTTTAAAGTATAAAACCTTTATATCCATTATTTTACTTTAAAATAAGTTATTACATTTATTCATTAATAAATAGACCTTAAAAAGAGTAAACATCAAATTAAGAGCTTTAAATTATTTAAAGTGAATGATTAAGTTTTTAAAATTAATAAAAAAGTAAAATAAATATATCTTACAATTCATAAATTTCTTCAGGTGAAAGCACTGTAGCTTCACCTTCTTTTAAAGCAGCAATACCTTCGTCGATATCTTCAGTACGCAGCACAACCACCGCTTTTTCCCCTTTCTTTTCAACAAAAGCATATATGTATTCCACGTTGGTATCTGATTTATTTAATATTTCAAGGATTCCTTCAAGTCCTCCAGGTGTATCAGGAACCTCTACTGCAATTACATCAGTTATCTTAACTACAAAATTACTGGCCTCAAGTGCCTCTTTTGCCTTTTCAGGATCAGGAACTACAATTCTCAAAATCCCAAACTCAGATGTATCTGCAATTGAAAGTGCACGTATATTCATTCCGGATTCTCTTAAGATACTCAGCGCGTTCCATAGTCTCCCTTTTTTATTTTCTAAAAATATAGATACTTGTTTTAATTTCATATTAATTCGCCGCCTTTTATTTACATAATGATAATATTTAGTTATAGTCCCCTTTTATCAATGACCCTTACAGCTTTACCTTCACTTCTTGGAAGTGATTGCGGTTCAACAAGAGTTACATTAACTCTAAGTCCAATTTCACTGTGGATACGATCTTCAATCATCTTTTTAACTTCTTCTACATGTTTTACTTCATCTGAGAAGAACTTTTCAGATGTTTCAACCTGAACCTCAAGTTCATCCAGGTGCTGCGGTCTTGTAACTACAATCTGGTAGTGCGGTTCAAGATCTTCAATTTTAAGCAGTGCCTTTTCAATCTGTGATGGGAATACAATTACTCCCCTGATTTTAAGCATGTCATCAGTACGTCCTGTGATCCTATCCATCTTAATGAGTGTCCTTCCACAG
The DNA here is from genome assembly GCA_023436175.1 of Methanobacteriota archaeon. Lineage (GTDB taxonomy): Archaea > Methanobacteriota > Methanobacteria > Methanobacteriales > Methanobacteriaceae > Methanobacterium_D. The sequence goes on from JAEZKE010000057.1 coordinate 15,244, forward strand.
GAACATTTACCCCTTCTTAAAGCTGTAACGTCTTTTGTACGGAAACGGATTACAGGCATTCCTTCCCTTGTTAATGTCGTTAAGACAAGTTCCCCTTTTTCTCCTTCAGGTAGTGCTTCAAGTGTTTTAGAATCAACGATCTCCGGATAAAAATGATCATCAGATATATGTAACCCACATTTATCTTCACATTCCATGGCTACTCCAGGACCAATTATTTCAGTAAGCCCATAAATATTAAGTGCAGTAATATTAAGCCTTTTTTCTATTTCATCCCGCATTTCTTCAGTCCACATTTCAGCTCCAAATACTCCCGCCTTTAGTTTTAATGATTCTTTGTCCATTCCTTCTTTTTCAGCCATTTCACCTAAATAAAGTGCATATGATGGCGTACATGTGAGGATAGTTGATCCAAAATCCTGCATAATTTCAAGTTGCCGCATGGTATTTCCAGCAGAAATCGGAACTACAATGGCCCCTATCTTCTGTGCACCATAATGTACACCCATTCCGCCTGTAAAAAGCCCGTAACCATAAGCATTCTGGATTATATCCTTTTTTCCAGCTCCGGCCATTCCTAAGGCCCGTGCAATAACTTCTCCCCAAAGTTCCAGATCCCTTATAGTGTATCCTGACACTGTTGGTTTCCCTGTTGTACCAGATGTGGTATGCACTTCTATTATCTCATCTTCAGGAACTGCAAACATCCCAAATGGATATGCATCCCTTAAATCAGTTTTTGTGGTAAATGGAAGCTTTTCAATATCTTTAAGAGTTTTAATATCTTCTGGTTTAACACCTGCTTCATCAAAACGTTTTTTGTAATATGAAACGTTTTCATATGCTTTTTTTACAACTGCCTGTAGTCTTTCAAGTTGTAATGATTCTTTATCGTTTTCTGACATGCACTCTGCTTCTTTATTCCAGATCATTTATCTCCCTGCCAATCATTAGATAAAATTGTTAATATAAACTTTAGTTAAAATCTATTTTTATAACTTATGTATTTAATTATAACAAATATATATTATGAGATACGTAAATCAGTTAATAAAATAAATTATTTAAGTTAATGACTTCTACAAACATAATACGGCTTTTTGTAACATTAATACAATTTAAGGCATTTATAAATTATTTATATTAATATTAGTTTATTTTATTGTATTTAATTATCATAATTACATGTTAATAATATTTATTTTAATTTTTAAGAATATACTATCATTTATATTACATAAAAAATATTAATATAACCCTTTTTAATTTTTAAACTTATATAAATCCATTTATACATAAACAAATCCGAAAAATTTATTAACTAATCAAGTACTAAAAAATAAATGGCAAAGGGTATCCTGATCATGTAATTTTTACCGCCTAACCGATTACTGATTCTCCCTTTGCCCAAAATATAATAAAAATTAAATATAATGATTTAAATCATTAAAATAGGAATCATAAATGCACATGTGCATTTCTGTTTCTTAATAAACTTTTAATTTTGATATAACATAAATTATAAAATAAATTATCTAATTTTATGAAATAAACTTCCACTTAAAACAAGATGCTTTTAAAATATTTAATAAAAAGCCCTCAAAAAAGTTTTTGGGCCCCAAAATTCATTGAATTTTAGAAAATATGGTCAAATCTCTCAAAACCCAACGGGTTTGGGGCCCTCGAAAATCAAAGCGTTTAAGGGTCCCAAAACTGAAAGATTTTGAGAATTTTTGAGGAAAGTTAAAAAAAGTAAATCAGCCTTTTAGCCAGGCCTCAACTCTTGTGTTCACTTCATCCCAGTTTACTATATTCCAGAAGGCATTTACAAAGTCGGGTCTAACATTTTTGTAATCCAGGTAGTAAGCATGTTCCCATACATCCAATACCATGAGCGGCGGCCATCTAGGTGCTGTATTTACATTGTGTTTTTCAAGTTGTAGAATAAACAGCCGGTCTGTACTTTTACACAGAGTAAGAACTGCCCATCCAGAACCTTCTGTAGTTATAGCAGCCTGAGAAAACTCTTTTTTAAACCTTTCAAAACTACCGAAATCTTTTTTTATGTAATCAGCTAGTGTACCAGTTGGTTCTCCACCATTTTTATCTGCAGGTCCCATATTTTTCCAGAATAGCGTATGAAGCTGATGTCCACCTGCATTAAATGCAAGCTCCTTTGCTTTGGCTTTAACATCAAAATCTTCGCCTTTTTCTCTTGATTCATCATACAGCTTTATAATAGCATTTGCAGCATCGACATAGGCTTGATGATGCTTCTGATGGTGTATTTTAAGTTGTTCTTCAGAAATATGTGGTTCTAAATCTTTATATCCATAATCTAATTCAGGTAATTCATAAAATCCTTTTGCCATTTTAAAATACCTCCAAAAATATTTTTAATATTTTTGGGGTTCCAAAAATCATAAATGATTTTTGAGAACCTCCATTTGTGTTAATTTATCATAAAAGAGTTACAATTCTTTCCATTTGGAAGTTTTATACTTTTTAAACCAGGGTTTATGGCATAACCACCAGTCAACACAGGTATATTCTCCTTCCTGTACCTTCTGTTTCCTTTCGATGATCTCTTCTTGACTTTGTGCTGGTGGAATTATTACATTGCTTCCAAATCTTCTGTTTAACGGCCAGTCAGCTGGAATTGCTACTTTTTCATCATCAGCTATTCTAAGTCCTTCCACTGCCCTCACTATTTCGCTGAGATTCCTTCCAAGCTCTTGAGGATAATAAATCATGGCCCTTATTATTCCTTCTGGATCGACTATTATAACAGCCCTTACAGTATTTGTTCCCTTTGCAGGATGAATTAAACCAAGTTTGCTTGCAATTTCACCGTTATCAGCTATCACTGGAAATTCAATTCGGATATTGAAATTTTCTCGGATCCATTCTATCCATTTAAGGTGTGAAGTAACCTGATCAACGCTGAGCCCAATTAATTCACAGTTCAGTAATTTAAAATCGATATAATGTCTTTGAAATTCTAAAAATTCGGTGGTACAAACAGGTGTAAAGTCAGCGGGATGGCTAAAAAGGACAAACCATTTACCTTTATACTCTTTTGGAAGTTTTATTATGCCTTGAGTTGTTTTAACATCCTTAATCTTTGGAAATGGATCACCAATAAGTGGCATTCCTCCTGCTCCATCGGTCTTTTTGGTTTTCCGTACCTCATATATTTTTACTTTATCTCCCATTTTTGACCCTCTCATCTAACAGATATTTAACATTATTATTTTATTATTCATATTAAATAATGATTTCGCTTTTATTAGGAGAATTATTTAAAGATTTAAATGTTAATAGGAAAATTTTAAGAAAATATGTCTAAAAATCCTCAAATAAGATACATTAACCTAAATTTAAGGATGATCGCTTAATTATACTTAAATTTAGGGAGAATAAATCTAAAAATGAATTTTTTCTGTATTTAACAGGATAATATATGTTAAAAAGATGATCTTTTTAAGGTAAAGTAAATAAAAAAAAGTAAAGTTACTGTCCTTTTCCACTTGCAGGAGGAGTAAATACCCTTTGTGCAAGTTCGCTGTCAAGCATGAATAGACTACTTGTAGACTCACCTGTAAGTTTAATTTTTTGAAGCACAGCATTTGCTGACTCTTCTTCTTCAACCTGCTCTGACACAAACCACTGCAGGAAGTTATTTGTTGCATGATCACTTTCAGAAATTGCTAAATCTACTAAAGCGTTTATCAAACCTGTAACTTTCTGTTCATGTTTATAAACATGCTCAAATGCTGCTTGAGGAGATTCCCACTGCGATGGAGGTTCTTCTATAGAAGATAAGATTACTCTTTCCCCTCTCTGTACAATGTAATCATAAAATTTCATTGCATGGGCCATTTCTTCCTGTGCCTGGACTCTCATCCAGTTTCCAAATCCAGCCATTTCAATAGACTCAAAATACGCTTCCATTGATAGATAAAGATATGCTGAATAAAGTTCTGCATTTAGCTGATAATTTAAAGCATTTAAAACATTTTCTTTAATCATTCAATATCACCCATAATAGTTGAATAAATCCATATTTTTTATAATAAGCCACTATCTTTATGTTTTTTAATAATTTCTTCTGCCAATACATCTATTTTTTTAAAGTCATCTTCCTTTGGAAATCCCTTGACAACAACTGGATCAATAATTTCAGCCCGTATATTAGTTAAAGCTCCTTTAAGTAGTTCAACCGTTCTTCCACCCCATCCATAAGAGCCTATTATAGACACAAACTTCAATTTAGGTCGCAGCGCATTTACAAGATATGCGGCATAAACTGCACTTGGATGGGGACCAGTTAAAACAGTTGGAGTAGCAATTATAAGTGTTGATGCATCTACAAGGGATGTAGCCACATCTCCAATATCAGAAGCTGTTAAATTAAATAGTTTAACAGTTATACCATTTTTAACTAATATGTCCATTAAATAGTATACTATTTCCTTAGTACTGCCATGCATGGATATGTAAGGTATAACTACCTCATTTTCAGTTTCATTAGATATCCACTTTTTATAAGCTTCAAAAATAAGTTCTGGTCTACTATAAACTGGACCATGACTTGGTGCAACCATTTCAATAGGAATATCTTTAATTTTTTCCATGTTCTTCTGGATAAACATCCGAAATGGCATCATTATTTCTGCATAATACCTCTTTGCAGCTATATATGTCACAGCTTCATCAGTTACAAAGGGGTTGCTTTCTGCAAGATGTGATCCAAAGAAATCACATGAAAATAAGATTTTATCTTCCTCAAGATATGTAGACATGGTTTCAGGCCAGTGCACCCACGGAGTATAAATAAATTTAAGGGTTTTATCTCCAAGAGAAAGTGTTTCTCCGTCTTCAATAGTTATAAATTTCTCATCAGGAATTAAAAGTAAGTCTTTAAGCATTTCTTTGCATTTTGGGCTGGTTATGATATTTGCATCCGGATAAATTTCTAGAATTCCAGGTATTGACCCAGAATGATCCTGTTCAGCATGATGAGATATGATGTAATCAATGTCTACATTTAGTTCCTGAAGATTATTCACCAGTTCCCCTATTTTAGTTGGATCCACTGTATCTAATAACGCTGTTTTTTCACTTCCCCGTATTAAATAGGAATTATATGTTGTACCTGCTGGAAGGGATATGATTTCATCAAACAATGCCCTATCCCAATCTATAGCACCTACTGCATATATTCCAGGTTTTAGTACTCGGGATGTCATTTTAATCAACAGGTTCAAATTGGTCTTTCCCGACTCCACACATTGGGCAAAGCCAGTCATCAGGTAAATCTTCAAAAGGGGTACCTGCTTCTATTCCAGAAATAGCATCGCCTTCTTCAGGGTCATATATGTAACCGCAAGCTGTACACATGTATTTTTTCATTTTTCAACCTCCACGGGTTATTGATGTTTAAAACATTAAACAATTTAAATATGAGACTTATTTATTTTAAGTTTTTTCATAATATTACCTGATTTCAACAAATCGGATTTTGCCGGCACCACAACTAGGACAGCGCCATAAATCAGGCAAATCATCAAATACTGTACCTGGATCTGTTTTTGTTTTAGGTTCTCCCTTTTCGGGATCGTATATATAACCACATACCTTACATTTATACTTGTTTACCATTGAATCAACCTTTCAAGCCTTTTAACTGTTACCTGATCATCATAAATCGAATTTTACCTGCCCCACATTTTGGACAGCGCCACAGTTCGGGTAAATTATCAAATGCCGTGCCTGGAGGTGTTCCGGTTCTGGGTTCACCTACTTCAGGATCATAAATATATCCACAGACTTTACATCTATATCTCATTGATTAGATCCTCCTTTTTATACCTCCCAAAAAACTTCATTTTAATTTTTTATACTTTACTTTTGTTGTTTAATATTTATAAATCTTTAAGAATTATTTACGTATTCCATTATTTTTAAGGAATTAAAACCATTAGTAATATCTTTAAACGTTTAAATTTTATATAAAAATAATATAATCAATTTCAATCTATTTCAAAGACATATTACATAAATTTATAAGTTAAATGTTAATATGGTCTTTCCCATGACTCTATATCTCCTTTTACTATTTTAAAAATAGGATTTGGCCGGGGAAAATTTATTTTCATTAACATCTCATATCCTTTAGGATCTCTTATCTTGAGTTTTCTTTTTAAATGTTTAAACTCGTACAGCATTTGCCCTTCAGTTACTTCAATTTTAGAGTCTGTAAACTTAAAACCAATTTTATCTCTTTTAAAAGTATAATTTCTTCTTTTTGATTCTTTGTAAACGCTTAATAAGTAAGTATCAATTGCAAGTACCGGATTATCCTGTTCTTTAAATCTTTCAAGCTGAGGGTGATTTTTATAACCTTTAGTCTTGCCGGTAAGAACATTTCTGGCCATAATTCCCTCTCTCCAAAGCGCAACAAAGCCCTTAACGTCAAGATATTCAGGATGCAAACTCCACAATCTCATAGCTTTCTCCAACATTCGATTGGTAGCCGCGAAAACTACGTTTTCGCAGGCTCCATAATCTCATGTTATCACCAATTTACATGAGACTATGGGCCACAAAAAAATATAATTTTTTTGTAGGCTGTCAGAACTGTAAGTTCTGACGCCGCAAACATGAAATGTTTGCAGGCTCCACAATCTCATAGTTTCACCGATACATTCGATTGGAAGCCTTACGGCTTCATAATCTCACATTTAACTCCCATCCATACTAATATAAAATTAAAGTCATTCCTAATTTTAACCTATGAAATTCAAACAAATAAACATTAACAAAGATTTAAAAACTAATTACAAATTTGGACATATAATACCCATTAAAAATTAAAAAAAGTATAAAAAGAACTATAATTATTTAACAAGCAGTACAGGCACGTCTACAGATTTTAAAATACTTTCAGCTACGCTGCCGAGTATTAATTTCTCTAAACCCTTCTTTCCATGGGTTCCAATAATAACAATATCTGCATTCATCCTTCGGGTTATAGTAGGTATATCCTTACGCGGATCTCCAAATACAAGGATTTCATCAACTACTACATCCTCTTTTTTAGCTTTTTCACTTAATTTTTTTAGTATGGATTTACCTTCATCTTCAAGAACATCATAGGGATAAATAAGCTTTTCATCAATTACATAGACTCCAACTATTCTTGCATTGTATTTATTTGCCATGGAAATTGCTATATCTTCAGCCCTTCCAGCATATTCAGAACCATCTGTTGGAACCAATATCGTTTTAAACATTTAATACACTCCTTACACAATTTAGATGATCAGGTCTAATCTTTCATAACCTGTTCAAATATTTATTCAACCTTTCGGAGATTATCTCCAACTACAAAATTCACTCCACCAACATGTAAAACTGGTTTTAGCTTTTCAACATCTAAATTACCATCTTTTAGAGAATTTTCTTGAGCACTTACATTTAGAACTTCTCCTACGATGATATTGTGATCTCCTGCATTTTTGATCCAGTGCACTTTACACTCGATACATGCAATACATTCTTCAATTCCTGGTGGTGAAACTTTTTTAGAAGGTTTAGAAGTAAGATCTGCTTTTTCTATTTCATTTACGCCATATGGAAATTTTTCACCAGTTATCCATAGTTTATTTAATATATCTTCCTTTGGAATATTCACCACAAACTCATCAACTTCTTCTATATTTTTATAAGTATCATGAGATGTAACTGATGCAAATGCAATTAACGGCGGATCCATTGAAACGGGCATTGTAAAAGAAAATGGGGCCGCATTTACTTCTCCTTTCTTATTAACAGTTGTTACAATAATTGTTGGCCGTGGAGCTAGTACCTTATATGCATTTTCTGTACCTATTTCTTCAAAGCTCATTTAATCACCTTTTAATCAATTAATAAAATTTAATGGATATTAAATGGCAGCTATTCTAATTTCTCATCTAAATATCTAATTCTTGCCATTATCATTACAATTATATTTATAAGTTGCATAATTTATTATTTTGCATTAAATATTTGGATAATTATAATAAGTATTCATTTTTAACAATATTAAATTGGAGTTTATAGTATTTAATTTAATAAAGGAGTTTAAAAATTAAAAATAGAACTTACTAAATCTAAAAATAAGTATTGAGATAGTATATTACATTAACATATACAAATATTAAACTGATTTATAAAACTGCGGAAATACTGCATAATACCTTGAATTCTTCTTTTGTTATCAACTTCAAATTAATTAAAGCCTTTTATTATATTCTAACTCTTTAAACCTTATTATAAATTTTGTACCATGGTTCCTATCTAATTCTATAGAACCGTCTAACTGGTTTACAAGCATATTAACCAATCGTAGTCCTAATGATGTTTGTATGTTTTCAAAATCAATATCTGCGGGTAAACCAATACCATCATCACATATTGTAAGTTCAAATTCTTCATTATGCGAATGAATATTTACAGATATTTCGCCCGCCATATTACTTGGAAATGCATATTTGAGACTGTTAGAGACCAGTTCGCTTATTATCAATCCACATGGAATTGCAGTTTCAATATTTAAGAAGACATGTTCCACATCCATAATTAATTTAATGTTGCTTTTTGTACCATAAGAATAGAATAAATCATTAACTAAATTTTGAACATAACCTGAAAACTCTATACTGGTGAGATCAGTGGACTGGTAGAGCATCTCATGAATCATGGCCATGGATTTAACCCGGTTCTGACTTTCCTGTAAAACATTAATCGCTTCCTTATCCTCAACATAATTCGCCTGAAGGTCGAGTAAACTGGAAATTATCTGCAAATTATTTTTAACCCTGTGGTGTATCTCCTTTAATAGAATTTCTTTATCTTTAAGAGACGCTTTAATGGCATTTTCAGCATTTTTACGTTTGGTAATATCTAAAAGAGATGCTAAACAATTATTGGTATAAGGAATTGAGGCAAAATTGGCATAAACATCTCGAATGTCGCCCTGCTTAGTTATTAATTGAAATTCGTAATTTTTAGGAACAGAATTAGGGTCTACTTTTCTCAGGTAGTAATAATCCATCAATCTTTTCCTATCTTCTTCCACTACAAAATTAATCCAGCTTTTACCCTCAATTTCTTCTTTTGAATATCCGAACATTTTCTTACATTCAGTATTTGCAAGAGAAATAATTGTATCGTCCCCAAAAATAAATGTTGCAGTTCCTGTATTCTCAAAAATAGTTCTGTAATATAATTCTGAATGTTTAACCAATTTTTCAGCTTTTTTACGTTCACTAATATCACGAGAAATTTCAAGAGCAACTTTTTTACCTCCATATTCAATAAAGCGAACGCTAAGTTCTACATCTATTTTTCTACCGTTTTTAGCTGCATGAATGGTTTCAAATTGAGTATGACCAGTTTTAAGGAGTTCTTCTACATTTTTTTGAGTTTCAAATCCATGATCTATATCCTGAGGGCCCATTTTTAATAGTTCTTCTCTATTATAGCCTAATCTTTTAATTGTCTCTTTATTTACTTCAATATATCGTAACTTTTCATATTCGCTTCCCTCAATTAAAGCAATCATATCAGTTGCATTATCAAAGATTGCACGTAGTTTCGTTTCACTGTTTTCTAATTCTTGTTTCCAATGACGCTGCTTAATAATCCTATACAATTCATTAGCCACTGATTGGATTTGAATTACATCATGCTCGTTATATTCTTCAATTTTATTTCCCACGCCAAAAACAAACTTAACTTTATCTTCATCAAATACAGGTATACTCATAAATCTTTTTATTAGTGTATGTCCCTCTGGAAACCCTTTTCTATTAGGAGAAATTTTGAAATCATTATAAATAACAGGTCCTTTGGTTTGTATACAAGTAGCCCAGTTGCCTGCCTGTTCAAGGGGATAATGGGTTTTAAATGAAACATTACATATCCTTAAAGCTTCATCATTCCAGGTATCTAAAATAACAGTTTTCTGGTCATCAGAAATAAAATGGAAAAAACCAATAGAACTGTCTGTGAGGCTGACTGCATGATCCAATGCACATTTATAGAGCTCTTTATCTGTAAGTTGTGGGGCGCTCTTGTAAAGTTCAAGAAGGAAACTTTCCCTTTCTACTTCTTTACGAAAATGTTCTTCAGCCTCTTTACGCTTACTGATATCTTTTATGAAACCTTCTAAATATTTCACAGAACAATCAGAATTTTTAATTACTTTAAATAAAATTTCAGCTGCAATAATAGTGCCATCTTTTCTGTGAAATTTGCTTTCATAAGAATGCCATAAATCGTCTTTAAGTGCCTTTTCTACAAAATTTAAACGATCTTCTTTGTTTACATAAACACATTCCTTAAGATCAGTTTTATTAACCCTATAAATAAGCTCTTCCGGTGACCCATACCCTAAAATATCTGCTAGTTGTTTATTAGCTTGGTAAAGCTTTCCCTCTAGTGAAGAATGAAATATTCCAATTGGAGCATTGTCAAATATGCTTTGGAAATGATTTTCATTTTCAATTATGGCATTATATGTCATTTTATGACCTATAATTTCTTTTTTCAACATGATACTTATTGAATTAGTTTCACATGATTTTATATATAATTAAATTATTTGTGCTAATTAGCACATGAAATGAAGAATATTAAGTTCTTTGTGATAATTATCACATAAATTGAATAATTGGGAATTATTATACTTAAAAACTATTAAAAAAATAATGAAAATTAGTTATATTCTGGTTTTCAAATTTTTGGCAGTCCAACAACAATCATCATCTTTTGTTTAATTTTAATGTTTTTCTGCAATTTTACAATATACTGTTAAAAACTGTCTTTATGTATTCATGTACAAAAACACATTTGTGACATGTTTTAACATACGAAAATTAAATTAAATGTAGTTATTGATAATTAATACAGATTATGTATATAATCCGATTTAATTATCTTACTTACACATTATACTAATTATAACGTAGAATTAGTCATTATTCATTAGATAATCTGCTTTACATGTTTTAATGAATTTGTCACATAGTTTTTGAGGATCACCATCACCAACAAGTTTTCCATCTTCAATCATTATAGCCCTTGTTGTAACTTCCCTGATGAAATCTACGTGGTGGCTTACCATTAAAATAGTTGTATTAAATTTCCTGTTTATCCTTTTAAGAGAATTTGATACCACCCTTAATGTAAGAGGGTCAAGATCTCCAAATGGTTCATCTAATATTAAAACCTCAGGATTAGATGTTAGTACTAAAGCTAAAGTAGCTCTAACCTTTTGACCACCAGATAGTTCATAAGAACGCCTTTCCAGGATATCAAGAGGCAAATCAAGCGCTTCAAAAACAGGTTTCGCATATTTTTTAACCTCTTTATCAGGGAACTTTGGAAATAGAAGATCTAAAATGTCAGGTTTAAGCTCAATTTTTTCCAATCTTGCTTTAGCTTCATGTTCTGGGAGATCAGTAAGCTGGTATAGGACATCAAGGATTTTATCACTTATTCCCAGTTTTTCAGCTGTTTTACGTGCTTTAGCTATAACATTTTCATCTTTAACTCCAAGCCGTGATGCAATTTGATCTTTAATGGTTGCATAGTGAGTAAGAGCAAATTCCTGGTGCATAAATCCCATTTTTCGCCTTACATTCATTCTCTCTAACCCTAAATCCTGCATATCCACCCATTCACTATTCAATTTAAAAAAGATAGATCCCGAGTCTGGAGCATCAAGACCAGCCACCATTCGAAGTAAAACTGTTTTTCCAGCTCCGCTTGAGCCTATTAAAGACACTATCTCCCCTTTTTTAATATCAAAGTTTATATCTTTAATTTGGAGGGTATTTCCACCTTTTAAAAGGAAAAATCTCTTATCCAAATCATTTACTTTTATTATAGAATCCCCTATATTTTCAGGGCCTGATAGAGGTTCAACTGGTTCCATCGGCTCTATAAATTTGGCAATTATTTCCTCAGGAGAACCTTCATCACTAATTTTTCCATTTTCCATTAAAACTAGCCTATCTGAGAGGTATCTGTGAACATCTGGGAGGTGGGATACGAGGACAATTGTAACGCCTAACTCTTTATTTATATTTTTAATGGCATCTAAAATTTCCTGTTTTGTTTTAGGGCATGACATAGTAGCAGGTTCATCAAGTAGTAAGACTTTCGGCTGTTTTGCAAGCTGTCTTGCCATTATAAGCCTTTGTTTTTCACCGCCGCTTAAAACTGGAGCATAATGATTTATCTTATGACCAAGACCCACAATCTCAAGTATTTCCTTTGCCCGATCTCCGAACTCAGCTATGGAGTCATCTACATCTTGTAGAGATTCATCACCGTATTTAACTCCAGATAATTTCCTTACAACGTTTTGAAGAGCAGTTTCTCCCCATAAACCAAATGACCTTTGAAGATGAATTGCAGTTGCTTGTTTAAGTTTTGCAAAATAGTAGGGACTTGAATCTGAAGAAACTTCTATGCCATCAAGAGTTATTTTACCGCTGTCAAATGGTTCGACACCCCTGAGAACTCTCAATAAGGAACTTTTCCCAGATCCACTCATTCCTATTATTCCAACAATTTCACCTTGATTAACATTCAGGTTTATATCATTTAAAGCCTCGATTTCTTCACCGTTTTCCATTTTATATATCTTGGATAAGTTTTCCACTTTTATCATTCATCACACCTTGGTTCATAAATTAAACAATCTATTCAAATTTAGTTATCTGACTTGATATTGGCAAATTAAATCTTTAAAAATATTGATCAAAGCTATTTATTAATTTTAAGATTACATCTTCGTTTTTTTAAGCCATTTGAAGAACTTTCATGGAGTCTAACTCAAAAGAATATTATCTGTAGAATTACTTCTTTAGTTAATATTAAACAAAGTGATTTAAATTGTTATGCTAATTTTTATATCACCATTTAAACTTAGCAGATTAGTAATAAATTTTTATTTAAAAGTAGTAAAATACTTAAATTTCAAATTTCAAAAATGAAATTAGAGAAAATATGTTTTAGGTTAATCAAAATTTATAGAAGCTAATTCAAGCTATAACCTCTCTTAACAGGCCGATTTATTATCTCAAGATTAAGTTAATTTATATTGGTTCCAAGTTATCTCATCATGAGATAGCAATGCGTGGAGGTGAAAATTTGGCACAAAAACGACAGAGAAGATTTAGTGTAAGTCCTGCACAGGTTGAAAAATCCATAAAGGGCACACGTTTTCCTGCACAAAAACAAGATTTAATCCAAAGAGCAAAAGAAAATCATGCTAATCAGGATGTTTTAGACGTTTTACAAAATATGCCTGACAAACAATTCAATTCTCCTGTAGATATAAGCAAAGCAATGGGAAAAATGTAAATGTTGTGTCTTTAAAATTGTTAGTGGGGACATCAGATTAAACTGGTGTCCATCCTACAAAAACCATTTCAAATCTTGTTTGAATGTCTAAATTTATTTAAATTAGTTAATTAGTCTTAATAAGTTATGCTATAAGCACAGCTGTAATATACTAACCTTAAAGCAGAATTTATTTAAAAATAGTTTAGCAATGCAAAATACTTTTTTTAAGATACTTTACAAATGTAATAAAACTCATTAAAGGTAGACTTTTTAATACTAAAATACTTTTTATGACATACTTTGCAAGTGTATAACGAAACTATTAACAAATTATTCAAAAAATCCTTCGAAATTCGTAGAATATCGAGAGTTTCCCATGGCGTCAAAATCTGTTGAAATTTTTAATTTCGATGTTTGCAAATTGAAATTTGCAACCTAAAAATTTATAGAATTTTTACATGCTCCTGTTTTGTTGAGGGCCATAGGAAATCAGAGGTCTTCAAAAATTGAAGATTTTTGAGACCTCGAAAGCAAAATTTTCGAAGGTTTCGTGGCATTCAAGGGCCCCAAACGCTATCAAAACTTCGTTTTGATGCACAGAAAATGCTGTCAAAATTAAAAATTTTGACGCTTCGAAAATCTACGATTTTCGTATGATTCACATTTTCTCAAGCTACGCGTTTGAGGGCCGTACGAAATTAGAAATTTCGTGGCACTTGAAATCATTGATTTCAGTGCACCGAATGCAAGTGTTCGAGTGCCCCGAAAAATCAGAGATTTTTTGAGGGTTTATATAATAAAAAAATTTTTAGAAAAATAGTATATTTTCCGACATATAAACAAAATATTAAAGCACATGAAAACAGATTAATTAAACAGGTGATTGTTTGAGAGGATTACTTGTTGGAAGGATGCAGCCTGTTCATAATGGGCACCTTCAAGTTATAAAACGCATTCTAGAAGAAGTTGATGAAGTTGTAATAGGTATCGGAAGTGCTCAGTTAAGCCATACATTAAAAGATCCATTTACTGCTGGAGAGAGGGTAATGATGCTTACAAAGGCCCTAAGTGAAAATGGTATTCCTGCATCAAAATATTATATCATACCAGTACAGGATGTTGCTTGTAATTCTACTTGGGTGGCACATATTAAAATGCTAACACCTCCCTTTGAATGTATATATTCTGGTAATCCTCTGGTTCAACGGCTTTTTATTGAAGCAGGAAATAAAGTCACAGAACCACCATTGTTTAATCGTGAGATTTATTCTGGAACAGAAGTTAGAAGAAGGATGCTTACAGATGAAGATTGGGAATCACTTGTTCCTGGATCCGTTGTAAATGTCATTAAAGAAATCGATGGAGTTTCTAGGATTAGATATATATCCAAAAAAGAATCTTCTGAATTAATATAAAAATTTAAGAACGTATGGTGATCACATGGCTCTAAATGTGAGGATTATCCAAAAAGATGAAGAAATCGTTACAATTCCTGACCTTATAAATCAGGTTAAAAAAAATCCTAAAATTGACGAATGTGGGGCAGTGTTTTCCTTTGAGGGTATTGTAAGAGGCAAGGAAAATGAAATAAAAGTTAAAAAAATGAATTTAAGCACTCCTGACATCGGTAAAACTGAAAATGAACTTAAAGAAATTATAGAAGAAGTTAAAAATAAATATGGAGTAGCTGAAATAGCGGCCGTACATTACGTTGGTGAATTTTACACTGGCGACTCTCTTTTACTTGTAGTTGTAGCTGGAGCGCATAGAGGTGAAACTTTAGAAGCTCTAAAAGAATCAATAGAACGTATAAAATTCGACCTTGAATTTAAGAAAGAAGAATTTACTGAAGAAGGAAAAAACATCATTATGTCTGGAGGATAATCTCAAAAGATTTATCCGTTGGCTCAATTGCAAAATAACTGGTTTAAATATGCAATTTAATTAAATAAGGAGAACGTAGATTTGAAAAATATAAGGGATAGTGTCCATGGAAACCTTTATCTTGATGAATTTGAGATCAGGTTAGTTGATACTCCCCAAATTCAGCGCTTAAGGCGAGTTAAACAGTTAGGATTTACTTATCTTGTCTATCCTGGTGCAAATCATTCTCGTTTTGAGCATTCTATTGGAACTATGCATATCGCGTCCAAGATTGCAGACAGTACTGGCCTTGATGAACATACCAAAAAAATGATCCGTTCATGTGCACTTTTACATGATATAGGGCATGGCCCATTTTCACACGTGTCAGAAGCTGTCCTTAATACTTCCCATGAATATCAAACATCTAAAGTTATTAGAGAATCAGAAATCTCAGATATACTGTCAGAAATGTTTGATCCTCAAGAAGTAATAGACATAATACATGGAAAAGGGCCTTTAGGACATATAATAAGCAGCGAACTTGATGCTGACAGAATGGATTATCTGGTAAGGGATTCTTATTATACTGGAGTTGCTTACGGGATGATTGATATTGAAAGGCTTGTTTCTTCAATGAAACTTGAGGATAACTTAGTTATCGGGGCAAAAGGTATTCAAGCTGCTGAATCAGCACTCATTGCAAGATACTTAATGTATCCTAGTGTTTATCAACACCATACTACCAGAATAATAAATTCTATGTTTAGAAGGTGCATTAAATGGATGTTTGAGTCAGATGTGGTTGATTCAAATAATATTTACAAGTACGACGATGCAGATATTACTACAATTGCAAGATCCCAGGATGGTTTAATTAAAGATATAATAAACAGATTAGATAATAGAAATTTGTTTAAAAGAGTATTTACCATAAAACTCAGTGACTTAGAAGAACCAAAGGATGTTTTCAGGATCAATGAGAAGAAAATCAAAAAGATTGAACTTGAAATTGCTGAAGATTTAGGTTCACCTTCTGAATATACAGTAATTGACATCCCTGAATACCCCTTTTTTAGTGAAATGAGGACTCTTGTATCTGTCAGCGGCGAATGTGTAAAATTAAATGAAATATCAAACTTAGTAAGTGCCCTTAAAAATATGAGATTTAATTACGCAGATATATGCATTTATGTTCCAGAAGAATACGCAGAAAAGGCATCAAGATTCCCATTTGACGATTATCTTGAACTTACAATGCAAAAAAACATTAAAGATTGGTTATAACTTAATTATAATAAATAAAATTACTCATTATGTATATGTTAAATAAATTAAATTTAATTGGTTAAAAATAAACTATTAAAATTAGATTATATACAAAATTATAGATGTGTGATAACGATGATCGTAGTTGCTATTACCGGTGCAAGCGGGGTAATTTATGGAGTAAGACTTCTTGAGGTTTTAAAAAAATTAAACAAAGATACTGCTCTTGTAATAACCGATCCAGCAAGAATAATTCTTAAACATGAACTCAATATGGAAGAAGAAGAATTAAAAGAACTTACAGATACAATTTATGATCCAAAGGATCTTACAGCTTCTATTAACAGTGGATCCTTCAGATTCCATTCTATGGTCATAGTTCCATGCACAATGAAAACAATTTCTGCAATAGCAAATGGATACGCAAACAATGCTATAACACGGTCAGCAGATGTGGTACTTAAAGAAAGAAGGAAATTAGTAATTGTACCTCGTGAAACTCCCCTTAGATCCGTCCATCTTGAAAATATGCTCAAAATAAGCAGAGAAGGAGGTATAATTCTCCCAGCTATGCCTGGTTTTTACCATAATCCAGAAAATATTGATGATCTATGCAATTTTGTTGTTGGAAAAATATTAGATATCTTAGAAATCGATAATCACCTATTTAAACGATGGCACAATGAAAATCCGTAACTTTTAAGATAAACAAAACTTGTAATGATTCATATGATTCCAGACGATGATTTTATAACCCATAAAAATGTACCCGGGCCAACCAAGGAAGAAATAAGATGCATTGTTATGTGTAAATCAGATGTATCACCAACCGATATTGTGGTTGATATTGGCTGTGGAACAGGCGGATTAACTTTAGAATTCGCTAAAAGATCACGTATGGTATACGCAATTGATAGAAATATAGATGCATTAAATACCACCAAAAAGAATCTTAAAAAACACAATTTAGATAAAAAGGTGAAACTTATTCATGGTGATGCCCTTGAAGCATTAAGTGACATTGAAAATTTTGATATTTTGATGATTGGAGGAAGTGGTGGAGATCTACCTATTTTAATAGAAGAAGGCTACAAAAAACTCCCACAAAACGGGAAAATAATGGTAACTTCAATTTTGCTTGAAACCCCTGTTGAAGCTATTAAAACCATGAAAAAACTACAGATGGATATTGATGTTGTCGATGTATCCATTTCAAAGGGGAATATCATAGAAAGGGGAACTATGATGTTTAAAAGAAATCCGATAACTATTGTTACTGGCAAAAAAAATTAAAGGGGATGGCTATGGGAATACAGAAATATATGAATAACTGGAGAGTCCGTTTAGGCATAATTTTAATTATAATGGCTGCAATTCTTTATATTACTAATTTCTTACTTTTTAGAGATTTACATGAAACCTTATTTTATCTCGATATAGATTTAGCATTTATTCCTATAGAAGCACTTATCGTTGTCCTTGTTTTAGAGTGGATAATAAGTGAAAGGGAAAAAATAAATCTACTCCAGAAAATGAACATGGTTATAGGATCATTTTTCAGTGAAGTTGGGACTGAGTTACTAACCGGAATTTCAGAATTTGACTCAAAAACTGAAAAAATAAGGAAAAAACTTATTATGACTGATAAATGGACTAAAAAAGATTTTTTAGAAGCAAGTGAAAGAATTAAAAATTACAATTACAATGTGTACATAGGAAAGGATAATCCTGATTCAATACATTATCTTCAGGAATTAAAAACATTCCTTGTAAATAACAGGGAGTTTATGTTGCGCCTTTTAGCAAATCCTAACTTACTTGAACATGACTCGTTTACAGACCTTTTATGGGCAGTATTTCATTTAACTGAAGAACTTGAAAATAGATCAGATCTAACAAATCTTCCTAAAGCAGACTATAAACATCTTGCTGGAGATACAGAAAGAGCATACGGCTTACTGGTTTATGAATGGTTACAGTACATGGAACATCTTATGGAAAATTACCCTTATCTGTTCTCACTTGCCATAAGAACAAATCCATTCAACCCAGATGTTTCTGTAGAAATTCAAGATCCTCCAAAAGAAATAAAGTAAACCCCTAATTAGACAGTACTCAACTTACATGAATGAAACTAAAACATTAATAATGTATAAAACTAATCTTAACTATCTGACCATAACATAAAAAATTACAAATTATGGTATGATCATTTACGCATAGTACTAATTTACAGTGAATAACGTAACTTAACTTATGTAATTACTAAAATTACATTTAATCAATGTAAAGCAACGCAAACATGTTTAAAATAACAATATGCAAAACTATAAGTTTTAGCAGCGTCAAAATCAGGGATTTTGACAGTAATTTAAACATTTGGTTATTCACATAAAGAGGAGATTAAATGGAAAGACTAAACCTCAAAGAATACAGGGAAATGGTCAGTTTTATACTAGATTATAAAAAGATGCATGGAAAAATGCCTGAATATGTAATGGTTCAAGGATATAAAATCTCCAAGAAAGAGTATATCGACATGATAGAACGCGTTAATAAATTTATACTAGAAATGGGGAGAAATCCGCGGACTGTTGATATTGAACCACCCCGAGAATATGATATAGAAGATAACATTGATTATTAGCAATATTTAATTATTATTTTTATAGACTTTAAACAGTATATTAAGAGCCAAAAACAAATATTATCATCAATTTTTAAGAATACTTCTAATTATTTCTAAAAATTAAGGTTCACTATTCATTTTTAATACAAAGTTCAAATTTAAAAAAGTTAAAATAAGTTACTTCAATTACTTAAAAAAGGATATAAATCTAAAAAAAGAAATTTAAGCAGGTTAAATAACATTATGTTTTTGCAAGAGCATTAACTCATCTGTATTTAACTTTTTACCGCTTTTGAATTTTTCATATATATCTAAAGCATGTGCTTTTTCTTTAATATTCTCTTTTGCGGTAGCTTCACTTTCTCTACTTCGTTTTTTAGACCTTATTTTATCTAATTTTTTGTTTATCTTGCGAATGTTTCCTAAAACTTCCCTTACTTCCTCATGTTTTTTGGAAGCACTGTTTTTAGTTCCGATAAACGTGTTATGGGCTTCGTCTGCTTTTTTCCTTATTCCATCTATTCTCTGGAAATACTCAAGCATCTGCTCATGGGTAGACTGAGCCTCATCTGAAAGTTCAACAACTTTAGCATGGTACTCTTCAGACTGTTCTTTAAGTTCCCTGGCTTCTGTTTGGATCTTTTCGTCTTCCTGCATAGTTTGAAGTTTCTTTTGCAAGTCTGTAATTTTTTTGACCAGTTCATTTTCTTTCTTTATATCAAGAACTTTTGTTTGTATGGTCTTATCAAGCCGTTTAATCTCTTTTTCAATGTTTATTATATCTCTTTTTCCAGATGCCCATTCCATGCTTTTGAGCTTTTCGTTGGTTTTATCTCTGAGAGTTTTATATTTTTTAACTTCTTCGTTGGTTTTGTCACGTTTATCTCTAAATTCAATTGCTTTGTTGAGATTTTCTTTAATACTTGCGTTTAAATCATCTCTTACCTGCCTTTGAGATCTGGCTTCACTATTTAAATCATCCCGTTCTTTTGTGAGTCCATTTAATTTCTTTTCATACTCTCTTTTTTCAGCAAGCAATTTATCAAAGCTTTCTTCTTTAACTGGAGTTTCTGAAACTTCCACATTATCTTTATTATCCATATTATCTTCAAATAGAGGTAATAATTCTTTTAAATCTTTTTTCTCAATTACAACATCTGCAATTTCCCTTAAAACAGGTTTGGCATTAAAAGCTATTCCTAACTTAACCATTTCAAGCATGGAAATATCATTTGCACCATCACCAACTGCTGCACATTCATCTGCAGATATATTTTCCTTTTTAATCAGATCAGTTAACACATCTGCTTTAGAACCATTTACAAGAGGTCCGGTTACCTCACCAGTTAAAACACCGTTTTCTTCATGTAAAGTATTTGAAACTGCATAATCGAGATTTAATTCTTCTTTCATACGATTTGCAATGACTTCAAAACTACCGGTTATAGTTGCAATTTTGTATCCTCTTTCCTTAAGTGCTTCAATGGTTTCTCTGGCTCCTTCCATAAGGGGGATGTCATAGATTACCTTTTTAATATCATCAACTGAAGCGCCTTTAAGTAAAGCAACTCTCTCTTTGATTGAGGTTTCGAAATCCAGTTCTCCTTCCATGGCTTTTTTTGTTATTTCTGCTATTTTGTCTTCAATTCCTATTAATTTGCCAATTTCGTCTATGGCTTCGCTGTCTATAAGGACATTATCAAGATCAAAGGCTATTAGTTTAATCAAAAGATCACCGATATATAATCAAATTTGGATTTAAATTAAATCCAGTTCACCCAGTCTTTCCTTCGTTTTTTCAACACCAAGCTGGGCATCATCAAAGCTTTTTGCGCCAGTGCATACTACTTTTCCTGAACCAAACAATAATAATACAACTTTAGGGTCTTCAAGTCTGTAAACTAAACCTGGGAATTGTTCTGGTTCATACTCAGTATTTTCTAAATCTAATGCTACTGCTTCAAGGTTTAATGTTTTTCCTAGATTTGCAGAAGCAACGATATTCTGTATTTTAATTTCAAATTCTTTTGGTATTTCTGGATCAAGATCTCTCATCTGATCTACAGTCATATGTATAGCTTTTATTGAATCTTCAATAGATTTTGCACCAGTACATACTAATTTTCCTGATCCAAATATAAGAGCTGCTGTTTTAGGCTCTTTAAGCTTGTAAACAAGTCCTGGAAACTGTTCCAGGTTATATTCGACACCTTCTAGTGCCGGAGCTACCTTGGGCAGTTCAATTGACTTTCCAAGAGTTGCAGAAGCTACGATATTTTCAACTTTAATTGGTACATCTGTCAAGCACATTCCTCCAGGTTTTAATTCATTATCATTGATTTATATTTATAAATTATATGATTTACATTAAAAGTTGTCTTTGTATCTTTAGGTAATAATTATTAGAAATCATCGAGATAAAAGTACAATACTGATTTAATTTGAAATAATAATATCCAAAAATGCAGTTTACTTTAAAATTGATCACACTTGTTTTTAAATTTAATGCGTCATAGTTCAATAAGTTATTGATGCTGATACTTCCAATATTACACTAGATTTATTAACTATATTTATAATAGATAATTTTATTTATATATGTTTCTTAACATTCCATTAAAATATATCTATAGGTAAGACCAATGATAAGCCCCAAAGTGTATCAGCAACAAATTCAAGATCTCGAAATTGAAGGCCTGGTGGTATCTCCAGAAAATACTGAAGAAGCAACAATTCTTTTAGATAGACTTGAAGAAACAAAAAAAATTTTAGAACGGATAAGACATAATATCCGTATAGATATACGAACCATTAGAATGGATTATATAGAAAAAATAAAAGGTATACGTGAATCTTCCAAAGTAATGGGCCTGTACAGTAAACAACGCCCCATGAAGGACAAAATCAAAGATAAAAGAAAATTAATAGACGAACGTGACTTGAAAATTGCGCCCTATGAATCTCTTGAATACACCTTAGATGAATACCTGCGACAGATAGAAAGTTTAAAAGTTTACCTCAAGAATTATTCCCGAAAGCACTCCAATGAATTAAATTAATTCGTCTTAGAAAAATAAGTTTATTAATGTTAATTTTATTATTTAAAATATTTTTTAAATTTACTGATTTTCTATTTATTTTATGATTAGATGCATTTAATGTTCAATTACTGTCTTTTTTGCACTTATTTAAATTAAAATTCTTGATATATGATTAAAAACATATTATTAAAAATTAATGTATTATGATATTTATTATTTAAAGGAGGCACTTACATTAAATCTAAAAAATTCACAGGAAGTGGTTTAAAACTTTCATTTAATGCATTTAAGGTGCTTCAAAAAAGATATTTGATTAAAGATGAAGATGGAAATGTTATCGAAACTCCCCAAGAAATGTTTAAAAGAGTTTCACATGCAGTAGCAAGTGCTGATAAGTTATATGCTAATACTGATGCCTGTAAAACAGAAGAAGAATTTTATAAGGTTATGTCCCAGCTTGAGTTCCTTCCAAATTCACCAACTTTAATGAATGCCGGTACCCCTATTAACCAGCTTTCGGCATGTTTTGTTATATACATAGAAGATTCTATAGAAGGGATCTTCAATGCCTTGAAACACATGGCACTTATCCATAAATCAGGAGGAGGAGTTGGATTTTCATTTTCTAATATAAGGCCGAAAGGAGATGCGGTAAAATCAACAAAAGGAATTGCATCAGGGCCTGTATCCTTCATGAAAATTTTTGATGTTGCCACAGACGTTATAAAACAGGGTGGAAGGAGAAGAGGTGCAAATATGGGAATATTGGATGTTAGGCATCCAGATATACTTGAATTTATCACTTCAAAAGAACGTGAAGGTGCTTTAACTAATTTTAATATATCTGTAGCTGTTGATGATGAATTCATGAATGCCGCCATAAATAATGAGGAATACAACCTTATAAACCCAAGAAATGGAAAACATATTAAAAAATTGAATGCTGGAGAAATATTTAGCAGAATAGTAAATACTGCCTGGAAATGCGGAGATCCTGGAATTATATTTATAGATGAGATTAACCGAAAAAATACAATCCCAAATGCAGGTAAAATAGAAGCCACCAATCCATGCGCAGAACAACCACTTTTAAACTATGAATCATGCAATTTAGGATCCATAAACCTGACAAAAATGGTTAAAAATCGCACAATTGATTTTGATAAACTAAAAAGCGTTGTTGAAACTGCCGTACACTTTTTAGATAATGTAATTGATATCAACAATTTCCCAATTTCAAAAGTAGAAACTGAAACTCTTAAAAATCGGAAAATTGGTCTGGGAATCATGGGATTTGCAGAAATGCTTATAATGCTCGAGATTCCTTATGATTCCCAGGATGCACTGAATACAGCAGAAAAAATAATGGAATTTATCACTTGCCATGCAAGAAGAACTTCGGCCGAATTGGGAAAACTAAGAGGTTCTTTTCCTAATTTTAAAGGAAGTATTTACGATAAAGAAGGTTTAGAAACCATGAGAAATGCAACAGTGACCACTATTGCACCCACAGGCACCATAAGTATAATTGCAGATGCAACAAGCGGGATTGAACCCATGTTTGCTGTTTCATTTATTAGAGATGTGATGGAAGGAGAAAAACTATTGGAAGTTAACAAACTCTTTGAAAATACTGCAAAAAAAGAAGGATTTTACAGCAGCAAATTAATGACTGAAATTGCTAAGAAAGGATCAATACAGAATATAGGTGAAATCAGCGAAGGTATCAAGCGAATATTTCGAACTGCACATGAGATAAATCCTAAATGGCATGTGAAGATGCAGGCAGCCTTTCAAAAGCATGTAGATAATGCAGTTTCAAAAACAGTGAACTTACCTGAGAATGCTTCTCCAAAAGACGTGGAAGAGATCATGTTAATGGCCTATAAACTCAAATGCAAGGGAATTACAGTATACAGATATGGAAGCAAAAAACAGGTCTTATATTTAAATTCATACCAGAGTGACAATAAAAAGTATTTAAATGCAGATTCAGAATATTCAGGAGGATGCCCCTCCTCAAGCTGTCCACTTTAAGTGAATATATTTAATAACAATACCAGTATATTATCTAAATATAGATAATAAAAGCTCATGTTAGCTATTTAATACT
This sequence comes from Methanobacteriota archaeon, assembly GCA_023436175.1. Taxonomy (GTDB): domain Archaea; phylum Methanobacteriota; class Methanobacteria; order Methanobacteriales; family Methanobacteriaceae; genus Methanobacterium_D. Next base: position 39,566 of record JAEZKE010000057.1, read on the forward strand.
GTTTAAAAATTCAAATAAATTACCAAAGGTGGTTTAATGATAGAAGTAGAAGCTAAAGCCCATGTTAATGATTTTAATAGCATTATAGAAAAGTTAAAGGAAATTGGTGCCAAAAAAGTGATGACAGAACACCAGAAAGATACCTATTTTAACAATTTAGAATACAGAGATTTCGAAAAAAGTGATGAAGCACTGCGGATAAGGAACACTACTATAAACAACGAAGAATCTGAGATAATCCTCACATACAAAGGCCCTAAATTGGATAATGTAAGCAAAACACGTAAAGAAATAGAAGTCAACGTGGAAGATTTTAAAAACACTGGTTTAATCTTAGAAAGTCTTGGGTTTAAACCTGCTGCAGATGTAGAAAAAGAGAGAACCTCTTATTCATTCCATGAATTTACTATATCACTTGATAAGGTACATAAAGTTGGAAACTTTGTTGAAATAGAAAAAGGTATGGTGGAAGGTGAAGATTTTAAAGAAGCAATCAATAAGATATTTGAAATATATGAAAAACTTGGAATTGAAGAAGGATTCGAGCGAAGATCCTATTTAGAACTTATGGGCGTGTATAAAGGTTAGACATCCTTCTAAATTGTTTTTATAAATTTATTTTTACATGAATTCCCCATTAAAGTCACTGTGATAATACATATAAGATAAGTATTAAAATAAATAATCGCATATAATTTCTTGGATTTATTCTCATTTTGTCAATTTAATTCCATTTATAACTATTATTTGAGTATCAATACATTAAAAATGGATAAACAATCATAAAAATTGGAAATACGATATTCTTATATAAATTAAAAACAATAAGTACATAGCTTAAAAAGGTAAAATTGATAAAAAAATTAAAATTATATATTAACTATTGTTCTATGTAGATTAATTTCATAATTTAAAACGCTCATAACTTGAATGTTAATGTGAAAATATCATTTAAATTATGCAAACATTAAATAAAACATAATATAATGGTCAGCATTACATTTGAAGCATTATAATAATGAAATGTAAATAAATCAAGGTGGGGAACGGTTTGAAATATTTTGTCAGTCCTTATAACAATGAGGTAGATTTAAAATTTCCAAAAGATATCACAATATATGATACCACAATGAGAGACGGGGAACAAACCCCTGGAGTATGTTTAAGACCTCCTGAAAAGTTACAAATTGCAAGAAAACTTGACGAACTTGGAATACACCAGATAGAAGCTGGATTTCCAATAGTTTCTGAAGAAGAAAAAAGTGCTGTTAAAGGAATTGTAGATGAAGATTTAAATGCACAGATAATCTGTCTGGCAAGGACAAAAAAAGAGGATATCGACGCCGCATTAGACTGCAATGTTGACGGTATAATTACATTTATGGCCACTTCAGATCTGCACCTGAAATACAAGTTCAACATGACCAGGGAAGAGGCTCTAAATAAATGCATGAATGCAGTTGAATATGCAAAGGATCACGGTATTTTTGTAGCTTTCTCAGCTGAAGATGCTACCAGGACTGATTTAAATGTTTTAAAAGACACCTACAAAAGAGCTGAAGAATACGGTGTGGACAGGATACATATAGCTGATACCGTGGGCGCATTAAGCCCTCAAGGTGCAGGATATCTCGTAAAAGAAATAAGGAAAGAGATCAAAACAGGGATAGCAATGCACTGCCACAATGACTTTGGACTTGCTGTTGCAAACACTATTTCAGGATTCCTCGGTGGTGCAAACGCTGCATCAACCACAGTAAATGGAATAGGTGAAAGGGCAGGTAACACATCACTTGAAGAGTTAATAATGAGTTTAAGAATCATTTATGGTATTGATTTAGGATTCAACATTGAACATTTCTATGAACTTTCAAGATTAGTTGAAAAACTTACCGGTGTTGCGGTACCTGAAAATAAAGCAATTGTAGGAAGAAACGTATTCAGACATGAATCTGGAATTCATGTAGACGCAGTTATCGAAGAACCTCTTACTTACGAGCCATTTTTACCCGAACTGATTGGCCACCACAGAAGAATTGTCCTTGGAAAACATTCAGGCTGCAGGGCAGTTAAAGCAAAGCTTGATGCATGTGGAATCGAAGTAACTAATGATGAACTGTGTGAAATCGTTGACCAGGTCAAAAGAAGTAGAGAGAAAGGAAAATATATAAATGATGATCTTTTCAACGAGATAGTCAGGTCTGTACGAGGTATGGCAGACTTATAATTTTAATTACTTTAGAAATTACCTTTAATTTTAGAATCTATATATCACAAGGTTGATCTTATGAATATCACAGAAAAAATACTTTCACGAGCTGCAGGGAAAAAAGAAGTACATCCCGGAGAAATTATCCAAGCTAACATAGATCTAGCAATGTCACACGACGGAACATCACCGCCTACCATAAAAACATTTAATAAAGTCGCCGAAAAAGTATGGGACCCTGAAAAGATCGTTATTGTTTTTGATCACAACATTCCTGCAAACAACATCGGTTCTGCCGAATTTCAAAAGGTAGCAAAGAAATTTGCAAAGAAACAGGGAATAAAAAATATATATACCCATGGAGAAGGTATTTGCCACCAGGTACTGCCTGAACGCGGCTATGTCCAGCCAGGTAAAGTAATAGTTGGTGCAGATTCACATACATGTACTTATGGGGCTTTTGGAGCTTTTGCAACAGGTATGGGGGCAACAGACCTTGCAATGGTCTATGCAACTGGCAAAACATGGTTTATGGTGCCCGAAGCATTTAAAGTAACTGTTGACGGTGATTTAGGAAAATTTGTATCTGCAAAGGATGTTGTGCTCAACGTGGCTGGTGAAATCGGGTCATCCGGTGCAACCTACAAGTCCTTAGAGTTTCACGGCGAAACAATTGATTCAATGCACCCATCAGGAAGAATGACCATCTGCAACATGGCAATTGAAATGGGGGCCAAAAATGGAATTATGGAACCCAATAAGAAGACCCTTGAATACCTCAAAAATATAGGGGTAACTGATTTTGAAGTTGTTAAGTCAGACAAAGAGGCAACTTACGAAAAAGAATATTCATTCGATGTTAACGATCTTGAACCTCAAATTTCATGCCCTCATGATGTGGATAATGTGAAAGGTATCTCTAAAGTAAAAGGGGTATCTATAGATCAAGCGCTCATTGGGTCATGTACCAATGGACGTCTTGAAGATTTAAGGGAAGCAGCGAAAGTTTTAGAAGGTAAAAAAATACATGAAGATGTAAGACTGCTTATAATACCAGCTTCAGCCAATATATATAAACAAGCCATGAAAGAAGGGCTTATTGAAACATTTATAAATGCAGGAGCCATAGTATGTAACCCTGGATGCGGCCCATGCTTAGGGGCACATATGGGAGTTATAGGTTCGGAGGAAGTGTGTGTTTCCACCACCAACAGGAATTTCATGGGTAGAATGGGAGACCCCGAATCATATTTATACCTTGCAAATCCAGCAGTTGTGGCTTATTCAGCAGTTTTAGGAGAAATATCCAATCCACAAGATTTATAACCTCTTGGGACGCTATTTAAGTTAAAAATTTAATCAATCCTAAGGTTCATATAAATTCTCGACACCATTCAAGTTCATTAAATACTTAAAAACTCTCTAAGGGAAAAACATGAACATAAACGTAATGGAAAAAATAAAAGAAGTGGAAAAAAATATAGGAAACCTATCAAGCGCTCAAAAAATACTCCTTGCAACTGATGGATCAGTTACAACGATATTGGACGTATTAAAAGGACACATAGATGTTAAAACGCTTGTTCAGGAATTTACGGAAGCGAATAATGCCCAGGCTCAAGATTTAGACATTAATAAAGGGGACACTATTAATTACAGAACGGTAGTTATGAGTCACAATCCAGAAGAACCGCTCATACACGCCGTATCATTAACTCCAGTGGATAAACTTACTAACAACTTCAAAGAAGATCTCTTAAAGGCAGATATTCCAATAGGGCGAATACTCAGGAAATACAACATTGAATCAAGAAGGGAAGTAACCCATATAGGCTTTGAAAAACCAGATGAAGAACTTAAGGAAATATTCAATACAGATTCAACCATGCTTACAAGGGTTTACAACATAATCTATAAAGACGAAATCCTAATTCAGATAAAAGAGACATTCCCTTACAGCTTATTTAGAGAATAGATAGGGCTAAAACACGGTTTAAGATAATTTAATATCTATATTTAACAGGACTTTATAACAATGATAACTTCATTAACTTATTTTAAGCCGTTTTATTATTTTTTTTATGATCAACAGGTGATATAGAATGGGACTTAAATTTAGAGACATAGTAGCTTCTCATGAAATAAAATTAGACGAATTAAAGGGTAAAACCATAGCATTAGATGCTGCAAATACTATTTACCAGTTTTTATCAAGTATCAGGCAGATGGACGGCACTCCACTCATGGACAGTCAGGGAAATGTCACATCCCACCTGAGCGGTATCCTCTACAGGACTTCCTCCCTTGTTGATAAAGGAATAAAACCTGTTTATGTATTTGACGGCAAAGCACATGTTCTAAAAAAAGATACGCAGGACGGAAGGCGCCAGATAAGGGAAGAAGCCGAAGTCCAGTGGAAAAAAGCCGTTGATGAGGGTCGAATTGAAGATGCACGGAAATATGCAATGCGTTCATCCAGAATGACACCCGATATCATCGAAGGTTCTAAAAAGCTCCTTGACCTGATGGGAATCCCTTATATTCAGGCCATATCTGAGGGTGAAGCTCAAGCATCTTACATGGTTGAAAAAGGAGATGCATGGTGTGTTGCATCTCAAGACTATGACTGCATGTTATTTGGCGCAGACAGGATGCTTAAAAACATAGCCGCCAGGGGTTCTAAATCAAGGTTAGAAATGATTTACCTTGATGAAGTTTTAGAAATGAACGGTTTAACCCGTGAACAGCTTGTTGACGTGGCAGTTCTTGTGGGAACGGACTTTAATGAAGGTGTAAAAGGAGTTGGCGCTAAAAAAGGACGTAATTTAATTAAAAAACATGGGGACGTTTTCAAGGCGTTGAAGCACCTTAAAATTGAGATGGATATTGACCCCCAAGAAGTCAGGGATATTTTCTTGAACCATGATTGTATCGATGACTATGATATCAAATGGAATAAACCAGATAAAGAGGGGGCAATCAAGTTTTTATCTGATGAACATAACTTTTCAGTGGACCGTGTAGTTGGGGCTTTAGATAAGCTGAAGAAGTTAAATCCCGCTCAAAAAAGTTTAGAACAATGGTTTGGCTAATTAATCTATTCCATTAATTAAATTTATTAATTTAAATACCATCAAAATTAAATTGATATAACGGTTTTTCTTATTCATATATTAATTTAATTTAAAACTATCTCTAGTTCTATGTATTATACTTTTATTATCTTCATAATATTTTTGTGAAGCATTTATTTCAAGTTTATAGACATTTTTGTTATTTTTAAGCAGTGTTATATCTACATAATAAGGTAATTTTATATCAAGATTTGAATGTTTGTTGCATTTAAAAACAAGTTTATCTCCTATAATGCCATTTTGATTTATTCTTTTATTTAAGATTACTTTTCCTCCATATAAACCAGTGTAAGTTGAATATATTTCATCTTGTAAAGAGTTATAACTATCATCAGTCTTTATAGCCTTCACAAAACATTCTAAATTATATCCATCAAATAAATAAAGTAATATGCTAAATTTATCATCACTTCTCCAAAATGAAGGAGTATAATCATCACCTTTATACCAAAAAGGAGGATAATCCAAGGAAAACTTCTTACCTGGATATTTAATATAGCTTGGCCAATCTGCTCGTTTTTTAAGATCATTATATATTCTTGTAATGTCTAATTCATTGGCCATTTTATTCATACAATTCAAAGTATAAGGAATTTTAATAGAATAGTTACATTTATCAAGATTTAAATTTTGATACAAATTTTTTAATCTTACAGTTTTTTCCCTCACACTTTTTCCTTCTCTCATACATTCTTCAATATCCTCACAAATATTACAAACTTCAGATTCATCTTTTAAAAACGGCAAGAACTTGTTATTTTGATATTCTATCCTTTTTAATATATTAGACCACATTTCCATATATTCTAAATACCTTTTTATATCAATTATAGCATTATCAACGTTACTATTATTTTCGTATTCGATAATCATGTAATTTTTGAAAATATAAAGAATAACATGATGAAATATATCATTAACATTTAAATTGATTTTACTGAGGGCAGATTGATATTTTTTTATATTATCCATATCATATGGATTTTCATAAATAAACTGAGCAACACTCATTGTAGCATCTAAAAGTATATTTGTAGGCGTTATCAAAAATTTACTAAAGTTAGAATTATAGCTTGAAAGTCTATTGAAATTTATAGCCCATGCATTAAAAACTTCTTCTGCATTAATCTTAAATTTATCAATTTTTAAAAGAATTTCTTCGATGTTTTCCTTGTTATTGGCCTTATTATAATTTTTACCAATTTCATAATACTTTATTTCACTACCCAATTTATTAAGATCTCTCCACATTTCTTGCGTTTGATTAATACAATCTAATTGCACTTGCTTTTTCTCTTCTTTTCTTTTTTCAAGCTCTTCTCCTACTTTTTCTCGAACTTTAAAAATAGTATTAAAAAATAATGTAAAAATAGGTAAAGAAAAACCAATGACCGCTAATTCAAATCCTTTAGATTGAAAAAAACCCCATAACTGAATATCATATAAACCGGGATTAGATATTTGATAAAGTACAAATAATCTATAATTAACATAATAAAACCCAAATAATAGAAATATAATTCCTAAAATCGTCCAATATTGCTTCCAAAAGTTTTCAATTTTTCTAGTTATTTCATCGATTGAAACCATGAAAACCAACTTAATACTATTTTATAAAATATTATTACAATACTTATTAATAGTATTTATCATTCAATTAATTTTAGATCGTATACTTCAGTTAATATGGACTCATTCATGATTTTATCGAGGTTATTATATTAAGTGAAATAAACCAGATAAAGAGAGGGCAATCAAGTTTTTATCTGATGAACATAATTTTTCAGTGGACCGTGTAGTTGGGGCTTTAGATAAGCTGAAGAAGTTAAATCCCGCTCAAAAAAGTTTAGAACAATGGTTTGGTTAAAATTCCATCGTTTTCAATGAGAACTAATTTAATAAACACATTCTCTTATTGCATTATACGCTATCAATGCTGCATTGTCTAAATTAAGTTGAACTAATGCCATGTCCCTTTTTTTAATCCACATATTCCATCTTGTTTCCCCATTTTTATATGCTTCTGCTAATTTTGATTTCAGGCTTTCATTGTGTCCTACTATATGAAAATTCATGCTTTCAAACTGATCTTCCCTGCACCATATTGTAGAGGGTTTCATTTCTTTAGACCTGCTTTCGTAATCTCTGTGGTCTGATTTACTGATATTTGCGCAATGTGTAACTACATATGAATCTGAGATATAATGGGATGCTATTCCAAAACAGTAACTTGCATAATTATAGTTACCTTCCTGATATGCTGTTTTTCCATTTTTTAACCAGTTTTCAGCTTTTTGGTAGCTTTTTGGATATCTATGGCCGCCGTCCTTGTTGTCTTTAAATATTAAATCTGGAGCAGCAGCCCCCCTTCGCATCTCGCTTAAATTTAAGTTGTGCTGCACATTAAGAGGCATTGAATAATAAATTTTTTCTGCAATGCTTTCATGTGTAACTACATGCCAGGCAGATGCTGAAGGAAGAAATACCATAATAACTACAATTAGAATTGCTAAACTTTTTATTAGTTCCTTAATACTTCAACCACCTTAAAATAATTTGATCCTAACTAAAAATGTCACGAAGACCAGATTTATAATATGAATTTATAACTTATTAAATTTTAGTATTAATATCATACTATTAAAAATTAGTAGTACATAGTATCAATTGAACCATCCTGTTTCAAACAATTCTTAAAATTTAAACAAAAATCTGGTTAAAAATTTTAAATAATATCAGCTAAACAATCTGATATAAATTCAAATTTGTTGTGGGCTTTAAATAAAATGAAAAAGTTAAACCCCGCACAGAAGAGTTTAAAGCAGTGGTCTGGTTAACTAATTCAAAGAATAAAAATAGGTTCCAAGTTCAAAGTCCAAACCATATTTGATATATCACATAGATTAAATTCTATCAGTTTTCAGGGTCTAAAATCTCTCCACCAGAAAGTTTAGATTCCTTAATATCATCATCTTCTCTAATTACTCCCAATATCAACTCTAATTTATCTTCTTCAATCTTATCTTTATTGATATCTATAAATTTCGGCAAATATTCTCTTTTACATAAATTTGAAGCCGATACATAGTTATTTTCAATAGAAATCTCAATTACACTATTTATTTCTTCATCATTCAGTTTATCAAAATGAGGCTCTAAACTTCGCATTACATCTTCAACACTGCAAAAGCTGTGTGTTTTTTTTAATACATCAATTAATTTACCGTAGATATTTGCGCTGGGGAAATAATCGGCCATTAATTTTAGTATATGGTCTAAAGGAATATTACTTTCATCCACACCTGGAGACCTGTATCCACTAATAAATCCAGAAGGTACCGTTCCATCAAGGCTTAAGGGAATTACCAGGATATTTTTAAAATATGCAGCGCCTAATTCCTGCAGACAGTAGTCAGAATTCTTAAAATTATCGCTTAATAAAGGGATAAAAGCATCAAGTTTATCTAATCCCCCAATAAGACGTTTTAAAACTTTTTCAGGTATATCAGTACCATCATGAGCAAGAAAACTTCTAATTTCAAAGGTTGCAAGTTTTTCTTTTATCCTGATCCCAATATCCTTATCTTTTACTGAACAGCATATAACAACCCTTACTTTCTCTCTTTCTATCTGTAAATTCTGCTTTTTTTTCTTTAAAACCACCAATAAGTTATTCATTTCTTTATTATTACTTAAATCTTCTGTATTAACATCTCTTATTAGTTTTTCAATTGAATCAACTGGTAATTCAGCCATTACTTACACGCCCGTTTATCTAAAAAATATCTCCAGAACCATATAAGTTTAATTTTCTGTTTAATTGAGACTTTTACAATTACTAAAAACATATATGTGTAAAATCAGCTGTCTGATTTTAGTGTATAACTGCTGAAATCAACTTTTTAGAGGGTCAAAAATTAGAAAAATCAGATTACTTAGATTAATAAATGATAGGCACATGGATTGATGCGTACTTATAGCTTGGATAAGTTAGAAAAATTAAATCCCGCTTAAAATAATTTGGAAACTTAGTTTTAGGTCGTGAATACTATTTTTTTAAAAAAAGATTTAAAAATTAGTTAAAAAGCTATTTATAGAAAAAATCTATTTCTAACTTGTCGGTATCGATAAATATCTGGTTGTAGCTTCCTGTTTCCATGATTTCTGTGAGTTCTTCCATGAAACGGTTGTTAATTGAAAATCCCCTGCCTGTAAAGAAACTTAATTTTATGAACTTACCTTTATCGTCTTCAAAGAGGTTTATTTTAATTTCATTGGTGATATTGAATTTACTACGGAATCCATCGAGTTTTTTGCGAACTCTGTTTATTAAATCGTTTCTCCTCGCCCTTGCATTGGCTTCTAATTCAAATATTTCATTTAAATCGTCTGAAAACATGGGGATCACTTAATATAATCTATCAAGATATTGTTAATATAGTTATGGTTGATTAATATTAGCTATTTTACTGACTTAATTTCATTTCGAAAACTGTACTCATCTAAATAATCTAAGTTTAATTCTGCTTGACTAAGATCTCTGAAAGGACAAAGAGCATATTTCCGAGATAGATTATCTAACTCATCTAAAACCTTTTTTTTCTTATCTAACATTTCTTTATTTACATGTGATTTTTTTTGAAAATTAATTATATTTAATAAATTATATTTCAAAGACATGAATTTTTTAATATCTTTAATTTGATTTTCTTTAAAGATTAAGTCTCTTAATACTCTAAAACTCATTTTATATTCATTAATTAAAAGTTTAATTACTTTTCCATGATTATATGGAAGATTGTCCCCTAATTCCTGAAGAATTTCTACATATATTCTATGTATGAACATGTTTGGTTCATCTAGTTCTTTTAAATTATTAATATTAATCGGAATGACTTCATTATCTCTATAGAGATATATTGTATCTGAATGTAACACTTTTTTCCCATTAATATCATGATAATTAACTAACAATCCAAATAATATCCATGGTCTTCCATCTATAGGGCCTGTATCAACAATATATTTTAAATCAAATGATTCGCTTTCATTTTGCCGAATTGTGAAAGTTTCTCCTTTCCACAGCGTCGTTTCATTCTGTTTTATTTCTAAATTGTTTCGTTGCCCTCCATAGTAACGAACACTTGTTTGTCTTATGTACTCTTTAGTAAAAAATTCATATAACTTAATCGAAGCAGAATCATTATTCCAAATAGAAAAAAGCACTCTAAAACCATCTGGAGTTAATTTAACTCCTTCCGTTATAAATTGAATTTTATCTTTATATTTAATTCCAAATAATTGGTTAAATGCCCAAATTGCAGTTAAAATAATAAAACCAACTACTATTAAAATACCTATATATTCTATGACGTTATATCTTGGAAAAATTGTCGTAATTATATATGAAATGCCTACTGTCGCAATTCCACCCGTGATATTTATCCAGAAAGAGGAGATCTGTTTTTCTTTCATGATTTTCTCAATATAACATTTCATTTGAATTATCTCTAAATTTTTAAATCCATTCTTTAATTTCTTTCTTCTCTTCTCTCATGCCTCCGAAATAAAAAAATAAGATTTTCTAAGATATCTTCTATTTCTTATGCGTATCTTTATCTCTTGGAGGATTCTTATCTTTACCATGACTATCTTTTCGACGAATTATATTGTTTTTATTGTGAATTACTAGCTCTGTTTTTTGATTTCTACTAACTTCTCTTGCATAAGACACTGCTTCTGCTTTGGTTCCAAAATTTCCTGATGATTTCTTAGAGTTGCTTCTTTTTACTTTCCATTCTTTATCTTCATGCACTACATGATGTTCATCTGCCATTTTTTCACCTCATTTGCCTTTTAATATAAAATTATATAATTTTATATTACTATTAATAATTTACCTCCCCTATTTTATTTTGAATTTAAATAAAACTGATATATTATGCAATATAATTAAAATAAATATTATTTACTTACTAAAATAAATAGATTTTTATATTTAACTGCCATAGTAGATAATAATATCATATCTTAACTGATATATGATCATAGGCATAAAGGAGAGGAATAAATGAATTTAGAAGATTTAAAGTCAGATGGTGTACGTAATTTTATGGCCGAAGAAGTAGAATTAGATATTGAAAGAGAAAAGCTTTATATGAGCAAAAGGCTGAAAACTGGTTTTGAAAATAATTATATAACTCTACTGCAGGACGCTATTGTAGATGGGGATACAGGTACATTTGCTCAGTGCATATTAAATGAAGATTGCCTAAAAAATATGGAACCGAGTAAAAGAAGCAGTACAGGCATGAAAAAAGTACCAAAGAACGCTCATGAGACTTTAGGTGAAGGAGAATTTAATAGATTTTATTGTAGAGGAGTTTGTAGAAAAGCCATTGAAGAAGGACATGAACTCGAAATATATAGAGCTAAACAAGTTCAAAGACCAAGATCAGCATCTTTAGAATTAATTGGTAAAACGGTAGATCCCAAACAGCTGCTTGAAGACTTAAGGAAAAATATTGGTGTAGATACAGCTTTAGGTGTCCCTAAAGGGCCAAATTCAGGGTTAAGTGTTAAAATCAGAAATAATGTTTAATTAGTAATTAAAATTAACTATTAATTTTATTTTTGAGATGAAATTATGACTTTAGATTACACTAATGAAGAACTTAAAAATATGAGATTCTTAATAAAAGAAAAATATGCACAAAAACCATCTTCAAAAGATAGAAGAATTGATTTTGATGAAGAAAACCCTAATTTTTTAGTCAGAAATGAATTTTCGAGAGATAGAGATAGAATAATTTTCTCCAAAGCATTTCGAAGACTAGAACACAAGGCACAAGTCTATTCTCACGAAAAAGGAGATCATTATAGAACTAGATTAACACATACACTTGAAGTAATGCAAA